>WRGF01000001.1 GCA_009787345.1 Turicibacter sp.
GCCCGTATGTGAGTGCCCGAATTTTATGTAAGCAAAGGTTCTTGAGCATGTCTTTGGCTCAAGGTTCTTTGCTGGAGTAAAATATCGGGTCGAACGGCCGGCGGAACTGGATTATAAAAGAAAAAGTGCAGCCGGCCCGTATGTGAGTGCCCGAATTTTATGTAAGCGAAGGTTCTTGAGCATGTTTTTGGCTCAAGGTTCTTTGCTGGAATAAAATATCGGGTCGAACGGCCGGCGGAACTGGATTATAATTTAAGGAGGCCTTTGTTCATGAAACGAAGAGTTGTTATTACAGGAATGGGAGCTGTAACGCCGGTTGGCAACAACGTGGACGCTTTATGGGAGTCCATCCAAAAAGGGATTCACGGAATCGGGCCTATTACCCGTTTCGATGCCGAGTCCATTAAAACGAATTTAGCAGCCGAAATCAAGGATTTAGATAAAGAAGTGTACTTAACAAAGCAGGAATCACGTAAATTGGACCTTTTCACCCAATATGCGATCATTGCGTCGAAACAGGCTTATTTGGATGCGGACTTGCCGGAATCCATCGACCGTAATCGATTCGGGGTCATGATCAGCTCCGGTATCGGCGGCCTTCAAACCATTGAGGACAGCCACGCGACTATGATGACCCGTGGTGCGGGTCGGGTATCCCCTCACTTCATCCCGATGTGCATTGCCAACATGGCAGCGGGCAACGTAGCCATTGCCCTTCAGGCGAAAGGGATCTGTACTTCCGTTGTAACAGCTTGTGCAGCAGGTGCCAACGCCATTGGTGACGCTTTCAGGTCAATCCGTGACGGTTACATGGATTACATGATTGCCGGTGGTGCCGAAGCGTCCATCACCCCATTAGGGATGGCAGGATTTGCTTCCATGCGTGCCACTTCCGAAGCCACAGACCCGAACCGTGCATCCATTCCTTTCGATATGGAACGCAACGGCTTCGTCATGGGCGAAGGAGCAGGTGCCATTATCCTTGAAACGTTGGAATCTGCCCAAGCCCGTGGTGCCCATATTTACGGTGAAATCGTCGGTTATGGGGCAAGTTGCGATGCTTACCACATTACCGCCCCTGAATCCACTGGTGACGGAGCGATGCGTTCCATGACCATGGCCCTTGATGATGCCGGTGTCGGGACTGACAGCATCGACTACATCAATGCCCACGGGACTTCCACACCTCTTAATGACAAAACGGAAACGAAAGCAATTCGCGGGGTCTTTGGGGAAGATGCTAACAAACTTGCGGTATCTTCAACGAAATCCATGACAGGCCATCTCCTTGGTGCAAGTGGGGCTGTCGAGGCGATTATCTCCTTGAAAGCACTAGCGGATGGGTTTATCCCGCCTACAGCCAACTTTAAAGAGGGAGACCCGGATTGCGACTTAGATATCGTTCCAAATGTCGGGCGCAAACAAGACATCCACTACGCCATGTCTAATTCACTCGGATTCGGTGGGCATAACGCAACCCTCATTTTCAAAAAATGGGAGGATGAATCAGCATGATCCTAAACTCAAACCAAATCCAGGAAATCATCCCTCACCGCTATCCCTTCCTTTTAGTGGATACCATCGAGGAACTGGAGCCAGGGGTTAAAGCGGTCGGCAAAAAATGCGTCAGCGCCAACGAAATGCACTTCATGGGGCACTTCCCCCAAGAGCATGTCATGCCAGGCGTGCTCATTATCGAGGCATTGGCCCAAGTAGGTGCGGTAGCAACTTTGTCCGTTGAAGCCAACAAAGGAAAAATCGCCTACTTTGCCGGCATCAACTCCGCCCGTTTCAAACGCAAAGTCATCCCAGGGGATGTACTGACCCTATCCATCGAAATCATCAAACAACGCGGCCCCATCGGCGTCGGCAAAGCCATTGCCACAGTAGACGGGCAAGTAGCCGTGCAAGCAGAATTGATGTTTGCCATTCAATAATGCAGTAAGGAGCTGGTCAAAAATAAGCTGAACAAGTGCTATCCTAAAATCTATACTAGAATCCTTCTGTTTCAGGCATAATATGAGAAAGGCGAATCGCCGAATTTCAGATTAGCGAGGTAAGTATGCCACCAAAAAATAAAAATTAATACACCGATAAAATATATTATTTGCCGCTTACTGTCCTTTCTTGTTCCGCAAAAAAGGAAAATGGCGTTGTCAAAAGGATCCATGTTGAATTGTCCGGCGACGATGGATGCAAGGCCATCAATCCCCCGGCGCATGTCGGTTTTGCCTGCAACCATGAAAATATCCCTTACGCGCGTGTAATCAACCAGCATCTTTGACCATCTCCAAAATGGCGTGGACCATAAATTTGTCAATGCCGTTGTGCAGGGAAATTTCCAACTTTCCTTTTTTGATGTGGCAGGTAGGCGCAATGGAGATGCTCCGTTCATGGCTTGGGTGTGCCGGGCGTTGTTCGATCAAACTTACTGGGATGATTTCTGGTTTCGTCTTCATCATGTAAAACCTCCGATTTAGGATACCTTCATTGTACCAAC
>WRGF01000002.1 GCA_009787345.1 Turicibacter sp.
CCTCTATTCCGGAGACCGTTATGACCTCACAACTCGGGGCGGAAAACGTCCATAAACTTACCCTCAAATTGGCTGGCCCCGCCGTTATCGCCATGGTAGCCAGCGGCGCCTACACCACCCTAAGCACCGTTATGATTTCCCGGGGAATAAGCATGGAAGCCGTCGGGGCCGTGGGGATTGTCTTTGCCATCCAGTCCCTTTACCACGGGTTTGCCCAGCTGGTTTCCATCGGGGCCGCCTCCGCCATCAGCCGAAGCCTGGGGAAGAAAAATACCGAATACGCCAATCTGGTTACGGCCAACTCCTACTTGCTCACCGTTTTCATCTCCCTGCTCCTCCTAGGGCTCACCACGGTTTTCATGAAACTTTTGCTTCATTTTTTTGGCTCTAATGAGGAGCTGCTAACACCCGCCTACGATTATTTGAACGTCCTTAAATGGAGCCTTCCCTTTAACGCCATTATTTTATTGACCAGCGCCGTCTTTCGAGCAGAGGGGAATTTGAAGCGTTCCATGTGGGTGGTGGTGGTAGATTCCCTCCTTAATACCCTGTTTGATTATTTATTTATTTTCCACTTCGGTTGGGGGCTTGGGGGTGTGGGGCTTGCCACCGTCTGTTCCCAAATCATCGCAGCGGTTTTTGGGCTGAACTTTATTTGGCGGCATAAATCCACGGTCAGCTTCCAAAGAAAAGACTTAAAGCCAAGCCCGAAAGTGTTGTGGTCGGTGGTGAAGGTAGGGTTTTCCGCCTTTGCCCGCAACGCCGCCACCACCGCTTTTTCCCTGGTCATCAACAATACGTTGCGGGATTTGGGCGGGACGGCTTCCCTCATTGCCTTTGGGGCTGCCAACCGGATTGTTTCCCTGTTTTTCCTGCCCATTATGGGGGTCAACCAGGGGTTTCAGCCCATCGCCAGCTTCAATTATGGGGCTGATGAACAGGAACGGGTCCGAAAAAGCATCAAATATGCCCTCATCTACACCACCGCTATCGGAGGGGTTGCCAGTGTGGTGGGGCTCGTATTCCCCCGGCAGATCATCGGGCTTTTGACCCAGGATGAATCCGCCATCGAACTGGCTGCCACCATATTAAGGCTTCAGCTGATGCTGTTTTGCACCGTGGGTTTTCAAACGGTGGCTTCCACTTTGTACCAGGCTCTTGGCCGTGGCGGGCCCGCCCTGTTTTTCTCCATCTTCAAGCAACTGCTTTTGGTCATCCCCCTGATTTTATGGCTCCCCCATCTAGGCAACCTTCAAATCAATGGAGTATGGCTAGCATTCCCCACCTCAGAGGCTTTGGCATTTTTAGTGGTGCTATTTGTCTTGAAAAAGCAATTTAAAATCTTGCGGCGTAACAAAGCAGGATAATCCCAAAAACCGGGATTATCCTGCTTTGTGTATTGGAAAACCGATGATGGCTCAAAAAAACTAAAAGCACTTTAGCCCATAGGCAGAAAAGCGGTTTTCTTTTCTGCCTATGCCTTTTTCTCAAACAGGCGGATGATTTCCACAATGGTATTCACCGATTTTTCCATGTCGTCGATGGACACGTACTCGAATTTACCATGGAAGTTCTCGCCGCCGGTGAAGATATTCGGTGTTGGCAACCCCATGTAGGAAAGCTGGGAACCGTCGGTCCCGCCACGGATAGCGCCGATTTTCGGGACGATGCCCAGATTTTTCATGGCCTCCTCGGCAACGTCCACGATTTCTCGCACCGGCAGGATTTTGTCCGCCATGTTGTAATACTGGTCGTCCAGTTCCAGTTGGATGCGGTCTTTTCCATATTTGTTTTGGAGCGTTTCGGCAATCTGCTCAATGAATGCTTTCCTTTTTTGGAAGCTCTCCTTATCGAAATCCCGGATAATGTAATAGGATTCGGCTTTCTCGACTTCGGCATTCATGTTGATCAGGTGGTAAAACCCTTGATAGCCGTCCGTAAATTCAGGGGATTCCTCATTTGGCAGGTGGCTGTGAAATTCCATGGCCAACTTGGCGGCATGGATCATCTTATTTTTTGCCGTTCCTGGATGGGTGTTGACCCCTTGGAAAAACAGCTTGGCATGGGCGGCATTGAAGCTTTCATATTGAAGCTCCCCTAATGGCCCGCCATCAACTGTATAGGCGAAATCCGCGTTAAAGGCAGCCACATCAAAGCGGTGGGGCCCCCTGCCGATTTCCTCATCTGGGGTGAAAGCCACCCGAATCTTGCCGTGTTTGATTTCTGGGTTTTTCAGCAAATAATCCATCGCCGTCATAATCTCTGCAATCCCGGCTTTGTTGTCAGCGCCCAACAAAGTGGTGCCGTCTGTGGTCATCAGGGTATGGCCTTCGTAGTTCGGCATTTCTGGGAATGCGGTTGGGGTCAGGACAACATTCAAAGCCTCGTTCAAAACAATGTCGCCGCCTTTATAATCTACGATTTGAGGATTGACGTTGGTCGCCGTAAACTCAGAAGCCGTATCGATATGGGCCAAAAAGCCAATGGTTGGCAATTTTTTATCGGTGTTGGCAGGAAGGGTCGCCATGACATAGCCAAATTCATCCACTGAAGCGTCCGACATGCCGATGGTTTTCAGTTCCTCCACCAACAGGTTCGCCAGCACCATCT
>WRGF01000003.1 GCA_009787345.1 Turicibacter sp.
GCACCGTAGAAGCATTTTCACTTCCTCGGCTGGACGAAAAAATCCTCGCAAATGCGGGCAAGGCTCTTACGGTTTTCTTGTTCTGAGGAAGGTCACGAAGTGAGTACCGTAGGAACAAAGCGAGTTAATAGAGCTACCCACAAGCCCATGAGCGATTGCGTTCATGGGCTTGTTTAAGGTTGAAGGTGCAAACCTACATATAAAATTGCGAATTCCCGGTAGTTGCGGGGGTCATAACCCGTTAGTTTTTTGATTCTTGCCAGCTGGTACTGGAACGTGTTTTTGTGGATGAACAACGCCTCGGCGCATTTTTGGATACTGCCATTATGTTGGGCATACAGCCTTAATGTGTCCCGGATGGCATCCACTTCCAGAGGGGAGAGCCCGCCAAAAACCTGTTGATAAAATAGCTCCTTGTTGGGCTTTTTGGCATCCGCAAGAAGGATTCCCAATTCGAGTTTTTCGAAGTATGAAAAAGGAATGCCCTTATTGCCAAACACACCTCGGTCCCTTAATGCGGTCAATGAGGTTTCATATGAGCGCATCAGTTGGGTTTTATCCACGGCTTTCGTTCCTATCCCAAAATGGACGTCTTGCCCCAGTTTTTCATAGATGGACTGGAGGGTCGACTCTAAATAGGCATCTTGTTGGGTGAGGATGGTAAAGTAGGAGAGGTTCGTCGTGAAATGGGTGAAGTATTTTTCTAACACCTGATAGATATTCGTGCTTAGGGTATCCGTCACGCTGCCGGTGATGACCCGGTACGGTTTCGCAAAATCCAGCTCAAACATATCGTCTTGGATGTTATCGCTTCCTAGCAACAAAGACTCCATCAGCAGGCGGTTTTTTTCCCGCTTCTGAAAACTTAGCTGACCGAGCCAGGCTTCCTTGACCAGAATTTCCGTCATGGCTTTAACGATACTGGCAAACTTCTCCACTTCAGGCCCACCGGTTATCCCAACGACGCCAATGATGCTTTCTTGATAAAAAACGGGCATGTTGATGCCTTTTTTTGCGCCGGGAAACTGCTGGTCGCTTTCAATGAACAGCGTGCAATTCGAGCGCATGGCATGAAGGGCACCTAAATGCAGCGACCCTATGCGGGCTTGATCGGAACTGGCAATGATGGCACCTGTTTCATCCATAAAATTAATCCGCTGGCCAATGACATCTTGGAGGCGTTCCACGATGTTTTGGGCGATTTTTGGCGATATTTTCATACCTGTCCCTCCGATACTGTTATGCGTACTAGTATTATACCACAAAAATCGCTTACATATTTGGTTTTTGTAATGTAGATAACTTTCGACAAACCGGGTATAATAAAGGCATCCAAAAGCGGTTAACGCTTACGAAAGGTTGTGCTACTTATGAAAGTTGTTATCGCCATCGATTCATTAAAAGGAAGTTTAAGCTCGGTCGAAGCCGGGAATGCTATAAAGGAAGGCATCCTTAGGGTAAATAAAGAGGCATCAGTTACCATCATCCCCCTTGCGGACGGCGGGGAAGGCACGGTTGAAGCCCTTGTTGAAGGCATGAACGGAGAGATGCAAACCCTTACCGTTACCGGTCCCTTATCTGAAAACGTAGAAGCCCATTATGGGATTTTGCCAAATAGCCAAACCGCCATCATCGAAATGGCCCAAGCTGCCGGATTGCCATTGGTTCCAAGCGAACTTCGCAACCCACTGAACACCACCACTTATGGTGTCGGGGAAATCATTAAGGAAGCTATTCAAAAAGGTTGCCGCCATTTCGTTGTAGGGATCGGGGGAAGTGCAACCAATGATGCCGGTGTAGGAATGCTCCAAGCCCTTGGGTTTGAATTCCTGGATGCCTCGGGGCAGCTGGTTGGCCGTGGCGGACGCGTGTTAAATGAAATTGCCCAGGTTAAAACAGATGGGAAACTAAAAGAGCTGGATGAGTGTACGTTTAAAATTGCTTGCGACGTCACAAATCCATTATTTGGCCTTAATGGGGCCGCCCATATTTACGGCCCACAAAAAGGGGCTACCCCAGAAATCGTTGCCGAGTTGGACCGCGGGCTTGTTAATTTCTCGGAAGTGGTCAAAAAGGACCTTAACCTGGATTTAGCCCATGTCCCTGGCGTTGGCGCAGCTGGCGGACTAGGTTATGCCTTCAAGGCTTTCTTGAATGGGGAGCTTGAATCCGGTATCGACATCATTATCAAAGAAACAAACCTGGAAAGCCATCTGACGGATGCAGATTTCGTCATTACCGGCGAAGGCCGCCTGGACCAGCAGACAGCCATGGGTAAAGCCCCTATCGGGGTTACCAAGCTTGCCAATAAACACGGGATCAAAGTCATTGCCTTGGCAGGAAGCCTAAGCGATGATGCACACCACTGCAATGATGCGGGCATGAGCGCGTTCTTCTCCATTCAAAAATCGCCCATTCCCCTAACCGAAGCGATGAAGCCTGAAGTTGCCGCAAAAAACATGACAGACACAACATCCCAAATTTTCAAGTTGATTTCAGCATTAGACCAAAAAAGGAGCGTGTAATATATGGAACCTATGGTATCGACACTGGGAGCCCTTATCGGGTTAGCCCTTGCCATCATTTTAATCATTAAAAAAGTCAACCCGGCTTACAGCCTCATTATCGGGGCAATCGTGGGTGGTTTAGCGGGCGGTGCCAATTTGCCTGAAACCGTCAACATTTTGCTGGATGGTGCCCGTGGGATGATTCCCGCCGTTATCCGCATCATCACAGCTGGCGTTTTGGCAGGCGTCTTGATCCAAACCGG
>WRGF01000004.1 GCA_009787345.1 Turicibacter sp.
GGCCACACCTGTTCCCATCCCGAACACAGAAGTTAAGCTCTTTAGCGCCGAGGGTAGTACACACGTGCAAGAGTAGGACGTTGCCGGGCTTTGGTTACCACCTTCAGGCGGTTTTTGGATTTAAAGTGATTTCCTTAATTTATAGGGTAGAAGAAAAAAATGTAAATAGTCTTGATTTGTACTTGCAAATTTATTAGTTTCTGATATAATAGATTTATAACAATCAGCGGATGTGGTTTAGTGGTAAAACATAACCTTGCCATGGTTAGGTCGAGGGTTCGATTCCCTTCATCCGCTCCAACCCGGAGAATTAGCTCAGCGGGAGAGCACTTCCTTGACGTGGAAGGGGTCGGCGGTTCGAACCCGTCATTCTTCACCAAATACAAGCGGGCGTGGCGGAATTGGCAGACGCGCTAGATTTAGGCTCTAGTACCTTCGGTGTGCAGGTTCAACTCCTGTCGCCCGCACCATTTTAAATTTAATATGCGGATGTGGTTTAGTGGTAAAACATAACCTTGCCATGGTTAGGTCGAGGGTTCGATTCCCTTCATCCGCTCCAATTAAATGAATGATTGCAGCCACTGAGCTGCTTTTTTTATGTACTGATTAAACTGGTGCTGTAAAGCCATAATAATGAAATGCGATATTATGAGATGGATTAGGTGATTAGATGGATGTTATCAAACTTGGTTCTGTTTCCGAGACGATGGGGCTTGCCCAAAAAATTGGCGAATGCCTGATGCCTGGTATGGTTTTAACGCTGGAAGGAGATTTGGGTGCGGGAAAGACTACCTTTACGAAGGGATTAGCCAAAGGCCTGGATATAAAAGGTACGGTGAACAGCCCTACTTTTACAATCATTAAGGAATATGACGAGGGTGTCCTCCCATTGTATCATATGGATGCTTACCGTCTTGAAAATGGTTATGGCGACATGGGCTTGGATGATTATTTTTATGGGGATGGCATCTGCGTCATCGAATGGGCCAGCCTTATTGAGCCTATTTTACCTCCCGAGCGCTTGGAAGTGAAGATTTTCAATGAAGGCGAGACAGGCAGGCGTTTTGAATTTATCCCCCGGGGAGAAGACTATGAATTTATTAGCGAGGTGCTAGAATATGTGCGTGCTGGCCATTGATACGTCGAATAAAACCCTAAGTGTCGCCCTTGTGCAAGGCAATGACTTGCTGGGCCAGATGACGGAGGAAACCAAAAATAACCATTCTGTCCGTTTGATGCCTGTTATCGAGGGTTTATTTCTAGAATGTGCTTTAAAGCCGGAAAATGTCGAATGCATTGTGGTCGCAGAAGGCCCGGGATCTTATACCGGTATCCGTATTGGAGTGACCATTGCTAAAACACTTGCTTGGACGCTGAATGTCCCTTTAATTGGCGTTTCCAGCTTAGGGGCGTTAGCTAGGAACCTGGGAGTCAAAGGGCACATTGTCCCTTTATTTGATGCCCGGCGGGGCACAGCCTTTGCGGGGGTTTATGACAGTAAATATAAAGCGGTCATTCAGGACGGGCATTATCTCATGTCCCAGTTGCTTGAAAAACTTCCTTCCGGGCCCATCCATTTTATCGGGGACGTTGATGCCCACCGGGAAGCCATTGTCCAGGCCGTTGGGGAACGGGCCATCTTTCATCCGGATAAAAACACAGCTGTTGCCTTCAACCTTGCCCAGGCGGCTGACGGATTGGCCCCTGTTGCCGATGTACACCAGTTTTCACCGAATTATTTACGATTGCCGGAAGCAGAAGCCAATTGGTTGATGGGGCAGGCCAATGGCTGAGGTGGTTTTGTGGACAAAAATGCATTTGGAAGAGGTGGATGCCCTTAGCAACCGGGTTTTTGGCCATCCTGTTGGGATTGCCCTGGACGGTGCCTGTTTTGGGAACTGTTTGCTTGGGCCAACCGGCGAAGTGTGGGGGTTTGTGATTGGACAGTCCCTTTTTGATGAGGCGGAGCTTTACTACATCGCCATTGACCCCAAACAACGTGAAAAAGGGTATGGCAAACAGCTTTTAGACGGGTTTATAAAGGCCTGCCGGCAACGGGGGGCAGCCACCATTTTTTTAGAAGTCCGCGAAAGCAACGAAGTTGTCATTGCTTTTTACGAAAAAGCCGGATTTCAAAAATCTGGTGTGAGGAAGCATTATTACAAAGAGGGTGAAAATGCCGTCTTGATGAGAAGAGGAGGTACCAACACATGAAACAATCCGTAACCCTATTGGCGATAGAGAGCAGTTGTGATGAGACCAGTGTTGCCATTATCCGAAATGGTACCGAAGTGTTAGCCAATATCGTCGCCTCTCAAATCGAAAGCCATAAGCGCTTTGGGGGGGTAGTGCCGGAAGTTGCCAGCCGCCATCATGTGGAGGACATCACCCGCGTCATCGAAGAAGCCATGGATACCGCTGGTTTGGGATGGAAGCAGCTGGACGCCATCGCTGTCACGGAAGGCCCAGGATTGGTAGGCTCGCTGCTTATTGGCATCAATGCAGCCAAAGCACTGGCATTTGCCCATGGCTTGCCCTTGATAGGCACGCATCACATCGCGGGACATATTTATGCCAATCAATTGGTGGGGCCTTTGGAATTTCCCCTGCTGGCATTGGTCGTTTCCGGAGGGCATACCCAGTTGATTTACATGAAAGGCCATTTTGATTTTGAAATCATTGGCGAAACCCTTGATGATGCGGTAGGGGAAGCCTATGACAAAGTGGCACGGGTCCTTCAGCTTCCATATCCCGGCGGCCCCCATATTGACCGGCTTG
>WRGF01000005.1 GCA_009787345.1 Turicibacter sp.
TAATAGTATGCCCGCATTCGGCGCATGCTAAAATCTGGTGGTTATCCTTGTTTCTTCCTTATGAAAAAAATCTAAATCAGAATGTCCGTCTATATATCTTGTTTTGGATCCTTGCTTTTATCGGGCTGGCGGTAGCCATCAGCATGTTCAGCCACTCAGATTATTGAAGCCATTCCCGAAGCCGGGGAGGGCTTTTTCAGTTACCCTAATTTAAAATAGATCGAGCGATCCGCAGGCCTAATTCGTAGGTGCGTTTGTAAGGGGGCATTCCATCATAAAAATAAATACGTTGCGCATCTTCGCCCGTAAGCCAGCTGCCGCCCCTTACTACTCGCCACTCCCCATTGTCAGGTGTGAGTTTTTCAGGGTTATACCAGTTGAAAATCCATTCGCGGACATTGCCCGACATGTCATAAAGCCCGAGTTCATTGGGGATTTTTTGGGCAACGGGATGAGTCCTTGCGTTATTTTCCGAGATGGCTGGCCAGTTCCAGATCCCGTCTAAAAATTCATCGCCAGAGTTTCGGAAAAACCATCCCGCCTCGCTCAATTCATCACTGCCGCTAAAGGCATAGCCTTGGGAATATACTCCCCCGCCAGCGGCGAATTCCCATTCGAGGTTCGTTGGCAGCCTGTACCCCGTGGCATTTTCATTAATGGAAATGCTCCAACGGTATTCATCTGTTGATGAAAGGTTGTTTGGGTAAACGATTGTTTTATCAATCTGGTAGAAGGGGACGAGCCCCGCTAATTCACTCCTCCGGTTTAAAAACAAGATGGCCTCGTACCAGGTGACGCGCTCTACGGGATTATTCAAATCAAGGGTGAAATAAGCAGGGTTTTCCCCCATCACCTCTATCCACTCCGCCTGGGTCACTAAATTCCGCCCAATATAAAAATCTTCAATTATAATGGGGGTGTCAAAGAGGTTGGAAGAAGGGGTTCCTAAAAAAGCGCCGCCTGCCACCCGGACAACATCAGCGGGTGCAATCTGTTCCCATAAATGATTTTCTTCAATAGATGAACAAGTTGTTAGCAGCAAACCTGCCACCGATAGTAGAATGAGTTTCATACATATCCTCCTTTTTGCCTGAATATTAAAAAAACTTTGTTGGAAAGACAGAACCTTCCCAACAAAGTTTTCCCTTTGCCTGCTACTGAGCCCAAACGGTTGCATTTCCTCTACCGTCAGATTCCCATCCTTCGATCAGGAATACTTGGTAATACCAATCGGCATTTAGCAGGTTAAGCCCGAACCCAGCCCATGCGTCAACATGATTACGGAAAGTAATCGTACGGTTAGTCCCTAATGGAGCTACTTGCGTCCTTACGGATTTAAGCTGTGTAAATGCCCCATAGCCATTGATATGATGGCCTACCCGGTCGTGGCGCCAAACTTCATAAGTGCCGCCGTCACTTGTAAATGTCCCAAGAAGGTTTCCTGGCGTGCTTCGATGGTTTAACCAATTGTCGATGACATACCATTCAACAAGAGGGCTTCTTGTCCAGCCATAGTATGCCGCAATGGTCATGCCCTGGTGGCCGGATGTATGCTCCAGCACGCCTACGTTATAACCAATGGAGCGGTTGGGGCTCCCTTGGCGCCACCCTAAGCCATGAAGGTTGTTGTGCAAGTTTCCTGCCTGGGCTGTCGTCCACAGCGCATTGATATTGCCAGTCGCCAGATTGAATGTCACATCAGTCATTCCACCGCTGTTTACAATGCGCCCTGATGTTCCTTGACCTGTCTGCTGCAGCGTCACATTGTTCCAGTTATGGATCATATTAATGGCATTCCCACCAGCGGGAGGTGCAGGGGTTGGCCCAGGAGCCGGCGTTGGAGCCGGGGACGGTGTCCCACCCTCAGGACGACGGACATAGATTTGGTCGATGTGGAAGGCCACAGTCGCATTTGTTGCGGTCCGAATCCTGAATCCGTCTGGATTGTTGCTGATCTGTGCCTGAGTGACCGTCAGGTTCAACGAAAATTGCCCATTGGCATTGGCTGTTGCGGTTGTTAGCTGGGGCCAGGAACTCGCCTCATTATTTACCCCGCCAAGTTCCATCACGGTACCTGAAGGCGCCCACCCATTGACCTGGATTGTTGACCCAACCACAAGTTGAGGGGTGTTTCCGCTTTGAAGTGGATTGCGGAGGATGTCCACACCATGCCAGGATTGGGTGCGGCTTGTCACATGGAGCGAGCGGTTATTCCCGTTAACATGGACAAAAATACGCGGATTATCCGCACCGCTGCCAGCCCGTTGGAGATTCGGCGACCCCGAAAGGTCAGTTAAATCATTGTTTGAACTGGAACTGATCAGCGAATCATTTTGCAAATTGTAGGCTGCCGCAGTAAGGGGAGCCAACGTCAAAGCAAAAAACAAGGAAAAAAGGGCAAAGTAAAGCTTGAAACCTGTCATTTTGAGCACGAAACCACCTCGTTGTTTTATTTATGGGTACCTCTATTAACTCGCTTTGCCCGTAGTTGCGAGGATTTTTTCGTCCAGCTGAAGAAGTGAAAATGCAGTGAAGTGGAGCTTCATGGCATTTTCGCTGGCAGGGTCCCTTCCCTTCCGTAGGAAGGTATCCTCCTTTGGTGGGCTATAAGGATGGGCGGAAAAAGACCGCAAATTCGGTTGAATTGGAGTTAGTAGAGGTGCCCTTACCATAAATGTTTGCAAAGTGACCGTTTCTCTTCGCTTATGCAAACATTTACAGTGGGAAAATATTGCCCCAAAAAGGTTTTTAGTGGTATAATAAAAGTGTCCAGTTTTTATTAGACCGAGCCTTTTAGCCTTACAGCTAATGGGCTTTTTCTATTTGTACCGG
>WRGF01000006.1 GCA_009787345.1 Turicibacter sp.
GCTGCTTTAAGGAATTTTAGACTTTTCTAGCGTAAAGTTTAGAAGCAATTAACTAAATTCTCCCCAATAATATAGAAAATTTATTCAATAAGAGTGAGGAAGTGAACGAGAAATATTCTGGTTTCCATTTTATTCCGTTCGTAAATCAGCCGTGCCTTCAACTGGGGGAACTGCGTGCCAACGAGCTTCAAGAAATCCAAATCAAATTGACCCCACCAAGGAACTTGGCGAAGGGCGTGGAACACAAGGTCTATGCTTTTTCGGATAACTGCTATGCGAATCCATCCAATAATTTTAGCAGCCTTAAACGGCCCTACTGCTGTCAAAAAGGCTGTAGCTGCCGGAAATAAGTAAGAGGAAATATGGAAAAACTCCGAGTGAACCGACATCTTTTTGGAAAAAAAGGAGCGGCTCGCTTTATTCACGCGCCATTTTTGGTTTATTTTACCAAAAAAAAAAGAAAATGGTAAAAAAACTCAAAAATAATTGAACAAATTGTCGATGCATGATATAATGGAAACAATCGAAATCAGTCGACTATATCGGGAAACAAAGCCATTTGAAAATGGTACGATAGGGATTAACGGCATATCCCTATCTCATGCCAGGGGTGACCATGACCACAGGGGAATTGTCAATATATCAGAGTATGGGGAGACAATGGGAAATGCAGGGGGGGGGCCTTCAGCCGCATTGCCTTCGGGTCAAATCGTCATTGGGTAAAAAATCTTCTGAGGGATGAGAACCCTTGTCAACCAAAACTCTGGGCGATTGGCTCCCCTAGAGTTTTAGGAGAAAAAAAAGGAGGATATAAGATTGAAGGATAGTCTTTTGGAATTTAGCTTACTTACGAAAAACATTAAAAAAATTGCAGGAATAATGGCATTTACTATGGCTGTATCATTATTCATCTATCCCCTCAATGCTTCGGCGATAAGTAACGGAAAGGAATTATTTGTGCCCCCCTTATTCTGGGAAGAAATGTTATTGGATGAGGGGTTTGAATTGGCTCTGGCTCCAATTTTCCAGATTGGGAGAGAAGCTGAGAATTTGATTTCAAGTGGCGGAGTCAATGTACAAACCCAACATGAAAATTTGGATTTCACAAATAAGAATGTGTCATTAGACGAGATGGGAAGCTTAAATGTCGTGGTACCAATTGTTAATTACGATTATAATCTGTTAAGTGCATTAATTTTAGTATTCGATGAGAATGTTAATCTAAAGTCTTATATGGAAAATCATATTCGAACATCAGACATGGGATATTTTGAGGTTTCAACCTTCTTAAATGGTATCCTGATTAACCATACTCTTAGCGACATAGAGTATATAAGCAATAATGAATTTCAAGAGCTTATCGACTATTTTGATGAATTGGCAAATGAGTATGGGATGTACAATATATCTGTTGGAAAGTGGTGCTTACTCGCTGTAGCAGGCGTAGGTGCGGCATTTGCAGCTTTGATATTAATTGTTTGTTCTACGATGTGCATAATATCAAGAGCTGCTTGTGGTACTTGTGCTACCTCTCTTGGCACAGTGGGTGGCGCTACAGTGGCAGGAATTGCAGCTTGTTTTGGAGTATTTAGGCGATGATGGGACTTTCATCAAAAATTAAGCGTAAGAAATTGAAGATGTCCTTTATATCTCTCATTTCCACTGCAACGACTTTTTCTATTTTGATAAGTATTTCTACATTGATTTATATTAGCTTTATAGAACTAGGTGTGTACGAAAACGCATTAAGATCTATTGGGATGAGTATGTTGTGGATAAATTTCCTTTGGATACTGTCGTTTATTTTTTTCAAAATGATATGTGAAAAATTGCTGGACTAAGATTTTTTGGTGGTGCCCATAAATGATTGACGATGATAACTACCGAATTAGGGAATACTACAACCAAATTCTAATTTTAGGAGTGTTCCCTATGGCGATGTCCCCTGTAAAATGTCCCTTTTGCTTAACAACAGATGTGGTTAAAAATGGTCATTACCCAAATGGCAATCAGCGATATAACTGTAAAACCTTGAATGCTCCCACCGTGTATTTATGGAGGACTATACTTACAAAGCATGCGACCCAAGCGTAAAAAACAAAATTGCCATTATGACTGTTAACGGTTAGGGAACTCGGGCTACAGCAAGGGTCCTTGGGATTTCAAAAGATACGGTAACCGCTACGTTAAAAAAAAAGAAGCTGACATCGTGCAGGTCAATACAGAATACATAGAGACCAACAGGGGAAAGAATATCCAAATAGACCTGATAAAGGTCGAAGAAGCGGAAATGGATGAAATGTGGAGCTTTGTCCATGACAAGTCCCAGCAATATTGGCTGTGGTGGGCAATTGACCATAACACGCAGGAAGTCCTGGCTTATGTTTTCGGCACACGCCAGCAGAAATTCCTAGGGAAGTTATGCGACGTACTATCACCTTTTGACATAAAGGTTACATACACGGATGACAATTACGCTTATCAAAAAATCTGTCAGATATCAGTGTAATTGTCGGCAAGCGAAACACGCAAAAAATAGAAAGAAAGCATTTATCCCTACGAACATGGTGCAGCCGCCTTGTTAGAAAAGGCATACGATTTTCAAAGACACATCAAATGCACCGGATTGTCGTCGGTTTAGTTATCAACTATTGGTTCTTTGGTCTGGATTTTTAATCTTTCAATTATTCTAGGACATTACCCGAAATAGGGCAATCCCACGGCGGATTTATGAACGGAAAAATTAGCAATTGATTAGAAAACGTTTTATGCCCTATAATCTAAATATATTCAAATTTGGAGGTTAAGGCATGGAACAGGTCATCACTTATTTAC
>WRGF01000007.1 GCA_009787345.1 Turicibacter sp.
TGGGAAAAACTCCTTCTTCGCATTGCGTCTTTGTTCTCGTGTTGCCATATTATACGCACTCCTATTCTATAAAAGTTCACATATAATTTTGCCAAATAGAAAGCGCTTAAGGGACATGGATATTTTAGGTAATTATCTCGAAGGAATTTTACTCCTTAGGACTGGCCCCTATAGGACGCCACTTTTTCCCTTAACGATCCTGCTTTTTTCAGAAAAGAATGCTAAATAACCAGGTTGCTCGGAATGTGCCTTGCAAGCCGCTTTCCAGCAATCTTAGGGAAAAATACCTTAAAAATCTAGGGCACCCCCTATCGCCCCATCCCAAGTATGGTATAATGGACTTGAATCAAAAATCAGCACAACCCCAAAAAAGAAAGAAGGTTTTCAAATGTCAAAGGTTTTAGCGAAAGTCAAAGATTTTGAAATTACTGAATTAATGTTGGACGAAACCATCGAAACGCTTCGGGCGCAGCAAAACATCAACATTACGGACGCAGAGGACAAGGCGAACTTGCTGGAAGAGCTTATCATGCGCCAATTGGTCGTAGAGGACGCACTGGAGTCCGGGATTGCCGACCATGCAGATTTCCAAAAGGTTTACCGCGACGTCTTGTTCCAATACAGCATCTCCCAGCTATTCAAGAACCTGCACGTTTCCGACGAAGAAGCCCAAGCCTATTATGAAGCCAATAAAGGGCAGTTTGCGGAACCAACCGTAAGGGCATCTCATATCTTGGTAGACTCTGAGGAAAAAGCCAATGAATTAAAAGCAGCCATTAATGACGGAGCTAGCTTTGAAGAATTGGCGAAAGCCGAGTCAAGCTGCCCATCCAGCGAGCGCGGTGGTGATTTAGGAGAATTTGGTCGCGGGCAAATGGTCCCTGAATTCGAGCAAGCGGCATTCGACATGGAACCAGGCCAAGTTTCCGACGTGGTCAGCACCCAGTTTGGACACCACCTGATCAAATTGGTTGACCGCAACGACACGGTGCCATTTGATGGCGTGAAAGAACAGATCACCAACTACCTGAAGTCCACGAAGCAAAACGAGTTGTACGCAAAATTCACAGCTGGGCTTAAAGACAAATACAGCGTCGAAAAATAAAATTTCGCAAAAAAAGCATCCTGGCTCAAATGAACCAAGGATGCTTTTTTTGCAGATTAGTAAGGCATTGAAAGTGCCAATAGCGAAACGATCAGGACCGCACCAACACCGACGCTGGCATAGGCGGTCCATTGGGCTTTCTTGGAAGCTTTGGCCAATGGGGCCGCTTTTTCGTTGATGTAGTCGGCGAACATGTTCATAATCAATAGCGAGAACATGATTCCTTCCGGATAGGACATGAAGCGTAATCTTAAAATCATGGTCAGCATGGCTAAAAGCATGGCGAAGATGATTTTTCCAGGGGCATTCTTAGGAATGGTAACTGGGTCCGTAGCCATGAAAACCGCAGCGAAGATGGCACCGCCATTAAGAACATGGAATAATGGGTAAGTCATAGGGAACCCATGGATTAACCCGACGGCAGCGGCAATGACGGCAATCCCGCCGATGAACACCAATGGGATGGACCATTTGATCGCTTTTTTCCAAACCATGAAGCACAGTGCCAAAATGGAAGCCAAGCGGGTAATTTCTGCCTTCGGTCCGGAAAAATTCCCAATCAATAAATTCCAAAAGTTGCCGAATTCCAAGCGGAAGGACTCATAGGTCCCCTGCCCTAAATACCAGTTGTACTCGCCAAGGATGCTAAGTGGCGTTGCCGTTGTCGTAGCCCCGGACAACGCATCGGCACCCGGTACTGGCATGGCCATGTAATAACCAAAGACCATCGCCGCCAACACGAAACCGACTGCCGCAGGATTTAGTTTATTTTTCCCGAACCCGCCCCAGATCAGTTTGCCTAAAAGTTCGGCTAGGACGCAGGCGATGATGACCACTGGGATAGGCGTGGCGGATTGGAGGCATAAAACAAGGATTAGGGCTGTAATTTCAGGCGTCCCCCGTTTAACCTTCTTCCAGTTCAAAGCGAAGCGATCAGCAAATTTCCCGAATTCCTTTTTCTTAATGGTATCATCAATAGCATAATACAGGAAATGGGTTGCAAAGGCAGCTGCTACACCGCTTATAATCATCAAGATTGAATAAAGTGCGGGCATCATGCCAAACATAAAGTAGGTCGCAACGACACCCCAAAGGGAAACGAAGGCCAGCCCTTGGGTCGTAACCGTAAACATATTGGAAATTTTCTTTTTCTTCTTCGGCACAGCGGCCATTTTTTGAGTGATGTCCATAATTCTCTCCTTTGTCATTAGGTCATTTAGTTCATTATATCACAAACATAAAGGGGGAGGGTCCAATGAAATCGTATAAAAAATGTATAGCTGCCGCACTTTTCGACGAAATAAACAGCCAAATCCCAACATACGCCATCTTTTGGCAACTGCTGCTAAAATCCACGGATGGGAACGTTGGCTGAAGTAGGTAATATTCCATATATAAGGTAAGATTATGAGCAAAAAAAAGTTAGCTGAAGGATTTTAGAAAAAAATGCAAAAATTTGTTGACGGAGTGCAGTTGCGTATGTTAATATTTTAAAGCACCGAAGAACAAGCACGAAATAATTTCACACAAAACATGTTGACAGACTTTACCACATGTGGTAAGATTATCAAGTCGACAAGAACGGTGTCGAAAAAACAAAAAAAACTGTTGACATAAGCTTCAACATGCTGTATAATAACAAATGTTGCTGCAAAACGGGCAACGCCGAAGTTCTTTGAAAACTAAACAGAACGCCAAGTTTTAAGAAATAAACGAGCTACAAGCTTATCTATTATGGAGAGTTTGATCCTGGCTCAG
>WRGF01000008.1 GCA_009787345.1 Turicibacter sp.
CCACCCCGTGTTCTTGGGGCATCCTATTACCCGCGTCCTAGCCAAAAGCAACACGCCTGAGGACATTATGGCTGCCCTCCTTGCGGGGAAAAGCTACGTCACCTGTTCCAGGAACGGGCCCGCCATCGACTTGCGCCATGAGGATGGGGTGCTGAACATTACGGTAGCCAATGCCCGGGGCTGCACCATCAGGCTCATGACCAATAAAGGGGTGGGTGCCCAGTTTAGGAACCAGGCCACTATAAGCGTAGACCCGTCTTGGGACTTTGCCTATGTGGTAGTAAAAAGCATCCGCATCAAAGCCATCAGCAACCCGGTTTATTTCAATTAAAAAAATCCAGGCATCCCACTTTGTCTTGGGTACGCTGGATTTTTAGCTGGGCTTTGAACTTTGTTGGCTTGCTTGGACCTTAATAGGCGCTCACTCCTTCATGGTGGCTGGTAATCATGGCATAAAGCCCGTTGGCTTTTTTCCGGTCGTCATCGCTTACGAGGCTGGCATCGGCACTTAAGACGAAGGCAATCATCTGCCTGGCCCAATCAAAATCGCAAACGGAAACTGCCTTGCAGGCTTCATTGACCATTTTCGTGGCTCCAAAAGCCGAGACATAACGGTTGGCAAGGCCCGGCGTCGGTTTGATGTCGTTTAGCATAGGTTTCCCCCCCTACCTAGTTAAGATATGAAAAAACTTAAAAAGCGCAACCCTGGTTTAGTGTATTTCTTGGGTACAAGCCCCTTTTGCATCGGAAAGGAATGAACGCTATGGAATCTTTAAAAATCGGCTACATTGGCTTCGGGAAGTCAACGAAACGCTACCACCTTCCCTATACCCTCATCAGGAAAAACCTAGAAGTCAAGGCCATCTACAACCGCTCCAAAAAGCCTGCTGAAGAACTGCCTTACCGGGAACGGGGGATAATGTTTTCCTATGACCTTGATGAATTCCTTGGTGACGGTGATATCCAGCTGGTCGTCATCGTGACGGCAGCGCCGACCCATTTTGAATTCGCTAAAAAAGCAATCCTAGCCAAAAAACATGTCCTGGTAGAGAAGCCCTTCGTTGAGACATTAGAGCAGGCAAAGGAACTCCTCGCGCTTGCCAAATCCAATGGGGTCTTGGTCATGCCCTTTCAAAATCGCCGCTTCGATGGGGACTTTTTGGCTGCCAAGGAAGTCATTGAACGAAATTACCTAGGTGACTTGATTGAGGTCGAAACCCATTACGATTATTTCAGGCCATCAAGCCAGGTCAACAACGGTCCCCTTTGCGACACCTTTGTCTATGGCCATGCCGTCCACCTCATTGACCGGATGGTCTATTTATTCGGGCGCCCCCAAAAAGTGTATTACGATGTGAAAAACGTCAGGGTAGGCGAGGGGCTTGATGATTACCATGACATCCACTTGTTTTACCGGGGATTCAAGGTTGTCGTCAAATCACAGCATTTGGTGAAAACCCCTTACCCGCAGTTTTTGATCCATGGGAAAAGGGGAAGCTTCATCAAATATGGCATCGACATGCAAGAAGCTGACCTGAAGGCCGGCATCATGCCAGGGGATGCTGGCTTTGGGGAGGACAACACGTTCAGCTACGGGCAGCTTGATTACCTCAATCAAAATGGGGACACCATCAAGCGCGAGCTAAAAACCCCCTTAGGGGATTATGGCAGGCTCTACGATAATTTTTATGAGGCCATCATGAATGGGGCGCCAAAACTCATTACGGACGAACAAATCCTGACGGTGGTTGAAATTCTTGAGCGGGCTTATGAAGCAGAAAGCCCGCACATTGTCACGTTGTCATAACTTACAAGCAATAAAAAAAATCCGCAAGTGCTGCGGATTTTTCAAATGGGTTGAATCTGGTGCTGCAAAAAGGCGTTTTTCTTTTTGTAGTACCTTTTTTGCCTAAGCAAAGTAATCGGTTATGTTGCTTAAGACCAATTCCATCAGCCTCGTCCTTGCTTCTACACTTGCCCAGGCAATATGCGGGGTAATCAGGAGTTTTTTGCTGTCTTTGATGAGCCGAAGGGGATTATCAGGGGACATGGGTTCTTGCCCGAGCACGTCAAGGCCCGCCGCTGCCAACCTGCCATGGTTCAAAGCGTCCGCTAGGTCCCCCTCGTTGATGATCGGTCCCCGCCCAACGTTGATCAAAATGGTGGAAGGCTTCATTTTGCCAAACGCTTCCTTGTCAAACAAGTTGAACGTCGCCTCCGTCAGCGGGGCATGGATGCTGACGATGTCTGAGATGGCAAGGAGTTCATCAAATCCCACTTGTTCATAGTCGCTGTTGTTGTTTAGCCCACTAGTGGAAAAATAAACGATCCGGCATCCAAATGCGCTGGCAATGGCAGCTACTTTCTTCCCGATGGCACCCAGTCCCACGATGCCCCAAACTTTGCCCTCAAGTTCGTTAAACCGTTGGTCGATATGGGTGAATATTGGCGAAGCCATGTACGCTTCGTTTTTTACGTAATCGTCGTAGTAACGGGTTTTGGTAAGGAGGTAAAATAGCAGGGAAAACGTAATCTGTGCAACTGAATGGGTAGAATAACCCGCCACATTGCGCCAACCGATCCCCTTGCTTTCAAGGTATTCCTTATCTAAATTATCCGTCCCTGTCGCTGTCACGCAGACTAGCTTCAGGTTTTTGGCATGCCTAACCGTACTTTCATTAATCAGGCATTTATTGGTGATGACGACCTCAGCATCCTTCATCCGCAACGGGACTTCATGAGGGGCCGAATAATCATACTTCACCACTTCCCCAAGCCTGTCAAATCCGCTCAAATCAATATCGCCGCCAATGGTCATGGCATCCAAGAACACAATTTTCATCACGCACCTCCAAAAAATGTCACTTCCATTATAACAAATAACCAACAGCTTTTAAAATGTTTTTCGGGGTTAATGCTTCCAGGCTGCTTTTATTGGAGGTTCCCTTATACTAAAAAACCACATCT
>WRGF01000009.1 GCA_009787345.1 Turicibacter sp.
TTATTAAGAGAATTATGCCTGAAATAGATGTAGTTATAGTTCGAGGGCTAAAAAAACGGAGCCTTTTTAAGGAAATCCACTGTTTTTGATAGTTATTGGAGGTTCCCTATCTCATTTTTTGCTATTTCTGGTAGTCTCAAGTCCGAGTTTTTAGAGGTACCCTTAAAAAGAACAGCCATAAAAATCCGTAGTGTGGGTAAAAAACCCTGTACAATTTGACGAAAAATGGTAAAATTAGAGATTGGTGGAAATCAGTCAGGGATTCACCATCCCCATGAGATACGAATAGGAGAGAGAACCATGAAACGGATTTTTATACTTACAATGATAGCTACCACAGTGCTTGCTGCCTGTGGCAACCAAACAAGCGATGCTGGGGAAATGCCAACCCTGCGCTTTGGGATAATGGCATCGGTTGACGCCATTCCTATGGTCATCGCCCAGGAACAAGGGTTATTTGAAGCCCATGGCGTGAACGTGGAACTTGAATTTTTTGCTAACCCGGCGACCAGGGACACGGCATTCCATACTGGCAACCTGGACGGGGTCATGGCGGATTTGGTGGCCATTGGCATGTATTTAGAGAGCGGATTTGAGGTGCGGGCGACAGGTGTGACTTCTGGGCGTTTTACCTTAGTGACCTACGAAGAATTAGGCAGCCTTGAGGACATGCGCGGGCGAAGCGTAGCCACTGCCACCAATGCCTCCCCGACCTTTATTTTAGACCGGATGCTTGCCTCAGTTGGCATGACGTTAGATGACATCGTCATCGAGGAAATCCCTTCGGTCCCAACCCGCCTTGAACTGGTCCAAAATGGGCAGGTGGACGCTGCGGTGTTGACGGATCCCTTTGCGACCATCGGGCAGTCTGAAGGGGCCTTTGCCCTCATCCATAACACGGACATCGACTTCACGCCCATCATCACCGGCTTTACCCAAGAATTTATCGACGGGCACCCAGAGGCCATCCGTCATTTTTACGCCGCCTTTGATGAAGCGTCCCGCCAGCTGAATGAAGGGGTGACCGAAGAAACCATCGACTTGATTATCGAAGCCATCGGGTTCCCTGCCCACCTTCGTGAAAACATCCAACTGCCTTATTTTAGGGACAACCACTTGCCTAGCGACGAAACCCTTGATTTAGCCATCGAGTGGCTGGTTTCCCGCGGTCTTGTGACCATGGATTTGAACCCACAAGATTTGATTTCCACCGTAGCATTTGATTGATTTTGGGAGGTGGCCATGTGCTGAGCATTGATTCTTTGACACTGGGGTACGGCCAAAGGCCTGTGCTAAAAGAAGTTTCCCTCCAAATCGGGGCAGGGGAAATCTGTACCCTCATTGGGCCGTCAGGCTGTGGGAAAACAACCTTATTGAAGGCCATCGCCGGGTTATGCCAGGCAGATTCCGGTGCCATCTTATATCAGGGACAGCCGGTTACGGCAAAAAAGCACGCCATTGGCTATATCCCCCAGCATTATGGGCTCCTGCCCTGGAAAACCGTGGAGCAAAACATCACCATGGCGTTAAAAATCAGGAAGCTGCCCTTGGTAGTGGACGGCAAACCGGTCGCAGGTGTTGTCCTTGCCCGAATGGGGCTGGAAGGCCACGCTAAAAAGTTTCCAGGCGCTTTAAGCGGCGGGCAAAGGCAGCGGGTTGCCATTGCCCGTGCCTTCGTCTTGGAGCCCGACATCTTGTTGATGGACGAGCCTTTCTCCGCACTGGACGGCGCAACGAAGGAAGCCATGCAGCAGTTTTTCTTGGACATCTGGGAAGGGCGGGATGGCTGCACCTTGTTCATCACCCATGACATCGAGGAAGCCGTGTTTTTAGGCGACAAGGTCGGCATCATGCTCCCAGGGGAGCCCATCAACTATTACACCTGCCCAAAAGGCGGGCGGGATACCGAAGGCTTCGTGGCTCTTTGCCATCAGCTAAGGACCAGGTTAAGGGAGGCGGGCAGCTATGGCACATAAGTTGAAATACTTCGCTTTTGGGCTCCTCCTCATTCATGCCCTTTGGCTGTATGGGACCCTTGCCATTAACGGGAGGCTTATCCCTGCGCCGTGGGTGGTTTATGGACGGATGGATATTGCCTTTTGGTCCATGATGGGCAACCACATCTGGCACAGTGCCTGGCGGCTGTTAGCAGGGCTTTTCATCTCCATGGCATTAGGGCTGTTTTTAGGGCTTTTGATGGCACAGTCCAACTGGCTGTCCAAAACCCTCAACCCCTTTATGTATTTTTTGTACCCCATCCCCAAAATGGCCTTCCTTCCTGTTGTCATGCTCCTCTTAGGGCTTGGGAACCCAACGACCATCGCTATGATTGTGCTGATTATCGTATTTCAGGTTATGGTCAATGTACGGGACGGTATTGTTAGCATTCCTCCAGAGCATTATCAGATTTTAAAAGTTTTAGGGGCAAATCCCTGGCAATTATTAAAGGAAGTGACGTTCCCCGCGGCACTTAGCGTCATTTTATCCTCAACCCGGGTCGCCTTGGGAACGGCAACGGCCATCCTCTTCATCACGGAAACACAGGGAACCCGATATGGTCTTGGATTTTACATCATGGACGCCTTCCACCGCATCAACTACGTGGACATGTACGCCGGCATCACCGTTCTAAGCATAGTCGCCTTCGGGCTGTTCTTGCTGGTGGACTTGGCAGACCGGTTACTTTTAAAGTGGAATAAAGTCAGCGGGTCGTAAAAGATCGTCTATAGGATACCTCTAAAAATTCGGACTTGAGGCTACTAGAAATAGCAAAAAATGATATAACCTGAATTCCTCAAAAATAGTGTAGCACTCAAACGTTCTATCCTCAGGTCATAATTGTTTTGGAAGGTTTAAAATTTCCTCCTGAACTGAAAACAGTTCGAGAATTTCTCTCTGCTTCTTCGTTAAAGCTTTAGTAAACATAACATTTCCGTTTATTGAAATAATCTTTATGTCAGCCAGCTGTGCAATGAGCTTCTTCAAAGAAGTTGAATTCCTGACGA
>WRGF01000010.1 GCA_009787345.1 Turicibacter sp.
TTGGGACCAACCTCAGCGTCATCATCAATTTCATCGGCGGGATTTATTTTATCTACCTGCTGCTTTATAAAAATAAGCAAGCCACTGCCTAAAGGAGGCCAAATGGTGATCAGTTTACGCAACATTACGAAATTATACGAGAAAAAAGAAGTTGTCAAAGACCTCTCACTTGAAATCGAAAAAGGAAAAATCACGGCTTTGGTTGGGGAAAACGGAGCCGGGAAATCGACGGTCTTATCCATGATTGCCCGGTTCATGAAGGAAAGCAAAGGGGAAATCATGTTGGAAGGTAAGCCCATCCGGGGCATCAAGGACTTGGAAATGGCCCGGAAGATGGCAATCCTTAAGCAGTCCAACTCCATCGACGTCAAATTGACCATCAGGGAACTGGTGGAACTGGGAAGGTTCCCCCATTCAAAAGGGCGTTTAAAACCCCAAGACCATGAGATGGTGGACATGGCTTTAGGCTATGCCAACCTGCAAAATATCCAGCACAAATATTTGGATGAAATTTCTGGCGGCCAACGTCAAAGGGCTTACATCGCCATGGTAGTTGCCCAGGACACGGAATATATCCTCCTCGATGAGCCGCTCAACAACCTGGACATGCTCAATTCCGTCAACATGATGAAACTTTTGCGAAAGCTCGTCGATGAACTGGGAAAAACCATCGTCATGGTCATCCACGACATCAACTTTGCCTCGGCCTATGCCGATAATATGGTCGCCATGAAAGACGGGTGCCTGATTGCTTCTGGAACCGTCGACGAACTGATGACGGAGTCTTGCCTGAAAGAGATTTTTGGGCTGAACTGCAACGTGCAAAACGTATGTGGCAACAAGGTTTGCGTTTACTACAAAGGGGCTTGACCCCAAAGGCACCCAACCTGTTTGGCGGGGTGCTTTTTTATGAGGTAAAAAATAGCAATAAATGAATAAATATGGTACAATTTTGGCAATCGCTTATACTGGAGGAAAGTTTATGAAAACTAGGCAGACAAAATCATTTGATTATGCGGTCGGGATGTTTGGGACATCCATACCCATCAATATGTTCCGGGCATTTGCATTTTATTTTTACGTGGAACAGCTTTCGATTATCAATGCCCGGGAGTTTGCCAATATCCTGCTGGCTTACACCTTTATCGACGTGATCGATAACCTGGCATATGGCTATTTATCTGATCGGACCCGGACCCGCTGGGGAAGGCGCAGGCCCTGGATTGTTTTAGGGACACCGGTCCTCTTGCTGTCTTTCATCGCATTTTTCCACATCGAGTACCTTCCGTTGCTGTCCCCGGGGAATGCTTTTTGGCACGCCTTAGTCCTTTATACCTTGACGGGGACGCTGGATTCTTTGGTAAATGTGAACTATGGGGCTATGTTTCCTGAAATCTTCCGCTCGGAAGCCGAACGCTCCAAGACCAACGGGCTTCGTCAGGTGTTCCAATTTTTAGCCATGATTATCGGGCTTGCCCTGGTGCCCCTTATTGCCGGCAGCCTTGGCTATGGCATGACCGCCCTTTTGTTGGCAGCCTTGGCACTCGCCGCCATTTACCATATGGCTTTCAATAGCCACGAAACGAAAGAAGCCCAGGAGATGGAAAAACCCGACTTCCTAAAAGCCATCAAGGACATTGCCCTGAACCCGAAATTTTGGCTGTATGGGCTTGTCAATGCCAGCTTCTTTTCAGCCTTGGCGATTTTGCAGCAAACCGTGGGCTTATATGTGCGCCATGTCCTGGATGCCCCGGGGTGGGTGACGTCTGTGCTCCTTGGCTCCGTTATCCTATGTGCCATGATTGGCGTCCCCCTTTGGATGCAGGTGCTAAAGAAAAAGGAAGCGGTCTTTACATGGCGGGCTTCGTTGATGGTGCTGGTCATGGCCCTGATGCCCCTGTACTTTTCCAATAGCTTGGTCATGACCCTCATCCCCTTGGTAGTTTTTGGGCTGGGCTATGGCGGGGCCTCCCTGACCATGGATCTGATCGGTGCCAAGATCTTGGATGAGGACAGGAGGAAGCACAACCTGCGGCGGGAAGGAATTTTTGGGAGTTTTCTGGGCATCCTAAACCGTCTGAACGGGTTGTTTGTTGCCGCTGGTTTCTTGCTCGCCCATTACGTTTTCGGCTATGAAAGCGGGGACATACCAGGGGACAACCCAACAGGGGCCGCCAGGTTCTTAATGGGGCTTTATCCCTTGATCATCATGGCTTTAAGCTTCCTGATTTCATTCCTGCTGCGCTTTAAAAAGGAGGATAGCCATGAAAACAGTCATTAACCATTTTATCCCTAAAGGCAAAGAGGGGACTTATTATACTATTCCATTTGAAATGCCAGGGGATATTGACACGGCCTTTGTCCATTACGAATACGCAGATGGCGTCGTCGACCTGGGAATCCAAGAAGAAGAGCGCTTCCTGGGCTGGAGCGGCAGCAACAAAAAAACCATCAGTTTTGGCAACCAGGCAGAAAAAGGCTACCTCAGCTCAAGGCTTAAAGCCGGGACTTACTACATTATGGTGGGTGCCTATAAAATCCCGGAAGAAGGCGTTACGGTAACCTATACCATCGACTTCATCCCAAAAGAGGAAAAATGGCTTTCAGGGGACATCCATGTCCATTCAACGGCATCTGATGGACAATACGACACTTACACCCTTGCCCAAAAAGCAAAGTCCATCGGCCTGGATTTTTTGTCAATTACCGACCATAATAATTTTAGCGAAAACTTCTACTTGCCCCATGTGGACGGGGTGACCATGATCTTAGGGGTTGAGTGGACCCATTACCGGGGGCATATGAACATCTATGGCATAAAGGATCCCTTTGACGATTTCGTTTTGAATAGCGAAAGTGAGATGGAAGCATTCATCCAAAAAGTGAGGGCAAGGGGAGCGGTTGTCAGTGTCAATCATCCGAAGGACCGTAGCTGCCCTTACCTTTGGGAAAGCCAGTCCTATGATTTGTTTGAAATCTGGAACGGGCCCATGCGCCCCTGCAATGTCAAGGCACTTCAGATGTGGCACGAACTGCTTTGCAGCGGCAAGCGGGTGCCCATCGTTGGCGGCAGCGATTTTCATCGAAGCGTCCACCCCGTGTTCTTGGGGCATCCTATTACCCGCGTCCTAGCCAAAAGCAACACGCCTGAGGACATTATGGCTGCCCTCCTTGCGGG
>WRGF01000011.1 GCA_009787345.1 Turicibacter sp.
GCGTGCATTTCTTTGGAATTTTTGATACAATAAGGATTATTTGCCCAAAAAAGAATACATGTCGGGTAGGCACATTACCGCCATGAATTTGATATAATACATTAGGTATTTTTTTAGAAAGGAAGAGCGCGATGGAAGTGATTAAGATTGAAGGCGGGCACCCTTTGCGGGGAACAGTCCGTATTGATAGTGCGAAAAATAGCACCGTTGCTTTGATTCCTGCAGCCATCCTGGCTGACTCGACCGTGGTCTTGGAAGGGATTCCTAATATTGTTGACGTGAAACATCTTGGCACCATGATTGAACAATTGAATGGTACATATAGCCTGGAAGGGGAAGATTTCATCATTGACCCGAGCCAGCTGAAAAATACGCCCTTGGTTGAAGGGGCAGTGACAAAACTTAGGGCATCATACTACTTTATGGGGGCGCTTCTTGGAAAATTCAAGGAAGCGGTTATTGGCATGCCCGGCGGTTGCTATTTAGGTCCGCGTCCCATCGACTTGCATTTGAAAGGCTTCGAGGCCCTAGGGGCGACCATCAAGCAAGAAGCGGGCGCCATCTATTTGAAAGCTGAGCGGTTAGTGGGGGCATCCATCTACTTGGACTTCCCATCTGTAGGGGCCACCATCAACATCATGTTGGCCGCTGTTCGGGCAGAAGGGCTGACCATCATCGAAAATGCCGCCAAGGAACCAGAAATCATTGACCTTGCCAACTTGCTCAACAGCATGGGTGCTAAAATCAAAGGGGGTGGGACCGATGAAATCCGCATTACCGGTGTGGACCAGTTGAAAGGTACCCGCCACGCCATTATACCTGACCGCATTGAGGCTGGGACGTACATCGCATTGGCAGCGGCAGCCGGCGACGAGGTGAAAATCGACAACATCATCCCCCATCATTTGGAGGCACTTATTTTGAAGCTTCGCGAAATGGGCGTGGACATCGACGTGTTTGCCGACCATGTCATCGTCCGCGGCCGCCAGAACATGCGCGCCGTCGACTTTAAGACGAGCATTTACCCAGGGCTTGCAACCGACCTTCAACAGCCTTTGGTGACTCTGCTAACCCAGGCTACTGGTTTTGGGATGGTGACGGATAACATCTACTCAGACCGGTTCAAGAATTGCTATGAATTGAATAAAATGGGTGCTGACATCAAGGTCAATGGCAATGCCGCCATGCTGAATGGCCCCTACTCCCTCATGGGAACACGGGTAAAGGCAACCGACCTTCGGGCAGGGGCATCCCTTGTCATAGCAGCCCTCATCGCAGATGGCGTTACGGAAATCTCCAATGTCTACCACATCGACAGGGGCTATTCCAACATCGAAGAAAAGCTAACCAACCTAGGTGCCAAAATCTGGCGCGAAGAGGTTGAAGAGTAAAATATCCATGAAGCCGAGACCATCATCCGGCTTCTTTTTTGGATAGGGAGCTTTACAACGCACATTTCCAGAAATTACAAATCGGTTTTTAGCAAAATCCCTTGCCAAATGGCTTGTAATCTAGTATAATTCATGTGTTATATAAAAACTTTCTCTGATTAACCTACGAAATCAGGGCTGAAGGAGTGTTAAAAATGAAAGCAGGAATCCATCCTACATACAACCGTGTTCCAATCGTTTGTACGACTTGTGGTAACGAATTCGAAGGCGGATCAGTAAAAAAAGAAATCCGTGTTGATACTTGTTCAAACTGCCACCCATTCTACACAGGGCGCCAGAAATTTGCTCAAGCTGATGGACGTATCGAACGATTCAACAAAAAATACAACATCAACAAATAATCACACACGAAAAAGGAAGTTCCCGCATTTGGCGGGGGCTTCCTTTTTTTGAGGGGATGGCTTGTCGAAATTGCATTGTGGCAGTAAATATGTTAAACTAAAGGTAATAAATGCGAGAGGATGTGCACAGATGCCGACGAAAACAGAGCAAGAGAAGTTACAAGCAGAAATTTTGTTTGACCTTTTGGAAATCCAAGCAGAAAACAGGGATGTTGAGATTGTAGGGCTATCAAAAAAAATTGCCCGCCTGGAATCAGGCATGAGCAAGGAAGCCATCGCTTGGGTTGAAACTCAAATTAAAAAAATTTACGGATAATCACACACGAAAAAGGAAGTTCCCGCATTTGGCGGGGGCTTCCTTTTTTTATGTGTCGAAAAGAAAATCAAAAAAACCGTTGACAGGGTGAAGAATTGACAAAATTTTCCGGGAGGGGGGTGGTATGATAACCCCTGTAAGGCGAAAAGTCAGATAAAAACCATTTTAGGGGAGAGGGGTGTGGATTTGGACTCGAAGAGGAGATTACGCCAACGATTTGTGGCTTCTTTAAGTGCCACCACATTATTAAGCGTCCAATTATTGACGCCAATCAGTTTAATCATAGCGGAGACCGTGGACAGCGACCCGCCAACCTACACCGACTACTATCCACAGCCTGCGTACCTCGATTATGTCACCTATGAGGAAGAGGCGGCTGACTACGAATATCCCGCCACGGAGTCAAGTGACGATGCCGAGGACATTCCAATTAATGAAGAAGAAATAGCAGAAGTTCCAGAAGAAGAGGAAGAGGAAGATTTTCAGGAGGAAATGCTAGAGGAATCCGATTATTTGGAAACGGGGGATGAGGGGTCAGCCTTCGAATCACTGGTCGGAAACCCGGCATTCCAAGTGGATTTCATCGAGGCGGGCATGGGCTTCTCCCAGTTGGAAGGCACCCAGCGCCTCTACCAAGACACCAATGACCTGGGCGGATTGCTAGGGGAAGGGCTGTCAGGAATCGCCCTCAACTTCGACGAAGCCGCCCAAAACTCCTACCTGGTCGCAAGCGACGAAGCCGAACCCGGCACACAAATCATCCTCCACGTCGCCCACGAAGATTTTCCGGAAGACGGCTTCAGGACCTACGAAATTACGGTGCGAGAAGCAGGAGTGCTGGAACTGGGTGTCGGGCAAGAATTTCAAGTGCGTGAGGTTGTTGGGATAATGCCGTTGGCGGCAAGCACCATCAACAATGTAAATTCATGGCAAGCATTATACGATGCGATTACAACCATCAATAATAACACAGACCTTACGGCTACCCACGGCTGATTTACGAACGGAAAAAAATGGAAAAAAGAATATTTTTCCTTCACTTCATCACTCTTATTGAATAAATCTTCTATTTTATTGGGGA
>WRGF01000012.1 GCA_009787345.1 Turicibacter sp.
TCCCCAATAAAATAGAAGATTTATTCAATAAGAGTGATGAAGTGAAGGAAAAATATTCTTTTTTCCATTTTTTTCCGTTCGTAAATCAGCCGTGCAAAAACAGCCACCATCACATGACAGCCGACGTCATTTATGAAACCTTAAAAAAAGATAATCCAGCTTTGAGCTTAGGGACCGTCTACCGGAACTTAAACCAGCTGGCGGACCATGAAATGATCCAAAAAATCAGCATTCCGGGGCATCCGGACCGTTTCGATGCCACCACCCACAACCACTTCCATTTTTACTGCACGTCTTGCCACGACATCAAGGATTTATTCTTTGAAGGGCTATACGAAGCGGCAGGACTGGTGGAAAAAGAAACGGGGGCCCGGATCGACCATAGCGACATGTCTTTTCACGGACTTTGCGCAGATTGCAAAGACGTGGCTGTCAATTAATAACTGGCTGTTGCCAAAAGGAAGCAAATCCTTTTGGCAACAGCCAGTTTTTTTTGCCCTTTAGGCCATTTTTTTAGATAATTCTTTAATGACCTAGTTCTAAAAGCCCCCAATCCCTCATAAGATGTCCATGTGAATACTTTTGAATGGGGTGATCCTTATTAAACCGACGGCATATGTAGAAAAGAACACAGCAAAAAAACAAAACGTCCTGCGCAATGGCCTGACCCAGCAGGAAGTGGAAATGAGGCGTCAGACTTACGGTATCAATGAATTTACCAAGCCGAGGGAAAAGAGCCTGTTCAGTGAAATACTGGATGTCTTTAAAGAACCTTTAATGGTTATTTTGATTATCGCCGGGGGCATGAGCCTATTGGTTGGGGAATACCAGGATGGCGTCGGGATTTTCATGGCGGTCCTTTTGGGGATCATCATCGCCCGCGTCACGGAGGGCAAGTCCAAAAAAGCGGCTGAAGCCTTAGCGAAAATGACGGACGATGTCAAGGTCAAGGTCATCCGGGACGGCAATAAGCGCCAAATCAGGAAAACAGAAGTTGTTCCAGGTGACATCATTGTCCTTGAAACCGGTGATTTGGTGCCGGCAGATGGGGAAGTCCTGGAAGCCCATGAGCTGCGGATGCGGGAGGACATGCTCACCGGCGAGTCCGAGCAAGTCCATAAGTCCCAGGATGCCAAGGTTTTTGGCGGGACTTTGGTCGGGCAGGGATATGGCTTGATGCGGGTAACCGACATTGGCGATGAAACCGAAATGGGCCGCATCGCACAGGATTTGGATCAAGAAGAGGAAATGACCCCCCTTCAGGTCAAGCTTGGAAAACTCGGTCAGCGGATTTCAACCATTTCTTCCTCTATCGCCATCATGCTTTTTTTGTACATGCTGGTACAGATATTTCAGGAAAGCCGGTTGACCCTGGATTTTTCCAGCTGGTATAACTTTACCGAGTCCCTCCAAAGCATCCGCTTTGCTTTCCCAAGCATCAAAACTGCCTTCGTTGTCTGTGTCGGCTTGATTGTAGCGGCGGTCCCTGAAGGGCTTCCCACCATGATCAACATTACCCTGGCACTGACCATGAACCGCATGGCGAAGGTCAACGTGCTCATCCGCCGAAAAGAAGCGTGCGAAACCATCGGTTCCATCAGCGTGATTTGTTCTGATAAAACAGGGACATTGACTGAAAACAAGATGAGCGTCCGAAAAGTTTGGATTGCTGGGCATGAAGCCCTCCTTAAAAACCTGAAGATGCATCCGAGTTTTATTGAAAACTGCATCATCAACTCCACGGCGGATGTCGAGTTTTCCGAAAAAGGGCCGACCTACATCGGAAACCCGACGGAAGGGGCCTTGATTTCCGCCATCGGCGACACCAACTACCGTTCCTTAAGGAATTCAACCCGCATCGTCAAGAAGGTGCCATTTTCATCTGAAAACAAATTCATGATGTCCATCATCGAAAAAAGAAATACTTACATGATTTACTCAAAGGGTGCGCCTGAGATCATTTTAGCCCAGTGCAGCCACGAGTTGGTAGGAGATAAAGTAAGGACCCTAAACCCAGACCGCCGCCGCCGCTTGATGGCTAAAATCGAGGGCTGGATGTCTGAGGGGATGCGGGTGCTTGCCTTTGCGGGAAAAGAAACCAGTTCAAGCCATGAAATCCGCCAAACCGATGACTGGAGCGAAAAACTGGTTTTCCAAGGCTTTGTCGGGATTTCAGATCCCCTTCGCGACGGGGTAAAAGAAGCCATCCAAATCGCAAGGGATGCCCAGATCGAAACGAAGATTTTAACGGGGGATACCTTGCTCACTGCCACATCCATCGGCCAGGAAATTGGCATCCTAAAACCGGGGATGAAAGTCGTAGAAGCCTCTTACATCGAGGAGCTGACGGATGAAGCCCTGAAGCGGGAACTGCCAAACATCGCCATCGTGGCCCGTTCCATGCCCGCAACGAAGCTGCGTATCGTAAGTGCGCTGCAACAAATGGGAGAGGTCGTAGCAGTTACCGGCGACGGCATCAATGATGCCCCTGCCCTGACGAAAGCCGACGTCGGTATCGCCATGGGGATTGCTGGGACTGAAGTTTCACGAAATGCCGCCGACATCATCCTGACGGACGACAATTTCAATACCATCGTGGAGGCCATCAAGTGGGGGCGGGGGATTTACAACAACTTCCAGCGCTACATCCAGTTTACCCTGACGGTGAACATCATTGCCTTCCTCATTATGATTTTGTCCCAGGTGATGGATTACCCGCTGCCATTTACCACCATCCACCTCCTTTGGGTCAACATCATCATGGACGGGCCGCCGGCGCTTGCTTTGGGGCTTGAACCCATCCGGGCATCGGTGATGGACCGCAAGCCAACGGAAAAAGGCTCCTCCATCATCAACCACTTCATGGTGTATACCATCATCTTAAACAGCGCCTTTATCGGCCTCGTCTTGTTCCTTCAGATGAATTTCAACTTCATGGGTGCTGATTTGTCCTACATCACCGTCCATGGCAATGAGGCCCAGACCGTCATGTTCTCGCTATTTGCGTGCCTGGCCATCTTCAACGCCCTCAACTGCCGTGAGTTTGGCCTGGTGTCCATCCGCAACAACTTCTTCAAGAACAAAGTGGCCCTTGGCATCCTGGCGGCAACCCTTATTATCCAAATCATCGTCACCCAGACGGCCAGCGGCTTCTTTGACGCTGTCCCACTAAGCCCGATGATGTGGGCCCGCATTATCGGTGTCGGCTCG
>WRGF01000013.1 GCA_009787345.1 Turicibacter sp.
TCTACGGTGCTCACGACCTTGCGCTCCTCCGCGCAATAAAGATTAAGAGCATTGCAGTGAAGTGGAGCTTCATGGCATTTTTACTGGCAGGGTCCCCCGCCCTTCCGTAGGAAGGTATCCTCCTTTGGTGGGCTATTGGGATGGGCGGAAAAAGACCGGAAATTCAGGTGAATTGGAGTTAGGAGAGCTGCCTTTTAGTTTATGATATTTCACACTGCTGCCTAATTTTCCCTCGAGTCAAAAAAGCACCCTGATGTTATTTAACCCTTTCTACCCCACACTGTCAAAATGAAACTTATTTTATTGATAAAATGCTTACTTAAAACACTTGCATGTCCCTTTGTCTTATTGTATAATAATGTTAACAGCGTTCCTACTATGCGTAAGATTCGCAAAAGGACAATTAAACATGGATGGGGCTTATCCCTTAAACGCACGAAACCCCGGCGGTTTGTGCCGGGGTTTCATCTCTTAATGTTGGGTTTCTTCTAACATTTCGTAAGCGTGCCTTGCGGACGTAATGGCTTCCCATGACTGCTTTAAGCATTTGCGTTTTTCTAACTGGTCCGCCATCTTCTTCTCATAGGACAGGAAAATCTGGATTTGACCTAAACTTAGCCCTCCCGAAAGAAAGGCGAGTGCTACAAAGCCAATTTCAAACAAGAGGAAGTATTTGAAGGTTTTCCAGCATAAAAGCGTGGCTAAAAACCCTTTCTGGGTTTTCTTCATACGAACCATCAAAAGTGCGACCAATGCAATAACCGTGCTTAGGATGGCAATGACGGCTATGTGAAAATGCAGATAAAACATGATGAGGACGGTCCCGGTAATGGTAACCAAAGCCGCCACCAGCGTTGTGAACCCTTTTTCGATTCCTTCGCCCATTTTATCCAGGTCATCCTGAATCTTGTCGTTAAGTTCCGTTTTGCGTAGGGCATTGTCCTTCCAAAAGGAGAACGAGTCCATTTTCCCTTTCATCTCGCTTTTAAGCGTCAAGATTAGAGCAGCCACAACAATGCCCACCAGGTATTTATGGATGGTAACCAGTCCATAGCCTGCCGCGAATTTGAGCCCTAAAGTGAAGCCGACCTCATTGAGCTTCGACCAATCCATGTAAAATTCCCTGGTGCTGTCGAACAACGGACGGATTAGCCCTTCCACGAGGGTGTCAATCAGTTTGGCGATGGTCAGCGGCGTGGTGAGTGCAAGTGCCATTTTTGACACGATGACTACGATAATCAGCATGACCTTAAATTTATGTTTTGCCAGCAACTGCCCCATTTTCCGCAGGACTTTCGCTGTCCCCCGCAAACGGCTGTTGGTGATTTCTTTTTCCCATTCAAATGCTTTGCCTGTCATTGTGATACGCCTCCAAAATCCAAACCATGATAAAATCTACTCTGTCCATTATACGATATGGGAGGGTTTTCTTTTATGTGAAAATCTAGTAAATTTCATGAAATTTTAAAGTTAACTGCCAGTATCCCGCCAAGTTGGGTTTTTTTTGTGTGCTTTTAGCAAGTTTTATCCCAATAGGAAAATTTCTCCTTATTTGTAGTATACTTTTGATAAGTAGCAGGCTTCCTTAGGGAGAATGCAAGATAAAAACCAAACCAGTTGTGCAAGCCACTCCGAGGAAAAGCTTAACCATCCGAGTCGCCGATTCTGGGTAACTCGCCCCGCTTTGGCGACTCGACTGGCACAAGTTTTTACTCTTCGTCAATGGGCTCGCTGCACTTTTTATATCAGAAAGGAGTCCTCTAAATGGAAAAAGAAGTTAAAGTTTTGATACTCACCGCCCCCTTTGGCTCAGGACATCTCCAAGTATCCGGGTCGTTGGTGGCACAGTTCCAAAAAAATCCTAACACGGTTGTGGAAGAATACGATATGTACTCCAATGAGTACCCGATGATTACCAAGACCATGCAAAAAGCGTACCTGAAAACTTATGCTCCCATTGGCAAGGACATTTACCGGATGCTTTATTACACGTCAAGCCAGGCCATCGACCAGACCCTTTATGCCAAGCTGTTCAAGCCGTTGATGGACTTTGGGAAGGAGAACCTGCGGCAAAAAATCCGCGACTTCAGCCCTGACCTGATTATCAGCGTGTTCCCGGTGACTTCCCTTTACAAGCTGCTTCGCAAGGAGCTGAAAATCCCACTTTACACGGTGATTACGGACTATTATGCCAATGGACTGTGGCTTTACAAAGATGCCCGCCGGCATTTCGTGGCGACGAACCGGATTGCCAAGTGGGGAACTGAAAAAGGCTGGGACCATCGCCAATTCGCCCTGACGGGTATCCCTATCCACCCGAAATTTTATGAAACCTTAGATGCGGAAAGCCTTTACCGAAAATACAGGATTTCTGCTAAACGCCGCACTTTGCTGATTTCAGCGGGTACCCATGGGGTCTTGCCCGGTGTAGGGGAAATGGCTTCGCAGCTTATTGAGGACAATTACCTGCAAGTAATTGTGGTCTGCGGGAAAAATGAAAGGCTTTACCATGACTTAAAGGGAATACCTAACCCTGCGGGACGCTTAGTGGTTTTGGGTTATACACAGGATATGCATGAATTACTGGAAATCAGTGATATTCTGATAACGAAGCCAGGGGGTATCAGCTTGACGGAGGCTGCCGTGAAAGGTGTGCCCGTCCTCCTTTACAAACCCGTCTATGGACAGGAAATGGAGAATGCTAAGTACTTTTCCGAGCACAGTGCGGGGATTATAGCATCAAACCGGACAGAACTGATGGGTGCTATTTTTTCCTTGCTGGATAATCCCGCTTACCTTGAGCAGATGAAGGAAAATATCAGCAAGCTGGCACAGCCCCACTCCGCCGAGAAGATCGTCAATGATATTTTGCAGGACGTGACCGAAATTGCCCTGTGCGAAATCTGTAAAAAACATCATGTCCGCAAGCCAAGCCATCCATTAGAAGGTGCCCTGGTGCCGGATATGCCTGCTTCCATTGGCAAACTATATGAGGAAGCGACTGCCATTGGGCATATTTCCCCCACTGCGGCCTGCGCCCTCCTTCGGCTGGGAATCCAAAAACTTTTTAATCAGGTGACTGGCAGTGAAATGCCCGTCGCTAAATCCGCCGAATTGCTAATTCGTGGCGGGCAGCTGTCCCAAGAGGATAAGGACATCCTGACGGCGTGCCATGTCATGGGGAACCGCCCTATCATTGCGGGCGTGATTGACGAAACGGATACCAAAGACATTGCCGATGACTTGGGCCGCTTCCTTCTTGAAGCCGTCCAGAAGCTGATAACGGAGCCGAAGGCAGCCAAGCGGTTGACCTGGCGATTTCCTGATGTGGTGGCTCGGAGGTAGCGTTAGAAAATGGTTCCCCCCCCCCC
>WRGF01000014.1 GCA_009787345.1 Turicibacter sp.
CAATCTGAAGATAACATATCATGAAAAAAGAAAAATCAGCCTCTTATGGCTGAAATCCTCAAATTTAAGTTGTCTGAAATATTGACATAGTACCAATGGCTTCCATTTCAAAGTAGGGGAGGGGGAGAAGCTACGGGTTTTTGAATCCCCGGTGGATTTGCTGTCTTTTATGACACTTTTCCCTGAGGAAAACAAAAACACCCACTTCATCAGCATGGAAGGCCTGAAGCACGAAACCATCCGGCACTACTTCCTAGAACACCTAAAAGAAGCCAAAAATCCTCCCGTCCAGGTGGAGCTATGCGTGGACAACGACCCAGGCGGTCATAAATTCCTGAAGAAAATGACCGGGGCAATCATCAGGAACCCCCATGGAAGGGGCAAGGGACTACATTTTGCTGCCAGATGACGAAACAGGCCTGAACCTGGCTTTCGATTCGGCCAAATACCAAAGGATAAGGCTGTTGGTAAGGATGCCCGTAGATAAAAAGGACTGGAACGACGTTTTGTTGGCAAAAAAAGATATTCAAAGCAAAGGGGATGTGGCATGAACAGGGAAGGGATTTACAACGAAGGGGATTTCAGAGAAGGCGGGATTGAAATCGACCGCAAAGCCTATTGGTTCCCCCTAGAGACCGGGCAGCATGACATCAGAGGCACCGTCAAGCTCCTTTACTGGGGGAAAAAGATGAACCTGATTGTTTTGCTGGACACGGAGGATGGAAAAAAGCTGAAATTCTCGTTTTGGCGCAATACTGGTTACGGACCCGAGCCAAAAGGGGAGGCGCAGGCAGAAAAAGTGTCGGCCAGGAACCTTCGGGCAGGGGATGTGGTCAAACTCACTTACGAGCGTGGGGAAAATGCAAAAGTGACCAGGATTAGAAGTTTGGAACGCAAGCTTTCATCAAACAGGGATTAATAAGTCCCTGTTTTTTTATGTGCGCCCGGCATGGGCGAGAACTTGGGATTTAAATCCCCCTCTACTCGTTTTTTTCAAAATGACATATTCATTCCGTGATTGATGAAGAGATTTTTTAATCAAGTTGGTTTGGCTGTAAATATTTCAAAAAATTAAACATTGAAAAAATCCACTTGAAATAACGGAAAATAAACATAAAATAACGGAAAATAAATGGATTTATGGTGTGGATGATGCTTTACAGGAAGAAAGTTCTATATTATAATTTATTTATGTTTAAAAATAACGGAGAATAAATGATAAAATTGCAGGGAGATGAAAGAAATGGAAATGAATAATGAAAAAAACCAACTAATTGCATTGGACTTAGGGAGAGGGCAAGTCAAAGGACGCACAGTGGTAGAAGGTGCTGAAAAATTAGTTTTGTTCCCTTCCGTCATATGCGTGCCAACTGACCAAGGCTTAGGGGCTGACGAAAACAGGACTCATTTTTCCGTTAAGGGATTAGAGTTGGCCGAAGCGGAAGGGGGCTACTTTGTCGGTAAAAGCGCCGTATCAAGTGATACTGTTCAACAATACACGAACGATTCCAAAACAAATAAAATCTCACAAATCCTTTTAGCCTCAGCGTTAGGAATGTTGGCCTCGCAAACAAAGGTCAATGTGATGCTTGGTGTTCCTAAAAACATGTACACGAAAACCACCATGGAAGAAATCAAAGAAACTTATGAAGGTAAAGATATTTTCATTACGAATGAAGCAAACGGAGAAACAAAAAAAGTCAACATTAACAACATCCACATTTTCCGTGAAGCAGATGCCAGTGCCATGCACTTAATTAATCAAAAGCCACGTCTGCATAATGTTGATTTTGCAGTAGCCAACCTAGGTTTCAGAACGCTTGAAATGACCTATTATAAAGCCGGATTCAAGCCAGACGCCAATCTCACCACAAACCTTCACTTTGGAAACCTGCAAATTCTAAAGCAGGTGAAAGATTTGACGGTTTCACGCTTGAAAGAACAAGCCATTGACCAATCAAAGAATGAAAAGTATTTTGAAGCTAAAATAAAAGCGTATGAGAATGCTTCTGAAAAACTAGAAACTGAGATAGAAGAAGTATGGGGGAGCCAGGACGTTGAAATTTTCGTCACTGGGGGAACCAGTAAGCACATCAAGACTAAATACGAAAAAATTCATGACCCTCAATTCTCTACTGTTCGTGGGCTTTACCTTGCGGGTCAGAAAAAATTTTCAAAAGGAGCTTAGGGCATGGGGAAAAGGGTCGCTAAAACCATCACGTTCTCGGAAGAAAATTGGCTTCTGCTAGAAGAACTCGCTAAAAATTCTCCGCACACCAATCGTAGCCGATTCTTAGAGTACCTGCTTATGAAGGAGACGAATAGTGATAAAGACAACAATAGCCTTGAGCAAGTAAAAACAGAGCTGGAGAAAAAAAATAAACAATTAGATGCACTCTTAGAGCTTTTGGCGGGGCGGCAACTGGTTCAATCAGCCCCTGCCTCTCTTTTGCCTGATTTGGCTGAAGGAAAACCGGATGACGGCGAAATGACCGAGGAAGTAATGGATAGCATTGAAAGCACCTTGGATAGCTTCCTGAATGATTTTGAAGATGATTTGTAGAATGGAGGAATGAAAATGACATTTGATTTATTAGACCCTAAAGTGGATTTTGTTTTCAAAAAGATTTTCACTGAGGAAGAAATCTTAATTGATTTTCTGAATGCGACGATTTTTGGTGGCCGGAAGAAAATCACAAAAGTTAAAATCCAGAACCCTGAAACGAAAAAGGAAGTATTAGCGGCGAAGGGAGCCGTACTGGATTTGAAAGCCACCATAAATACAGGAGAAATCATTAATATTGAAATTCAAAACAGGGATGAAAAAAACATGGTGAAGCGAACGCTTTTCCACTGGGGGAAAATTTACACTGACCAATTAGTAAAGGGTCAAAACTATAATGTCCTAAACAAGGCCATCACCATTAATATTTTAAACTTTGTTCTTTTACACGAAGAAGAGGCATTTCATAACGTTTATGAATTAATGAACCGGGATTCGCTAAAAAAAATCGACGCTCCCATTGAAATTCATTTTATCGAACTGAAAAAATATCGGGAAGTACCGCAAAACATTGATGATTCTCTTTATAAATGGGCTGAATTTTTAGTGACACCCGGCGTTGCAGCAAAGCGTTCTGACCCTATGATTAAAAAAGCTGTTGAGAAACTACAAATCATTAGCCAAGACCCTGCTGAACGGGAAGTTTATGAGGCATTGAAACGGGCTGAATTAGAAGTCAATACCGCCCTTGCCAATGCTGAAGAACGTGGGGAAATAAAAAAAGCTAAAGAAAGTGCTCTGAAATTTTTAAAAATGGGCGTTACAGTTGATCAAGTTGCTGAAGGAACTGGCCTTTCTATTGAAGAAGTTTCTGCAATTCTGACGGGAGAGGAGCTCTAACTTCATTTGCTGTTGAAGTTAGTGCCCTTGACGGAATAG
>WRGF01000015.1 GCA_009787345.1 Turicibacter sp.
AGAACATGCGTTTAATAATAAAAGCGACAAGGCTGATGGATTAATTTTACCATCCTTGTCGCAATTTTCATATACGGTCTGTTATGACCCGCTTACCTTACAAAGTGAGTTTTATACGCCTCAGGACTGGATTAATGCCCGTGAGGATGATCCCGTTCAGTTGATTCTCCAACAGCAGCAGTAGTAACAATAAGTTCATTGCTCTGTTCAGAAATGTCGTGCGAGTGACTGACAGAAATAACAAAATAATGATATTCTGTTTCTGGCTCTAGCCCCGTGTCTAGGAATCGTCGATTGGTTGTTGTTGCAATATAAATCCCGTTGCGGAAAATTTGATAATGCATAATGGAGTCATCCTCTGAGTCAGACCACATTAAATCAACGCTATTTTCTGTCTCTCCCATAGTATGAAGGTTTCTAGGAGTAGTTGGAAGGGAACCAGAATGTTCGTGTCCCCCATTCCCTTCTGTCCTTTCTCCAATGCCAACTGTAGAGATAACTAATTCATTACTCGGTATAGACGCTTCCCCATCAAAGTTGACAGCAACGACGAAATAAGTGTATTCAGTTTGAGGATTTAATCCCGTATCTACCCAACGTCTTTCTGACAGGCTATGGATAAGCACCCCATCTCTAAAAATTTCATAGTGAGATACATTTGGATCCTCATCCAACGCGACCCACATCAGATCGATGCTATCCTCGGTTTCTCCCATGGTATGAAGATTACGAGGGGGCTCTGGAGCCGTAGCACTTATAGCTGTCATTGCATTCAAAGGGTCACTGAGTTCGGATAAATTACCATTAGCATCCTGGGCTTGGACTTGGTAAACATAGGTTGTATTTGCTTGTAAATTATCATCCCAAAAAGTAATATCTGTTGTTTCTCCGATTACATTTCCATTGCGTGTTATCACATAGTTATATGCTTCGTCGACAGGGTGCCAACTGAAGGCGATTTCATTATGAGTAGCCATTCCAACACTTAGCCCTTGTGGAGTAGGTGGAACAGGGGGTTGTCGGTTTGTACACCCCATCAAAATTACAAAAAATAAAATGGAACCTATGCTAAATAATTTTTTTTTAATTTTCATATAAACGCCTCCGATTTGTAATGTTTGTATCCAACTTTTGTATCATTCATTTTAGGGTGTTCACGACACCTACTTTTAAATTATTGCTGAACTGTAATACTCATTTATATTCGGTCAACAGCCTAGTATGCAGAAAATTCAATCAATTTCCCCCGTAACTTGTTGGGATAACGGTACCTCTTCATACGTTTGCGTATTAGAGTTCCAAATAGTTGCACGAGCTGAATTTTTATATTCTTCAGAAGCAAACCGTATATTTCCATCAATAATCGTATTTTGCAGGTGGAAATCATTGCTGTGTATCACTAGTATAGGCGTTTGTACAGTTGCTGTGTATTCTCCTTCAGCCACAAAGCGTACCGCTGGTGAATACACCCAGATGCCCTCGGGTGCTATTAAATCGAAGGCTCCCATTGGATTGCCCTCTTCATCCCGTTGCGCTAGTAAAAGCATGCGACCATAGGTATTGGTCCAACCGTCATTTCTGGAGTGGATTTCTTTAGTCCCGTCAATGAAAAGGGGATGTTCAAGCGTGATATCGCTCTCAAAACCAAAAACCCAACTCCCTTCCAAACCCATACCTTCCTGCAGGGACGCTTCTGTATTTCCCTGATGGCTTGTCGCACCAGTCAATAAATCGATACCCTCAGCATCAATAACGATAGGGACGTGTGGCTCCTCAGGCTGATTATGTTCTAAAACTTCAGTTTTTTTCTCTTCTATTCGGTAGTCGGTTTCCTCTTGCAACTCTAAGTTTCTGGTAGAGCATGCTCCTAGTACTATAAACACTGCCAGTCCAATTCCACATAGTTTTAATTCTTTAAAGTTCATAAACAGCCTCCTCATATGTAATGACCCCCTGTCAAGAGCAAAAAAAAACCAGGTCATCATCATTTTTTATTCCTTTATGTTATCTACCCAAAGGGCATAGGGAAAAAGCCTTTAGACTATACAGTTCTCGACATTGGCCACTCTCATATTCGTGGATTGGTTACCTACAGGTCAATAGTCTGCTGTGAACTCTACCGTCTAATAGCGTGAATCAGGATGTAGAACCCTGTCAACATAGGAGGACCGTAGATAGCTCAACCTTGAAGTTCAGCCAAAAGCTCCTTCCTTATACCCTCTGGGTTTAAATCCATGGATCATTCCTTAACTTATAACCGAGTGAATCACTTCTGATTTGTATTGCTTTTTTAATTAAGCCGTCTTGTAATTCATCAGGCCCCGCATGAAGCAGGCCAGCTCCCTTGCGATGGCGGTTGCAGCCTTGTTGCGGTTGACGTTTTTTCTCGTAAGCCTGTAAAACTTTCTTCCCAGCCTTTCATTGGCTTATCCGCATAGGCGCTGGTCTGTGGGACATTTCCGAACTGGCGCTTGTTCAACTCTTTCGAATTATAACCTATTGCGCCACGGGCAAAGCTTTGCCATGCTTCCACCAACAACTTTCTGACATGCGTGTTTCCAACCATGTTAGCAACGATCTGGGCCTTTCCGCCGGGGAAATCATCGTAATCTCTGGCTACCACTTCAAGGTCGAATGCTCCTTCCGCACGATGAAGCAATCCCTCGGGACGTTTGCCTAACATTTTTGAAGCAGGTCCATGCCAAAGCTGCGCCGTTATTCAAGAAAGGAAGAACCGTGCCTATTGGAGTCCGTCACGAATGACGGGCAACGGGAAAAAAACTGATGTCGGTAAGTGCCATTGAAATGTAAGCCATGTGCAGCCAAATCGACATAGGAATCTTTCAAATCCTGCCGCTGAAATTATCGGCTGGGGAAGGCATTCAAAACATCAGATACCTGCGCGCCAAAAGCAGCGAATATTTATCCGTGGAAACCATGATGTGCGCAGCCCGTCACGAACTTAATACGTGTTTCGCCCAAAACCCGGCCATTCCGGTAATCCAAATAATTCAAAGGAAGAAACGTAGGGAAAAACCGCAGAAGTACGAACCTGCCACCTAAAAAGCACGTCAAACCGATGAATAGGCTCTCACGTTGAGGAGAAAGGGGGATTTTTTTGAAAAATTCAGAGTCCATCCCCTTTTTAAGCATACCTATTTTTGGTATAATCTATATCCCTTGTACTATTATACACAAAAAAACGACAAAAAACAACAAAAAACAACAAAAAACGATAAAAATAAGGAATTATTTAATAAATATATAGACGGACATTCTGATTTAGATTTTTTTCATAAGGAAGAAACAAGGATAACCACCAGATTTTAGCATGCGCCCAATGCGGGCATACTGTTAAAAAATCTCGGAGGTAGGAATATGCTGAAACTTTTAGGAATCCAAAGGTCGGAACTGCAAGAAGCCATCGAACAAGTCAAGGAAGCTATTCGCT
>WRGF01000016.1 GCA_009787345.1 Turicibacter sp.
AAAGCAAAAAACATCCCAAAAAGAATGCGCTTAACCCGTTGGTAATAAGGCGTTTCAGGGGTGCTTTTTCACAAAATCAGGTGCAAAACTCGGGAAGACTTCCATGTCCTCGCTGTCCAGTTCGTACAGATTTTTCCAATTGCTTGAAAGTTCAAATAGATTCATGTTATAATCTCCTTATCTCCTTGTCAGGGTCGGCCACGTTGCAGCGTGGCTTTTTTCATGCCCCGATTTCCCGGCAATACCTCGGGTTGACCATCAAGTGGTTGACATACCCCAATCCGTTCCCGGAAACCTGCACATCGCACGGCTCGTAGTCCGTGCCGAACACATAAGCCTCCACCGCACAGGCCCAGGCCGTCATGGCGGTTTTTTTAGCATGTTCCACCAAAAGTTCCGGGTCATATTCGTATTTCTTTCCTCGTTCGAACATCATGCCATATCGCCTCCTTTATTTCTCTCCCAACTCGCCCATAACCCGGACGATTTCGTCGATGTCATACCACACCGCCGAGCCGCCTGCCTTGTAGCGTTTCAGGCCTGCCTTTTCCAAACGGTCAAGGCTGCGGCTATCCAGCCCCATTTCGTCCCACAGGGCGTTTTTGCGGATCAGCGGAACCCTTTTGTTGCGGGCCGCATCCAAATGCCTCTTGACCACCTTGTCGATGGCCTCCTGGATCCGTTCAAAGAACCATTCCTCCAGTTGCGTAAACATACCGCCACCTCATTCGCTCATTCATTTTTTCGTGCCCTGGACCGGGATAATTTTTAGATTAAATCGTTCGGAATAATAACTTGGCAATCTCCACCATGGCATTAAGTTCTGCCGGGAGGGGATTGTCTTTTTCGGCTGTCCGCCTGACAAAGGTTGCCAGTTCGCTTACCATTGACTCGTAAACCGTTTCTTCTCCCACACCACTCACCACCTCTCACTGGATGCTTTTCCCTTCGTTGGTTGGAAGGGGGATTCTAGGGATTTCGTTCTTTTTAGTGAACGTTGAATTTAAAAAAATTTCGCACTTCCTCTTGCTTATTAGTAATCTCTAGGAATTTTGCAAACTCTTGCACTGAGAAATCGACAAGCCCACTTTCTCTTTTCGCATACGGTGCCCTTGCACTCCAGCCCATTAGCTTCGCCATTTCTTCTTGGTTATAGCCACTTTCAACGCGGGCGCCCCTAACCTTTCTAAGATCGAACATTTCAACACCTCCATCGTTCACATATGTCAACAAAACAAGTATATCACCGCCCGTTCTCTATTGTCAACATTTTTTGTCGTAAAAACACGCAAAAAGAATTTTTATGAGTTTTTGTTGTGCTTTTTCGGGAACATTGTTATAATGACTATTGAAAGTAGGTGATTTAAATTGCGTTCAAATGACGAGATAATTAATCTAGTAAATAAATTAAGGGAAGAACAAAGAATTTCCCTCAGTGAATTGGCCCGCCGAGTTGAAATGGCGAAATCAGGGCTATCACGAATTTTCAATAAAACTAGGGGCTTCCCTGTCAACAGGGCGGAGGATTTTGCTAATGCGTTAGGGGTATCCGTCGAATACCTTCTCGGATTCGATTCAGATGATGGGACGAAACGGAGCAGTTCAAAAACAAAAAAAGACCCCACCACCCTAACCCCCAAAGACGAAAAAAGCATCCAGGCTGAGCTTGAACGCTTAATCGAGGGGATGAATTCGGGGGCATACGCCGCTTTTGACGGGCAGACGCTGGACGACATGGACGAGGAGGACCGGGAGCTTTTGATTGCGTCGCTGGAAAACTCCCTGCGGGTGGCCAAGAAGCTGGCCAAAGAGAAATTCACGCCGAAGAAATATAGATAGGGGCTTTTTTTATGGCCAGGAAGTGGTTGTTTCCAAAATGGAAATAACCACTCAGCAAAAAATCAACTCCGACTTTGGAAAATAAATCCGGCAGTTAAGTAAACAATAAGGGGCAATCTAATGGAGAACAGTACAAAAAATTTATTCGATTCGATTATGAAAAGGGACGAGAACGGCCAGGAATTTTGGTATGCCAGGGACTTGCAAGCGGTGCTTGAATACAGCAAATGGAGCAACTTCGAGAAGGTGATTGAGAAGGCCAAAATAAGTTGTGAAGTTAGCAATATCAATGTTTCCGACCATTTTGCCAACCTCGGCAAAATGGTGAACATAGGTTCTGGAGCTTCCAAAGAAATCAATGACTTGGCTTTGCCACGCTATGCCTGTTACCTGATTGTGCAAAACGGCGACCCACGCAAAGAAGTCATCGCATTAGGGCAAACCTATTTCGCCGTTAAAACCCGACAGCAGGAACTGGCTGATAGTTTTACGGAATTGACCGAGGACCAAAAGTTTCCCGAGTGGTTGTCAACTAATAGTTGACCACTGAAAGCACCGGGTTATAAATTCCAAACATAGGGGGTAGCGCATGGGGAGCATCGAAGAGAAAGCACAAAAACTGATCCAGTCACACGGCACGAACTGCCCTTTTGCTTTGGCAAAAATGCTGAAAATCCAAGTCATCTTTGAACCGCTGGGGAAAGCACTAGGGTATTACAACCGCTCTTACCGGATAAAAATGATCCACATCAACGAGATGGCCACCGAGAAACAGTCAAGGTTCATCTGCGCCCACGAACTGGGCCACTCCCTCCTGCATCCCGAAGAAAACACCCCCTTCCTGAAAAAGCACACCTACTTCTCCACCAACCGCATCGAACGGGAAGCCAACGACTTCGCCAAAGCCCTCCTTTTTGGAAGCCTCACCGAAGACGACGAAGGCATCACCCTCGAGGAACTGCAAACCGAATACCGGGTGGACATATAAAAAGACACCGCTTGTGTCTCATTATTTCACATCATTCGTTTTTTTGTGCCCTGGACCGGCCAAGAAAGGAACGAAAGACATGAAAAATGGCATCAAGAAAGTAGACAAACGGGACCACTTCACGTATTGGGTGGTGACCCTCCAAAGCGGGGCGGTCACCTACCGGAAGAAAATCAAGCGGTTTGACGGCCGGGTGACCACGGTGACGGGAAGCTCCCTGCCCGAGCTTAGGAAGTCGGTGCGGGAAGCCCAACAAGAAGGGGTCCCCCTCCCTAAGAACGGGGAAATGCTTTTTGCGGAAGCCACCGAGAGATACATGAAAAGCTATTTGGCCAAAGGCCAGCCTTTCAATACCATCAAAGGCACGGAAACCGGCCTCAACGTTTACCTCCTGCCCACGTTCGGGCACCTTAAGCTCAATGAGATTACCCCGCTCCTGGTGGACGATGCCGTCAACGGGTGGGCCGAAAGGGGCGACGGCGGGCGGAGGGCCCTGGGGATCATGCGCTCGATCTTCCGCTACTGCATCCGCATGGGGCTGGCCGATGCCAATCCCGCTGACAACATCGAGCCCCCCAAGCGCAAGAAGGGCCGGGCATACCGGACCAAGTTCCTAAGCGATGCGGACATC
>WRGF01000017.1 GCA_009787345.1 Turicibacter sp.
CTCCCTTAAAATTGATGAGGGGAGCAACTTAGGGGCGGCCCGCATCCGGCTTCGCTCCTTGCAAGCCGCCATGAAAGAACGTGAGGGGAAACCTCGATTGCAACTGGATAACAGCTACCCCCACCTCCCTTTTACCAAAGAAATGCGGGAGTCCTACACCATCCTATCGCCTCAGATGTCGCCCATCCATTTTGAGTTTGTCCAAGAAGCCTTCCTGTATAGCGGGTATAACTTTGAAATTTTGGAAACGGCGGAGCCGGAGGTGCTGAACCAGGGGCTGAAATACGTCAACAACGATGCCTGTTACCCGGCGATTTTGGTCATCGGGCAACTGATTGCCGCCCTGAAATCCGGCAAGTACGACGTGGATAAAACGGCCCTGATGCTCTCCCAGACCGGGGGCGGCTGCCGGGCCAGCAACTATGTTGGCTTCCTAAGAAAAGCCTTGCGTGAGGCGGGACTTGAACAGGTGCCGGTCATTTCCCTAAGCGCCCAGGGCTTCGAACAAAATCCCGGCTTCAAACTGGATGTCCACCTCCTGCACCGGGCTTTTATGGGGATTACCTATGGGGATTTGCTCATGACTACCCTTTATCGTACGAGGCCTTATGAAGCCATTGCCGGATCGGCCCATCACCTGTACCGAAAGTGGGCCGCCACTTGCAAGGCAGATTTAAAGGAAGCCAAGTGGAGCATTTACCAAAAAAACATCAAAAAAATCGTTTCGGAATTTGAAGCCCTCCCGTTGCAAAACATCCAAAAACCACGGGTCGGCCTCGTTGGGGAAATACTGGTGAAATTCCATCCCGCCGCCAATAACCGGGTGGTGGAAACCATCGAATCCGAAGGCGGGGAAGCGGTGATGCCGGGGCTTCTGGACTTTTTCTTATACGCCGCCTACCGGGCCGATGCCTCCTTGATGAAAGCCTCCGGCAAGGAAAAACTGACAAGCCAAGCCATCGTGGGGCTCATCGAACGCTACCGAAAACCGCTGAAGCAGGCGTTAAAAGCTAGCGGGCGCTTCATGGCACCCGTAGGCATCAAAGAAATCGCCCAGGGCGCCGAACAAGTCATTTCCCTCGGGCATAAAACCGGGGAAGGCTGGCTGTTGACCGGGGAAATGGTGGAACTTTTGGAAATGGGCGTGCCAAACATCGTCTGTATGCAGCCCTTCGCCTGCCTGCCCAACCACATCACCGGCAAGGGGGTCATCAAAACCTTGCGAAAACTATACCCGGGGGCCAACATCGCTGCGGTGGATTACGACCCCGGTGCCAGCGAGGTCAACCAGCTGAACCGCATTAAGCTGATGATGGCCACGGCATTTGAGAACTTAAAAGAAACCACCACCCTTGAGATAGAGCACCTCAAGGGTGGTCCAACAGGGATTTTAGATGGTGCGAAAAGTAGCCAAAGGGGACGAAATGAAACCTGATAATCCCTAAAACCGTGGGATTATCAGGTTTCGTTAAAAAAATTGATGAATGCAAAGACTGGAGTTTTCCGGTCTTTTTTCATTGCCCACAAGTTAATGATTTCGTGATTACACACATTTTACACATTACCTTAACAATTCCTTAACCTTTGCTCCCGCCAACTTGTGGTATAATACCCTTTGTGTTTGTGGAAAATGTATGAATATGTCGATAAATGCCGAGTTCGGTGGTATAATAAACAGGAGTAAAAGGAACGAGGTGTGAATTACGGATGAAGATTGTTTTGAAAAATATTTCCAAATCATTTGGGGCGAACCAGGTCTTGAACCCGATTGAAGAACTGGCTTTTGAAAGTGGCGAATTCACCACACTTTTAGGACCTTCCGGTTGTGGGAAAACCACGCTGCTCAGGATGATTTCCGGCTTGGAAAGCCCGGATACGGGAGAAATCTGGTTTGGGAAAACCTGTGTGTTTTCGGCTGAAAAAAGGTTGGATGTACCGCCAGAGGACCGAAACCTTGGCTTTGTTTTCCAGGATTTCGCCTTATGGCCTCATCTCACTGTTTTTGAAAACGTGGCTTTTGGCCTTCGTGCGAGGAAGCAGACAGATGATTTGCAAAACCAGGTATTTCAGGCACTGAAAGCCGTCCAACTGGAGGAGTTCAGCAAACGCTATCCACATCAGTTATCAGGTGGGCAGCAGCAGAGGGTGGCTTTCGCCCGTGCCATTGCCACCAAGCCCCAGTGCATTTTATTCGACGAGCCTTTATCTGCCTTGGATGCTATTTTAAGGGACGACATGCGAATTGAGCTGAAAACGTTGGTGGCGGAACTTGGGATTACCGCCATCTTCGTGACCCATGACCAAATCGAGGCGATGAGCATGAGCGATACGGTCGTGGTCATGAACAAAGGCAATATCGAGCAAAAGGCGGCGCCGGAGGAAATCTACCAAAACCCGCAGACATTGTTCGTAGCCCGCTTTGTGGGGCGCTCCAACTGGATTGGTTCCCACCAGATGTTTAGGCCGGAATCCTTGAGCCTTCACCCTATTGATGGGGCCAAGGAATATAAGCTGCCCCTGTCATCGGTGCAATTCATGGGGAATACTTATGAGTTGAGCCTGAAGCAAGGCAGTAATATTTGGCATGCCATTTCATTGGATAGGCCAAACAGCAAGGAAATATCCGTGTATTTAAAGGATACCGATATCTTTGACTTTCCAAATATCGTATAGGTTTTAGCATGAAATCAAAAAAACAAAACCCAAAGGAGATTAGTTATGAAATTTAAAGGAATATTTGCAACGGCATTATTATCAGCTGTCATTTTAGGTGCTTGCGGGACTTCGGCAGATGCTGATACGGATAATGGAAACACGGGTGCCGAGTTATCTGGGAATTTAACGGTTTACTTGCCGTCGCCTGCCGGGCTTGCCGATGATTTAATCGCCATGTTCCAGCAACAAACCGGAATTGCCGTGGACCAGTTCCAAGGGACGACAGGGCAGATTTTGGCGCGCCTTGAAGCGGAAGCGGCAAACCCTATTGCGGACGTGGTTATTTTAGCTTCTTGGTCGGATGGGATGGAACTTCGCCAACAAGGATTGCTCCATGCATTCACTCCGGAACTGGCTTCCCAGTTGCACGCGGATTTTGTAAGTGATGACAACACCATGTTTGGGACGAGCGCTTCCGCAGTAGGTATCGCTTACAATACCCTTCTTTTTGACTCTATGGATGCTGACTGGGCGGATTTGGCAAATGCCGAGTTTCATGACCAACTGGCATTCCCAGACCCTGAATTATCAGGTTCTGCCAAAGATTTTTTAGCAGGCTTCATGTACAATAACCAAGAGAATGGCTGGGCGACTTGGCAGTCCTTAGCGGACAATGGGATGATTGTGCCGGGAGCCAATGCCGCTGCCCTTGAATCCGTTGTGACAGGCGAACGCGGGATTTTAGTGTCAGGTGTGGATTGGAATATATTTAATGCCATCGCACAAGGCGAGCCGCTAAACTTTTACTACCCAGCTGGCGGG
>WRGF01000018.1 GCA_009787345.1 Turicibacter sp.
TATACACAACTTACATATGTAATTGTCTATATGCCCTAAATCCTTTTCTGTCAATTGGTGGCCTGTCAAGCATTCCAATAACAGCGAGGATTTTTTTGTAGGCTGGTCCTGGCTGTTATGAAATATTCGCAGCCGCTGGCGTACAGGCTGTGGATACTGCCGGCAATCTGCGTTAAAAGGTAATGGTTCTTTTGTGCATTGTAGGTATAGCTGTTGGCATGCTGGATGAACCCAAAGTGGTTTTTCTGGTGGTCGAACCCCTGGTTCTCTATTTTCCCACGACGCCGGCCGGCCATCGCTGTTTCCCGGGCGGTGTTTCTACAGCAAAATGATTGTGGGGTTCAAAGTGACAAGCGCAAGCGTCCATGACAGCCGGGCATTTGTCGTTCTTATCGACGAAGCGACCAAGACGTATGGGCGGACAGTGCCTACGTAGGCGAAGAGCTAGAAGCATCCAACCGAGAGAAGTCCCGTATCCGCTGCAGAGTGGAGCATGTCTTCTGGGTGATGACCCAATCTATGGGGGCAATGATGGTGAGAACAATTGGCAAGGCAAGAGCCGAACTAGAAATAGCCATGAAGAACCCGGCATAAAAGCTGAAGCGTTATGTCTTTTTAAGTACAGCCAAAAATCAAAAATGTGGATAAACTGTGATGGGGATACCACTTCATTAAGAGAATTATGTCTGAAATAGATGTAGTTATAGGTCGAGGGCTAAAAAAAACGGAGCCTTTTTAAGGAATCCCACTGTTGTTGATAGTTATTAGAGGTTCCCTTAAATGCCAAACACCACCGGCAGGCCCTGTAAGCCTAGCGGTGGTTTTCAGCTATTTAATCAGAGTGTTGCGATTACTCCATATTCAAGGTTTGCATAAGTGAGCGCAAGTGGTCGATGGCACTGTAATCCGGTGCAGCGAAGCGGGCATTTGGGCTGCCGAAAGCCACTTCAAAGTAATCTTCGTCGGCGTAAGCCAGGAAAAATTCACGGATGCTGGCAATGAGTTCTCCCCCTAATTCGGAGCGGATCATATATCCCGGTACCGGGCTTCGTTCCATTGTATAAATCACCTTGAAATCATCGTCAGAGATTACCCCCGCATTTACAATGTTTTCGATGGCGGTAGATACAGCAACTGCACCGTCCACATCCCCATTGACCGCTGCAAGGAGTGTAGCATCGTGCCCGCCGGCTAGGATCGAATTGCTGAAAAATTCCCCCTGATGCATGAACAAATCAGGATTTAGGCCGAAGGTGGTGACAAATAAATATTTGGGAAGCAAAAACCCGGTTAAGGAGGTCGTGTCTACGAAGGCAAACGATTTCCCCCTGAAATCTTCCAGGCTGTTGATGTCATCCCGGTCAGCGGCTGTGATGATGGTGGGCGAGCCTGCGGGGCTATCCGGATTGTCCATCATCGCTAAGAACTCCACATCGACGACTTCTTGGGCGTTTAAAAACGTGAATGGGGAAGTGAACATGATGTCGAGGTGCCCGCCACGCATGGCTTCGATTCCCACTAAATGGGTCAAGCCTTCGGTTTCGATGACGGGGATGCCGATGTGTTCTTCCAGCGCCTGGCGGAAGGCTTCGTTGGCGATGCCGGATTGGGGATTGGCTTCATCGACCATCAACCCGATTCGGATGGCTTCGACTTCATTGGCCTGTGCATCTTGTGAACAGCCGCCTAAAATCAAACCTGTCAGGGCTGCTGCCCCAGCTAATAATTTTTTCATGTCCATTTCCTCACATTCGTTTATCGGCTCTTGCCGTTTTGTCCTACGTACTCAGTATAACAAGCCAATGTTAAGGAAATATTTAGGAAATATGAAGGAACCGTTAAGGTTTGGTTAAGATTTCGTTAAAATTTAACCATGTTTTCATATTGAAAAACCACCGACGGATTGAGTAAGCCCATCGGTGGTTTCATATCTATCTCAACAAGTTGTGCCAACCCCTGGCACTTGACGGCATCGCCCCCGCGACCCGCCAATTTTTATCCCTTGGAATCGGGGACTGTTTCTGCAATACAACGTATTATGGCATCAGTCGCAGCATTTATTCAAAGCCCAGCCAAAAAATTTTAAGTTTGGTTGTTGGCCGCCATAATTTCCTTCAGGCCCGTTTCGGGATTTCGCCACCTGGCGCTGCTTTTCTCCGATTTCAAGTGGATGGCGTTGTAGGGGCAAAGGTGGATGCAGGCAGAGCAACCCGTGCAGTTGCTGCCAAACTGGATGGTTCCATCAAGGGTTACATTATGGGTCGGGCAAACCCGGATGCAGGTTTTGCATTTGGTGCATTTGTCATCGACGAAGTACCCCAGGGCGAACTTCTCATAAGGATGCGCCTTGGCAAGCGCTTTGGATAAGACCCTGACGATGGGGGAAGCCTTGTAGCCATTGGTTTTTCGCCTTTGGATGTCTGCCACAATCCGGGCTGTGTTTTCTTTTGTTTTTTTCTTTGGGAGCAATGCTATTTGCTTCGTTATTTCGAACATCGGCAGATAGTTGTCCACCATAAGCAGATGGGCCCCATAATGGATGTGGATGCCTTTTTGGGCCGCCATTTTCTTGAAGTTGGCAACCGCCCCGCCCTGATAATTGCCATAAGTCCCTATCGCAAAGACATAATCGGCTTCAAACCGGGCTTTTTCAAAAAAATCCAAAACAATATTCGGGGCCGACAATCCATAGGTTGGGAAAATAAACCCGATGGCATCATCTTTGAAAACCAAATCTGGTTGATGGATTGCCTGAGGGATGGAAATCAGCTCACCTCCAATAAGCTTTGCCACTGCCAAACAATTCCCGGTACCGGTAAAATAAAAAATTTTCATAAGCTGCCTCCTTGAACGAGTTGGGATTAGTATTCCCCCAGATAGATTTTCCATTCCACAGCAAATGCCGCCAACCTGAAAACCGCCACAGGGATGAGAGGCCCATGGCGGCTTGGGAGGTTAGAAATGAGCAGAAGTGTCTGAGGCAAGCCCCAGTCCCAAAAAGGGAAAACAAGAGCATATGTTAAAAGTTACAGCTACCGCCGTCAAAAAAGAACCAAAAATGTCGGAATTTCCTACGGGCTGGCCAGTTTGTAGGGATTTTTCGTGCCACCAAATTTCGATGGATTTTTTGAAAGGGCTTTGCTACAATAAAGGAAAGAAGGGAGTGGTTGAAGATGAAATTGGAATGGGAACAACTCGGTTATCCGGGAATATCGGAAGTCGTGGGGCATTTAAAAGATACCTTCCTGTCAAGAGGAAATTCTAGGATCTCGCTGGTCCGCCAGGAGAAAGTGTCGGAAGGGGTTTATAATTGGAGGGTATTTTACATCCACGAAAACATCAATGTGAATCACGCCATCGAAGCTGCCACCCTTGAGGCCGCACAGGATAAGGCGATTGATTTGGTGAAAGCCGGCTGGCGGGAGCATCTGGCCAAACTCACCGCCGCCAACGACCAAATACAGGCGATTTAAATTCTGTCATCAAAGCGGGGGGGG
>WRGF01000019.1 GCA_009787345.1 Turicibacter sp.
GGTTTCGTCTTCATCATGTAAAACCTCCGATTTAGGATACCTTCATTGTACCAACATCGGAGGCTATTTCATATCCATGCTTTTATTTCCCGCTTACGATAAATGCTCCTGGCGCATTTTTTGGCATAGAAAAAGGACAACCGAAGTTGCCCCGTGAATTTAGTCAACGAAAACCGTGTGTTCCACTTTCCATTTTTCAAGTGCAATATTTAACCAAAACCCGTAAATGCCAAAGGTGATGAGGGTCAATAAGAACCATTTGATCCAATTGCCGAAAAGCCCAACTGCACTGCCTGTGAATTTCAGGCGCTTGCCCTCGACCACCGTATGGTTGATTTTCCAACTATAGACCATACAGATGGCCCAAGGCGTAGCGATGCCAAATGTGAAAGTAATCACAATGGCACCCAGAATCTGCCAACCAATCAATTCCAAAAGCCCGCCATCAAAGTACGACCTGTTTTGTTTCGTCATCGTCATTCCAATCCCCCGCTTCCTATTTTGTGAATTACGATAGAGTATATGATTTATTGACCCCAGTTATGAAAATGATTCACCTTCCAAGAGATTTCTTTCGAAGTTTTTTAACAACAGACAAGTCCAAGTATACTTTTTTAGCAATGGTTTCATGATTTAAAACGTCTAATAAGTTTTGTGCGATTGCCATTTTTTTCCGTTCATCAATCTGCCGTGCTATAAACCCGCTTCTTTTGACCTCATCGTGCCTGTTCCGAAGCAAAGTGTCCAATAGTTTCAGGATTCCCCCATAGTTTTCCCCGGTTTCATCACCTAACCCAATGAGGGTCACATTGATTTATCCGATTCCGTTATCTCCCGGATGACACGGCATGGGACACCCGCCGCCAACACGTTTTCAGGGATGTCCTTGGTTACCACGCTGCCGGCACCGATGATGGAATTTTTGCCGATGGTTACCCCGCCCACCACAGTCACGGAACCCCCAAGCCAGACATTATCCCCGATGGCAATGGGAAGGGACTGCTCCCACCCTGCCTTCCTTTCACTGGCATCGAAGGCGTGATTGGGGGTATATAGGCTGACATTCGGGCCAAAAAGCACGTCATTGCCGATACTCACTTTGGCACAGTCCAAGATGGTACAGTTCGTATTAGCATAAAAATTCGAGCCCGCCTCAATATTATAGCCATAATCACAGTTGAAAGGCGACTCAATCCAATGCCCCTCGCCAATGTTGGGGATCAGCTGTTCAACAATCCCCTTCCTCTTCTCCCGCTGTGACGGGGCAGTATGATTCAGTTCAAAGGTCAAATCCTTCGCCAACTCCCGTTCTTTAGTCAATTCCTCGCTCCATGGGATATAAAATTCCCCTCGCAGCATTAATTCTTTTGCTTGGTCCATAAATTACACCGCCTTTAAAGTCTCACTCTCTATTCTACCGTTTTTCATATGAAAAACCAAGGAACATTCCATAAATGTTTTGTTGTGTGATTGCCTCCTCTTTTTTAGTACAATGGCATCTATCAGAGGAGGCAATCATATCTACTTGGTCAATTCGCAACTGACTTTAGATTTTTTCCTTTGATGTCAAAATATTTTAATCCAGCTAGTGATGGGGTCAGTAACATTTTACGTTCGGTAGATGCTAAGAAATCTCCCGACTTAAAATATACCCTCACCTGATTGTCGTTAGATTACCGCTGTAGAGTTATTCTTATTTAAATCAAATCGGATACTTCCGTGTTATCATCGTGACTTTATATGCGGTGCATTACGCATTGCTGACCTTCTAAAATTTAATGAAGCCGCAAGTGTCCATGACAGGTGCGAAAATTACACTGTTTGAGAAAGGGAATTACAACCATAAGTCTTACAATCAGCAGAGAGTGTGAATACTGTTTTTTCCGCCAAAATTTCTACTAAAGAATTCCTTCCGATAAAGTAAAAAGCCATCCCCGGATTTATCCCGTTTTTTTCGTAAAATACTTTTCGTTTTTTCCGAATGTCTCGGTCTGAAGCCTCTTCATCTTGCTGATCCAAGCAAAGGACAATCCGCTGATGGGGGTATATCTCACGAATGTCTTTCAAAATTTGTGAGCCGTACCCTTTGGCACGAATGTCACTGCGTATGGCTAAATACCCTATATAAGTTACATCCTACCATGAAACAGTGTAGCAGAGACCGACGAACACATCGCCGTCATATTAGGTATCAAATCTGGCTGTCCCCTTTTTTACCGCTCGAAACAGCAGGGATAAGGGCATCTGCTCCTGTTTTGGAAATGCCGTGGTATACAGGGCATTCATATCATTATTTTTTTCTGTAATTTCAACTCTTCGCAACATATTAATTACACGCTTCTATAATATCTAAAATTGCCTTACCAAACGCCTCGGGTTGGTCGGTGTCCGTCATGTGTCCTGCATTTTCAATCCAATAAAGACCCTTTTTCGGCGCGCTTATTTTTTCAAAATATTCAGCGGCCAGTTCACTTGATGTCAATGCGTCGTATCTGCCTAAAACATAGAAAATCGGAAGTTGATACAAGGCAATATCCGAAATATCGAAACCGTAAGTTTCTTCTATCAACTTTTCATTGTTTTTCCCTGCCCGCATCATTATCATGCCATCCTTGAACGTCATAATCGGACTTCTACGAAAAATGGACATATAGTTTTTGTCCCCGTAGCTGTATTTCAAATGCATATCCGTCAAAATATGGACGCCCGCTACAAATTGCTCCATGGGAACATTGGGGAACTCACTGCTGATTGCCGCCATTTTTTTAAGATCCCGTTTGTGTTTGCTTTTTTCTATGGTCTTTCGCAAGTCCATGTACCAAATGCGGTGCAGGGCCTTGGATTCCACCATCTGCCCGTACCCGATATAGGCGAGGACATCATTGGGGTACTTCAAAATATACTGTGTCCCCAACAGGCTTCCACAAGAATGTCCTGCCAACAGCACCCGCTCGGTTTTATATTTTTCTTTCACATATTGGACGGTCCGGTGTAAATCCTCCAACAAGATTGTATAGCTCAAGGTATCGGGATTTGTCCTATTTTTTAATTGCGTTTTCCCCGCGCCCCGCTGGTCATAATATACCACGTTACAAAAATCCAAAAAGGGATGTACATAATAAGCGGTATAGGAATTCGGAAAGCCGGGGCCGCCGTGTAGCATAAGCACCACCTCTTCCGCCTCGGCGGGATAGTGTAAAAAATACTGCTCAATCCCATTGATTGGGACGTATTCCTCGGTAAAATCTTTTTTCATCTTTCAATCTCCTCCATGTTTCATCTTTTCTTTTAAACGCTGAAACCATTCGATTTCATGCCTCACAAAATCCACGCCGTAGTCCAAAGTCGCAACTTGAAAAATTTTACCCTCATTCGTTTCTACTCCAATTTTTTACTAGGCAATTCCTCACCTAAGCCGAATAATTAGTACGAGTTCATTATCTCACCCCCTCCCCCGAAAATTCGGTCGCTTTTTGACATATTGCTTAATTTCACATTTTTTTGGTAAGCGTCAAATAACAACACGGCTTTAACCCTTCCCGGTTCCCATGGTATAATTGCCGTATCAAAGTTTATGTAACGCAAAAAGCCCTGGTCGGGA
>WRGF01000020.1 GCA_009787345.1 Turicibacter sp.
CGTCAACATTTTGCTGGATGGTGCCCGTGGGATGATTCCCGCCGTTATCCGCATCATCACAGCTGGCGTTTTGGCAGGCGTCTTGATCCAAACCGGAGCAGCCGCTACCATTGCCGCGAAAATCATCAAAGTCATCGGCGAGAAAGGCGCGCTCATCGCTCTGGCTTTATCGGTGATGCTATTGACCGGCGTTGGGGTATTTATCGACGTTGCCGTCATTACAGTGGCCCCTATCGCTTTGATGACTGCTAAAAAAGTCAAATTGCCGACGATGGCAGTGCTCCTGGCCATGATTGGGGGCGGGAAGGCTGGGAATATGCTTTCCCCCAACCCAAATACCATTGCCACTGCTGAAAACTTCGGGGTTGAACTCCAATCGTTGATGGTTGCCAATATCGTGCCAGCCATTGCGGGGTTGATTATGACCATTATCCTCGCCAAGTACCTGGCGAAAAAATATGCCGGAGAGGAAGTTGCCATCGAGAGTACGGATTCCCCGAAGCAGGACTTGCCTAAGTTTTGGGCTGCCATTGTAGGCCCTGTCGTAACCATTATTTTACTTGCACTCCGCCCAATGTTTGATTTAGCCGTCGATCCACTTATTGCCCTTCCTGTGGGTGGGATCATCGGTTGCCTGGCGATGGGAAAAATCCGCCATTTAAACGACTACATGAACTTTGGCTTGGGCAAGATGATGCCTATAACCATTCTCTTGCTGGGAACAGGTGCGATATCAGGGATCATTGCCGCCTCCGGCCTAAGGAATGACACCATCGTATTACTTGAAGCCATGCATTTGCCCATGTTCTTACTGGCACCGATTTCGGGGATTTTAATGTCAGCAGCGACTGCCTCTACCACTGCTGGGGCTAACCTGGCATCGGCAACATTCGGAGGGGCCATCGTTGGCGGTGGCGTAAGCGCTATTGCCGGTGCCGCCATGGTCCACACGGGGGCAACCGTCCTCGACCACCTGCCACATGGTTCCTTCTTCCACGCCACAGGCGGTTCCGTTTACATGGACATCACCAAGCGCCTGAAAGTTGTCCCTTACGAATCCTTGGTAGGAATTGTCATGACCATCGTGTCCACGATTATTTGGGGGATGTTATAATCAAAGAGGCTGTTGCGCACATTGCAACAGCCTCTTTTTTAGCGCCGAAAAAGCTGTTTTCCCCTAGCAAAACCGGCACAGTTCGCATTCGGAATAAATACCGGTCAACAACCACCGCTCCCGAGGCTTTTGCCTGCCCAAAACAATCATCGCACGAATCTGGTACCACATCAGTTCAATAATTAGTTTCAAATCATACATATTCGGCATAAATGCTTCCCCCCTTCATTATTGAAACAGTATATGCCAGATTTCGGCAAGATAGAACTGTTGGGGTGCTGGATGTGGTCATACCAACGTTTGTTGGAGGAGGCTGTTTCGCATTTTGCCTTTAACTAACCTTTTACCTAATGCTGTCGTAGGTGGTTAATAAGTCGATGAGTTGGGCTTCGGATTTTTTGGAGAGGTGGCTGTAAATGTCTAGGGTGATTTTTATGGTTTCATGTCCTAATCGCTCTTGGACTTGCTTGTAGGGAACGCCTGCATTGATTAGGTGGGAGGTGTGGGTATGCCTTAACGTATGAAGGCTCACATCCTTTAATCCCAGTTTATCGGCGATGACACGGAAGGCTTTTCCCACTTCATCGCCTGTCCTTGGGGTTTGCCCGCCAAATGAGGTAAATAAGTAGGTCGGCCTGGGTTTTCCTAGTTTTAAGTAGGCCCGTGATTGATATAACCGCCACTGCTTCAAAACTTCCATCGTCCTTGCTTCCACCTTTAACATACGGTTGCTGGTTTCCGTTTTAGTCGTGCCGATTTTACCCTCAGTGGTGACTTGTTTGGAAATCGTGACTTTGGATTGGGCGAAATCAATATCGCCCCATTCCAGGGCTACTCCTTCGCTTGCACGGATTCCCGTGAACAACAGAAGCCTGATATAGACCCGCATTAGTACATTCCTATACGGAAAATGCGGGAGGAGGCTAAAAACGCTAGTGGGTTCGGGATTTGCTTCACAATAGCCTGGATAAATTCGTTGCCACCGAGGATTGGCAAAAAGGGCTGAAAACTCTGGCACAGGATTATTTGGACAACTTTAATTCCGTCTGGTTCATTGTGCTCGGGCAAAGCGGTTCGGGGAAAACCATGGTGTGTTCGTCCATCTGCAACCAGTTGCTCCTCGATTACAAGCAGGTGAGGTACATGTCGTGGGCTCCGTTTTGCGATACCACGAAGCGAGAAAAAGATGCCCAGAAGCGGGACGATTGCTACCAGAAAAATGCCCAGGCGGAAGTCTTATACATTGATGATTTACTCAAAGGCATGGCTAACGCATGGGATGTGCAAAATGCGTGGCAGTTGATTAATGACCGCTACAAAGCACGGCTTCCGACGATTATTTCCAGCGAGCTGTTAATCAAGGATTTGATACTCCTGGACGAAGCCCTGGCGGGCAGGCTATTGGAGCGGGCGGGGAAATATTACTTCCCGATACAAAGGGAGCAGTCGCGGAATTTTAGGCTTCGGGGGATTGGTTAATGGAATGGTACACGGAGTTTTACCAAACCGTCGGCACACGAAAAGGAACGGTTACCGCCCACAACGAATACCAGCTGGCTTTTGCCATCGCCGAACTAATCCATCAGAAACTGCCCTACCGCATCATCCTACAAGACGGCACTTACGAGATTGTCATCGGAAGCCGCTAAAGAAATGGAGAGAGATAAACATGTACCACTTCACATCCCCAGAAGAACTGCTCACCTACACCTACGACCAAAACGAAACCCCCATCGACCAGCTCACCGACCTGAACTGGCGGGAAAACACCCTGCGTTGCCAACTAAAAACTGCTCAGGAACAACTGTCCCATGTCCTTTCAGCAAAACAAATCTGGAACCACCACCTCCTGTACGGCGAAAACAACTCCTCCCCTTACCAGTCCCTGCCCCGCACGCTAAAGGGGGACAGCCAATGAGCGAACACTCCTTAAGAAACGCCGAATCCCTTTGGGTTGCCGAACTGAAAGTGTACATCAATCGAAGCAAAAGCGGGGCGAGGCAAGTGGTTTATGCCTATTTCCCGTGGCAGGTAAAGCTTGCCGAAGAATTGTTGGCTGAGAAAAACATCCCCTTCAAAATCTACGACTGGGAGTGGTACCATGCCATCGTGATGAACCCGCCAGACCAAAAAATTAAGCCTATGACCTTGAAACAGCTGAAGCGTTACCCGCAAATTTGGGCCGAAATCGGGTGCCTGGAGCGTGTTTCGGGAGCCGTGTTTCGGGAGCCGGGTTGCGGCTGGCACGGCTTCGGGAAGAAGCGGGACAGATTGAAGCGTTCATCAGCCACCAGTCCGACCCCAACCTTCGGCAAGTGCTGGAGCTTCGGTATTTTCGGGAACTTCGGTGGCGGCAAATCGCCCAAACACATGGGCAAGTCGTTTTCTTATGTTTAGTAAGCGGGTCATAACAGACCGTATATGAAAATTGCGACAAGGATGGTAAAATTAATCCATCAGCCTTGTCGCTTTTATTATTAAACGCATGTTCT
>WRGF01000021.1 GCA_009787345.1 Turicibacter sp.
GTCATAAGCTCCTTTGCTCTCTACTCTCTTATGACAGTATATCAAATGACAGTAAAATCCTCCTGTTTGAGGTGTCTGATTTCTATACTACCATCACACATCGTGACTTTGGAAAAAAATGAATTTAGGGAAAAGATGAATGAATTTTATAAGGCATTCGATTTTGACTGGGAAGTCATCCGTTCCACGATTAACGGGATGCCAGAGGACTTGCGTGATGAAATCCTGGCAAGGCTCATTTCCCTCTCGGAACAGACAGCCAAAAAAGCGACATCCCTATTCAATTTGTTCTTCTTTGCGGGCACTACCATTTTTTTACTCTTGTTCTCGTTTTTATCTCGAAGCGTCCCTCTTGCAGAGGCCTTAATGGTTTTGGCTCTTCCCATGCTAGTTTTTCTAATGGCAACCATGATTTTCCACGCACGGCTCCGTCGACTATATAATTAAAAGCCCAAATGTTGTCGGGCTTTTTTCTTTTTAGTTGGCTTGTAGTCTTTTCAATTTAGCTCTATGCTTCCTTTTGTAAGCTCTGTAAAGCCTTGTCTGCAAGTTTGGTCTTCTCTTACCACCTGTGAGTGCTTTCCGATGTTTATGAGCCTCTTCGATAGCGTCCCAGACTTTTACGCCTAGCAAAACAAAAACAAATCCCCCGACCATCATAATTATTAACAAATTTCCGAGTTCTGTATCTCCCTGCATATAAAGTGGTGCGTTTATTGTGTAATTGTTCATTTCGTTTCCTCCTATTTTCGTCACATGCCAAGTTTTGTTTGTAAGTTAATTATAGCATACTATTGTATTCTAGTCAACAACAGTTTATCATTCACTTGTAAGCTACCTGAAGAAGTGGTATAATTAATTTAGGAGGTGATAAGCTCAAATGGATAAACATGCAATAGACCTTTTGTGCGAAGAATACGGAGTAACGAGATATGCTCTAAACAAAGGTTTGGGGCTGTCTCAAAACATGCTAAACACTTTCATCATAAGAGGAAAATCATGCTTGGAGTTGAAACTAAAAGTGATACTCGCCATAGCGCAGTATTTAGAAATTGAACCAGGTGAACTCATTTCCAAACTTAAAAATTATGAATTGAACCAGGCTAATTAATTGACAACAAAGATATGTATATAAAATGGAGGTGCCATAATGGGTAAAGAAGTAATTGAAACATTGTTAAAAACACTTTATAACCAAGCCTTAAAAATTGAGGACATGGAAGAAATGAGAGAAGCCATCGCCGTAATGATGGATGATGACGTAGTGAAATCTATTCAGAAAAAAAATGAAGAGCGAATGGCAAAAAAACAATAACAGAATGAAGGCCCAGTCAAGCATTAGAAAAAACGAGGAGGAATTCCTATGTCAACAGAGTTGGAAATCAGGGAACAACGTAGAGAGCTTTTGTTCGAATACCTTGAATTGCGTCACGGACTTCCGGAAATATATCCATTGCTCGAAAACAAAATCGCCCGCCTAAGGGCGAAGATGATGGACGAGGATAAAGCGATGGTTGAAAAAGAATTCAACGAACTCTACGGGGATGGGGCCGCGACAAGGCACAAAAAATAAATGCTTGAGTTAATCGTGTTAAATGTTGGACTTGCTGCCGCATTGTTTGGTGCAAAGGTTACCCGAACTAAAATTTCAAAAGAGGTGGCTTACAATGACAGAGTTAGAAATCAGAGAACGTCAAAAAGATAAATTATTTACTTTGTTGAAAATCGAAAAATTCAATCCAGGGCTTAAAATTAGAGGGTTGAAAAATGAAATTATCGAAGCAAAGAGCGGCATGAGCAACGAAGATGTTGCCGTCATTGAAAAAAGAATTAGCGAGTTAGAAGTTGAATAAAATCGTTGTGTCAATGGGTTTGGTTGTAGCCGTCATCGGTGGCAAAATCACCTTTGATATGTATAGAATTAGCAAGCAGAGTAATGATGAGTTTTAAGGCCTTGGAAAAGGTCTTTTTTTTTTCGACCGTTTTTCCCTTGCCCACCCTACTCTCTTTCGGTAGCGGATGATAAAAAACTCCCCTCAAGCCTGGGGGGGAGTTTGCTAATCGGTGGGGGAGGGGTCTTTTGTCTATTTGTCCCGAGGCTTCGCTTTTTAGAAAATGGCAGGTTTTATTTCTTTTTGTCGATTTGGTTATACTCTGCCACCAATAAATCATGTGGTATTTTGTTCGCTTTTCTGATAAAACTCCATCAAGTAAGGAAGCTATACAAAGCAAGCATCGTTTGCAGTGATATTTTATTCGGTGCTGCAAGGATGACCACTTACTTATCACTCAATAGACATTATGAAAGGCAGTTTTGGCTTGCGGTTCTTTGTCACGTCCTGAGGTGCGGCTCCAGGCGATGTAGACAAGGCATCCTCGCCCTGGGGGAAGTTGCTTCGTTTTGGCGAACGGGGATGGGCTTCGCTGATGGCAATTCGCAGGTGGTGGATGGATAAATGCGTGTAAACCTCGGTCGTGGCGAGGCTTTTATGCCCCAACATCTGTTGGATGTCCACTAAGGAAGCGCCGTTTTCAAGCAAGTGCGTGGCAAAGGAATGCCGGAACATGTGCGGGCTGACAGATTTGTTCAGGCCGGCTTGCAGGCCTGTCTTCTTGACGATGTGCCAAAGCCCTTGCCGGGTCAAGCGATTGCCTAGGTGGTTCAAAAACACATAGGGAGTTTTACCGGATGCCAATCTGGGGCGGCCCATCTCCAAATAATCATTGATTGCCGTGACGGACACGGCGCTCATCGGCACGATCCGTTCCCGGTTCCCTTTCCCCACGAACCGGAGCAACCTTTTGGTCAAATGGAGGTTGTCGAAAGTCAGCGACACCAACTCACTGGCACGAAGCCCGGAACCGTAAAGGATTTCTAGCATGGCAATATTCCGCAAATTCAGGGGGCAGGTTTCCCGGGGAGGCGACAAAATGGCTAAAACCTCTCCCAAACCCAACCAACGGGGAAGCCGTTTAGGGATTTTCGGCCTTCCTAACAAGCGGCACGGGTTGGGCGTTTTTGATAGTTTTTCAACGTTCAAAAAATCATGCAGTCCACTGATGGCCGCTAAATGCCTGCACACGGTATTGGCGGCCATCCCAAAGCCGTGCATTTCCCTCACATAGGCCTGGAGCGTTTCGTGCTTGACCTCTGATAGGCACTTTACGCCCCTGGCGGATAGAAACCTGACATATTGTCCCAAGCTGTACCGATAGCCCCCCAGTGTTGTTGGCGAATACCACCTCTCGACCTGAAGGCAAAGCAAAAATTGTTCGACGTTTCCTTGCATCTTAAAATCCCTTTCTCCATGAAGTGGCTTTAATCGCTCATCAGGAAGGAATTCTAAAAGGCATCCCCGCCAATTCGGGGCTGCCTGCTAGGAGTCATCGGTGTTGCAAAAGTATTGTGGTTAATTGTCCGTGGTCGCATACAAAAAATCTGGCATAACTGAGGAAACAGGCATTAATTAGCATAAACAGCAAAACACCCGTCCCTGTGAGCGAGGGCGGGTGTTTTCGTAAGTAACCAAAATGACAATATGTCGGGCTGATAAACTTTAGCTATGTCTAAATTATAGCAAATCCGACCTATTCCGTCAAGGGCACTAACTTCAACAGCAAATGAAGTTAGAGCTCCTCTCCCGTCAGAATTGCAGAAACTTCTTCAAT
>WRGF01000022.1 GCA_009787345.1 Turicibacter sp.
TATTGTTAGTAGCTGATGAAACGCAGAGGCTTGCAGTGGAATTAACCCTGGCTTATTTTCTGCTTCAACAAAATAAGCTAAATGACGGGTACCTTCAGGGTACATCGCTGATTATCATACAGAGAAAGAGGACTGTAAAATGGCAACCTTTTTCTACAAAAAAAGAACGGGAGTTGAAGTTATGAAGCAAAACAAACGACTTATCTTAAGGTTTTTTCCAACCATCTTGGCTTTTGCATTGATAGTATGGATTAGTCCCCAAAATAACGATGAATGGGTTAGGCCACGGGTCATCGAAATTCCTACTCACACACAGATTTAACTAATTGAGAAATACAACGAAAAAGCCGTTGCGGTATTGGAATGTCTTCCAACACTGCAACGGCTTTTCAATTAGTCAACCCATCCAAACCTGGATAGTGGCCATTGAACCCATAATGCACGACCAAGAATCTGCTCTTCATGAATCAAACCGAAATGACGGCTGTCCAAAGTATCCTGACGTGGGTCTCCTAAAACAAGAAAATATCCTTGAGGGATTACTCTATCTTTAAATCTATCCCCTACAATATCCTGTAAGGAGAAATCTTCTGTCCAAACGCTAGCACTTAAAAATGGTTCTTCTACAGGTGTTTCATCTATATAGAGCTGGTTATTTACATATCTAACAATTTGTCCTGGCTTTCCAATAACTCGTTTAACGTAATAGGTTTCCTGTGTCATTTCAAACACAATGATATCGAACTTCCCCACTTGTGGATACATGCGCCAAACCACAACAGAATCCCCGTCCTGAAGGGCTGGATACATCGAATCCCCACTTACTGTTATTGGAGTCAATAAGAAGGTTCTGACGAAAAAAAACGTTACCACAAGAATAATGAGCGGGCCAAACTTGCCAGTTAATAAAAGCAATCTTCCTTTTTGAAAAACTTTCAACTCGTTACGAACAAACATTATTCGCCTAGTACCGGAGCAGAGCAAACATGGACAAGTGAACCGCTTCCTCCTGTTCCGCAACCTGAACCACCCGTACCCCACACAAAATTCCCACGTTGCCCATTATTAAATGCCCGTTGTGCCGCTGCCGTAGCCCCCGTTGGGCTAGGCGCATGTACTACCATTCCACTTGGAGTTATGGTTGCTACGATAACTCCAGCTACAATTAGCAACAAAATTCCCACAGGCCCTCTAGCCTCAATTTCATTTTCTTGTGGTAAATGCTCCAGGAATAAGTCTGTCGCCATAACTGTAACCTGTGTGGTGGGAAGTAAACTAACTAACCCCATTGCAGTTGCTAAGCATATTGATGTAATTTTTTTCCAAAACTTCCTTTCATAAAACAATACTGATAAAACCGTCTTGCTTAACACATTTTTTAATTTTTTAAATTTGTCCATATCATTCGCCTCCTGTTTTCTCGTAAGGTAAATTTAGTGAACCATTAATATTTTTTTCGGATCAAGTTTTAGTAAATATAGAATGGGAAGCAACGCTGACACCGCTACCAATAACATTCCTATCAGGATTATCCAGCCCATTGTCCCAGTGGTTAAAGATGTGTTTCCAATTTCCATGATTTCTTCGAGAGTCATGGGTGTCGAACGGTATAACCCTAAAAATGAAGACTGCGGATAATGGAAAAATGGCTCCCGTATCACGCTGAGTTCATTTATCGCATGAATTTCAAGTAAATTCCGGGTGATGGTTGGTGCTATGAATTGGCTAACAGCCATCGCTAGTGTGAGTCCAAATCCAGTGATTACGATCAACTCCACTAAAAATTGCTTGATAATATTCAATTTTCTCTCGCCCATTCCGAGGTATACTCCTACTTCAAAGCGCCTATCCCTGATGAAAAGCAATGAAGTCAATCCTAAGATAAAAACAGAAGCAATTGCCGTCATCCATAAAGTATAGTCTGAAACCAAAACCATATTATTCATGGCCGACTCTACGGGTGAAAATGCTCTATCCGTACTGATGATACGCCATCCATCAGGCAAAATCTCCTCTGCCGCCCGTTCCAAATCCCGTAAATCCCTAGAATCATATAAGGCGAATGCAGCATCTATCGGGAAGGGATGCTCAGAAGATAGTGGAAAATCTCCCCTGTCATTTTCTGTTACATCACTTAACCATTCATGCCATTTTTCCTGGGCAGGTAGTCCTCCACGTGCCATATCCTCTAGAAGCAAGTGAGATGTAAAGAAACGATTATACAAACCAAGGATATTAAAGGCATCCCCTATGGATTCAACCGTCAAATATTCTTCGTTTACTGTAAATAAACCGATGATTTCAAAATCCACAATCCGTTGATAAAGCAGTTCCTCTTCTGGAAATTCTTCGGCTGGGAAGTCCAATCCTATACCTTGCCTACGGTACTCCAAACTTAGCGTATCCCCGATGTTCAAGCCGTTTGATTGGGCGTACAGTTCTGCAATGACAATGACTTCGCCCCCTCTTAAAATTTCCTCATCGGTCATAAAGCGCCCTTGACTCAGTTCGAGCGTCCCCAACGTAAATTCAATAGGAATTGGTGATATAATTCCCGTTACGTTCCTAAAAGGTGGTATCGAGTGTGAAAACTCACTTCTTTCCAGAAGTAAATCGGCAATCTCATCATTTGAGTTTCCCAAAATCATAGGGATTGCCTCTTGGTTGCGAAAATCCAGTAAATTGATGAATGAGTTTAAGTTATAAGTGCGGATATAAGGTAATGTACCTAATGAATGCACTATCTCCCAAGTTATTACTGGGTCTTGCGCTGATTGCGTCTCCCAAACTTCCTCCTTCAATCCAAAGGTCACAACAGGGGCTACACGCTCTAATACCCCTTCCTGTAAATTAATGGTTATTTGGCGTACAACTAACGACAAAGAAAGAAATACCCCGATGACAGCAACAATCAACAGTAATAATAAATTTTGCAGCCATAATCTTTTCATGGTTAATGGCACACGATTGAATGATTTTTGGGAACCCCTAGTTATATCTGTTCTAAAGTAACAGAACGTCCCGAAGGATTTTTTAGTGTTCATCAACTGGAAGGCTCAGACACGCAACTGCGGAGGTAAAGGAAAGTCGGCTATTTAAAATAAATAGATTTTGCCCATTCCACCTAATAGGTCGCCATCCATTAACTGCGGCACCTCTTACTGTAACTGGTGCTCCTTCATGAGCCATTATAACAACTCTACCTCCACCTGGTGCATCTCTAACTTCAGTTGCTGAACCTCTGCTAACAAAATATGAACGCAAGACCAGTTGATTACACATTGGAGCAATAGCAGTATTTGCCAGCGCCTCAATTGCACCTCCTCCTAACAACATACTTACTGCCAATACTGATAAAACCGCCTTGCTTAACATATTTTTAAATTTGTCCATATCATTCGCCTCCTAATTTCTCCCTCAATTTTTCATTTTCTGACAAATTGAGTATGGGACAATTATACATAACGTGAAAGTAAAATACAACGCTTTCTAATTTTAAAAACCGACATTTTATGTTTCGACAAAAGCAGGGGATTTATCATGTCGATTTTCACCTCAGTGTTCAAACTGCAAATTCTGACATATTCTGGGCGTATCATTTGACAAAAATGAAATTCCACGTTAAGCTTAATGGCAAGGAGTTGATGTCTATGGATTTACCTATTGGGCGCAAGGTTGCCATCCAAAGAAAGATGAAAAATTTA
>WRGF01000023.1 GCA_009787345.1 Turicibacter sp.
GGGTCCGCTGTGTTGCCGTTGGCAATCTTGACCAGCTCCCAGGCCAAGTAGGCCGGGACCCGCCAAAGGAGCGCCGCCGCAAAACTGACGAGGGCGTTGTTTCTCCCCCCTTCGTTCCCAAACCCTTCCGCAATCGTCTCGAACAATTCCGTCGTTTTGTTGCTCTTCGTCTGATTATACACCACCGGGGCATCCCTTTTGGTTACCTCTTTTTCCGGCTGTCTCAATGCCTCTACCAATTCCTTCGGCGCTTCTGCGATGGGCACCCCGTGGTCGTTCCACTTGTACATGCCCTTCTCGGTGACGCTTGGAGGCACCAGGAAATAATTATTGTCCGATGCCTTCACGTCCACGCCTTCCATCCACCCGATTTTCTGGGAGATGGCAACCCCTTTGGGCTTCTTGTAAACAATCTGCGCCCCGCCCGAAGCCGTCGTCTGGGTCAGGCTCGGGTTCTTGGCAAGCACCCGCCCCATGTCCGTCGCGAACAGGGAGCGGTAGCCGTCCACGGCCCCTTTGCGGTCGATGTCCACCACGAAGATGGAATCCGTCAAAAGGGCGATGTTGGCACCCGGGTTGTTTCCCCAAAGTGATATAATTTCTTCTTTTGTAAACTTTTTCCCGGCAAATTTTGCTAAGGGCCGTTTATCCTTGGAAACGGGGATCGGGGAATACCCGAGCTCCCAGTATTTGAGCGCATAGTCCACCATCTTCATGGCTTAAAATGGCAAGTCGGCTTCGTTGATGCCCACCACGTTGCTAGGGGCTGCCGCCGCTTTGGATGGCTCCATCCTCTGGATGACCAGGTTCGGGAACGTGCGCCCCTCGGCATTCGGCTTGGAATCCCGCCAGTCGATGGTCAATAGGATAGGCGTGCCAATCAGGAAGTTCACGTAGTCGTCAAAGTCCTTGAATTTCTGGCCGTCTTGCACCCCTTTGAGCTTCGCAATCCCGGAAAGCATGGCCATCATGTTGCTTCGGCTGATTTCATGGTATTCGCCGGTTTGCTTGTTGGCAAACCAGCGCTCGGTGATCAAGCTTCCTTGCATCGGCTGCTGGAAATCGCTGCGGATCTTGAAGTTGATCTCGAATTTCTTGCCGTTCTCGTTCTCCACGGTTCCGATCCCTTCGACCAGCACCTCGTAAGTGCCTGCCGGGACCCGCTCGAAGCGCTCCGTGAATGGTTTGTGTGCGTTGTAATCAATGGTAAACATAGCAATCTCTCCCTTTTCTATTTATAATAATCCGAGTTTTTTCGCCTGGTGGTAAAACCAGCCGTGCTTGTAGCCTTTTTGCCGCTTGTATTCCAGCAGTTCGTCGATGGTCTGGCAGGCGCTGGCGTCGTAGAAATTCGCCACCCGGCTTTTCAGTTCCTTGGCATTCTGCTCCGTGATTTCCTGGAGCTCCATCTGCCGGATGTTGTCCATTTCCCGGGCTGTCAGCTCGGGCACCTCCCCGCAGTAGGGGCAGGCTTTGTGTTCCTTGGATTCGTAACAGCCAAAGCAGCTGTCGCAGGTCTTGATGACCAGCTCGCCGTCCGTGTTGTAGGTCCTTTGGATGGCCTTCATGCCGTCGATCCGCCACTCCCTGTCCGCGTTTGGCAGGCCGTGGATGGCTGAATTCCCCACATGGTCGATGAGTATCGCCGTCTTTCCTTCCCTCGGGTTGAGGGGCCTCATGGCAAATTGCAGGAACAGCGACAGCGACTGGGTGGGCCTTAGCATGATGCAGCAGTCCACGCCGGGGAGGTCGATTCCTTCGGTAAATAATTCCACATTCACCATAACTTCTAACTTCCCGGCGCGAAAATCCGCCATGGACTGCGACCGCTCTTGCTTCGGCGTTTTCCCGTGCAAGACTGCCGCCCGGTACCCGGCCTTTTGGAACTCCTTTGCCACCTGCCCCCCGGCTTCCACCGTGTGGGCGTAGACGATGGCCTGAAGCCCTTTGGCCAGTTTCTCATAATGGGCGATGACATCCCCGTAGACGGCTTTTTTCAAGCCCTCGTCGATGGACTTGGCGGTAAATTCTCCGGCTTTTTTCTTTAATTTGGATGAATCGATCAATGTTGGGCCATAATAACGGAAAGGGGCAATGTTGCCATTGGCTTGGAGCCACTTCACCGGCTTCCCCAAGATCAGGTCGTCGGCCAGCTCCTCGAACCCTTCGCCGTTTGTCCTCACGGGCGTTCCCGTAAAGTAAAGCTTGTAGGCACTGGGGAAATTCCCCAAAATCTTTTTGTAGCTGTTGGCCTTGATGTGGTGGGCCTCGTCCACTAAAATCAAATCCGGGACGGGCAGGCTTGACAGCTTGCGCGCCAGGCTTTGGACGCTCCCAATCATCACCAGCCCCATGTCGACCCCGGCCGATTCAAAGGTCTTGACCACCTGGTCGTTGATTTCCTGCCGGTGGCAAAAGAACAGCACCCGGTTCCCCTTGGCGGTCGCCTCCTTGGCGATGTGCGCCATGCAGACGGTCTTTCCGCTTCGGGGCGGGCTCTGGACGATGATGGCCCGGTTGCCTTTAAGCATCGATGCCTTCACCCCGTCAATCAGCTCCTCTTGGTAATCACGTAGCTTTAGCATCGACATCACCGAATTTGAACAATTCCTCGACCTTGCAGCCCTTGCGGTTGTCCAGTCGGTTCTTGGCGTAAACGCCGTCGTTGCCTTCCAGAATCAAGCCCCTTGCGCCGGTCTGCTCGTTGGTAAGCAAGCGCCCCACGATGTCCGTCAGCCCCAGCAAAGGGTTGATGACCTGAAGCCGTATCTGCGGGATGTATTGGGAAACCTTCTGCCCCGTGGGCAATTCCACGTCCCGCACATCCTCCCACGCCGTCAGCATCACGTTCAGAGGAAGCGAATAGATAGCAGTCAGCACCCGGATGAAATAATTGGTGAACTGCCCATAGTGCTGAAGTTCGTTGGAAATGCCGTTGTGGCTCGATTTGCCCATGAACACGAAGAAATCCATCTGGAAGGCGCTGATGTTGTCCACGATCAGGTTGTCGTAACCCTTTACCATCTCGGGGGCGGCTTTTAAGAACTCCGTCATGAAGTCCACTGGGTTGTTGCGGTCAAATTCGATGATGTCCACGTTTTTCTTGCCTGCCAAAACCTTGCTGGAGCCGTCCATGTCCAGCACCAGGGTCTTGCCCACCAGGCGCCCGATGGCTGTCGTCTTCCCGATGCCGGGCTTTGAGTAAATCAGGATGCGCCACAGGTCGTGGCGCTTGATGTCGCTTGCTTTTTTAATCTGCATTATCTGATGCGAAGGTGCTTGCCCTGGATGAGCCTTGCGCCTTCTACCTCCTCCCCGTTTTTGAGTGATTCCTTGATGGCCGCCTTGTCGATGACCGGCTCAAGTTTCTGGAACCTTAGCGGAATTTTCGACGTGTCCGTGATTTTAAGGCTTGGCGCGCTGTTTTGGATGGCGAACTTGAAAAGCGGCGTGTCGATTTTTTCCATCCCCAGATAGGCCATGTTCTGCCACAGATATTCCTTGAGGCGTTTTTGCTTGTTCTCGTTGGTTTTTCGCAAGGCACTTAGCCTGTCCACCTCTTTTTTGATGGTCTCGGCATCGCCTTCCAATTTCTTGACGACGTAGGCGATGTTGACGGCTTTTTCCTCGATGGCTTCGTCCACTTGAAGGAGTGCGTTGAAGACTTCCATGTCCTCGCTGTCCAGTTCGTACAGATTTTTCCAATTGCTTGAAAGTTCAAATAGATTCATGTTATAA
>WRGF01000024.1 GCA_009787345.1 Turicibacter sp.
GGCGATAACGGCGGGGCCAGCCAATTTGAGGGTAAGTTTATGGACGTTTTCCGCCCCGAGTTGTGAGGTCATAACGGTCTCCGGAATAGAGGCAACCCTTCGGGATTGCCTCTATTCGGCGCTTTCGCCACATGGATATTTTGGGTCAATAGGTGAAGGATTGGCGGTTTCAATACGAAAAAGGAAATAGCTGTACTTAAAAATGACTAAGGTCAAAATGCCGATGCGCATTGCCAGAATGTCAAACAAAAAAAAGGGGACAGCTAGGCAGAAGGAAACGGGCAGTAGTATCATCCATTTTTTTTTCAATGCCATTCGCCGATGGGTGATAAAATCTTCGAGGTATTTTTTATAGAGGTTACTTTTACGAAACCAATCATCAAAGCGATCGGATCCCCGCACGAAGCAATAGGAAGTTAAAAGCAAAAAGGGAACCGTGGGGAGGATAGGCAGGAAAACTCCTAAAATTCCTAGCCCCAAAGCAATGATTCCCACGGATAAAATGAGAAATTTTTTGATGAATGACATGAGAATTACCTCTTGTTTTTAAATGATAGGAGGAAGGGCCAAGGGAGGCGGGTTTCCTTCCTTGGCCCTTCTTTTTAATCGTAACCCTTCTTGTTATCTAGGTTGTGTGCTCTCTAATTTTGGTTCATTTGCATACGGGCATCCCAGTTTGGCATCCCATTCTTTGGCGCTCGTTGCTTTCATCCGGTCCTTGATGGATAGGTTGGCCAGTTCGATGACTTTGTCCATTTTCAGGTCAAGGGCATCAGCCAGGCGTTTACCGTATTCAGGTTCTGCCAAGTAGCAATGGGCCGCATGGCGGTACTGGATGTTTTTCGTGGCGGCCTTGATATTGATGGCAGTCGTATCAATCAGGTCGTTTTTGCGATCCTCTTTCATCAGGCGGAACAAATCCCCTGGTTGATAATAAGGGTCGTCATTTAAATATTGGTCGTGATGGGCAACGGTGCCTTCGATTGGCAGTGGGGGTTCCAGGTATTCAGGCTGAGGTTCCCATTCGCCATAGCTGTTGGGATGGTAGCCTTTCGTCGCCCCATAGTTGCCATCTACGCGCATCATGCCGTCGCGGTGATAGGAATGGACAGGGACTTTCGCCTGGTTGACCGGGATGAGGTTATGGTTGACCCCCAGGCGGTAGCGGTGGGCATCTCCATAGGAGAACAGCCGCCCTTGAAGGAGCTTATCCGGCGAGTGGCCAATCCCCGGCACGATATGGGCAGGGTTGAAAGCTGCCTGCTCCACTTCTGCGAAGTAGTTTTCCGGGTTGCGGTTCAGCTCAAGGACCCCCACTTCCATCAGCGGGTATTCCTTCTTGCTCCAAACTTTGGTAATGTCAAATGGGTTGTCACGGTGGTTCTTGGCCTGTTCTTCCGTCATGATTTGGAAGAACAACGTCCATTTCGGATATTCTTTTCGTTCGATGGCTCCGCGAAGGTCGTTTTGGAAACTTTCACGGTCCTCGCCGATGGCAGCCGCCGCTTCTTCATGGGTCAGGTTCTTGATACCCTGTTGGGTGCGGAAATGGAATTTCACCCAGTGGCGCTCATTTTTGTCATTGTAAAGGGCATAGGTATGGGAACCGAACCCGTGCATATGGCGGTACCCGTCTGGGATCCCCCGGTCGGACATGACGATGGTAATCTGGTGCAGGGCCTCAGGTAGTGAAGTCCAGAAGTCCCAGTTGTTTTGCGGGTTGCGCTCATTGGTGTACGGGTCCCTTTTGACCGCATGGTTCAAATCAGGGAAATGGATGGGGTCACGGATAAAGAACACCGGTGTGTTGTTCCCAACCAGGTCCCAGTTCCCTTCTTCTGTATAGAATTTGATGGCAAAGCCGCGGATGTCCCGCTCGGCATCGGCGGCACCCCGTTCTCCGGCAACGGATGAGAAGCGCAGGAACAACTCGGTTTCCTTGCCAATCCCGTTGAAAATCGTCGCTTTCGTGTACTTGGAAACGTCATGGGTCAACGTGAATTTCCCATAAGCCCCCGAACCTTTGGCGTGCATCCGCCGCTCAGGGATGACTTCCCGGTCGAAATGCGCCATTTTTTCCAAAAACCACACATCCTGCATGACCACCGGACCGTAATGGCCTGCGGTCAGTGTATCCTGATGGTCCGGTTGAGGGGCCCCATTGGACCTGGTCAACCGTTTCATTCCATCTTCATGGTACTTAGACATAGAAAAAAACCTCCTTTTCACTCTAAAGATTGCCCAAAAGTGCGGGGATTTATGACATTTTTCCAAAAAAATTCACATGCGGCCTTGGGAACCTGCTAACCCACTTCCAATTATCGGAATGTTTTAGCATAAATTCCCCTGAAAAAGTGTTGGAAATCTCTTGATTGTGGTAAAATAGGGGTAACCCATCCTAGAGGAGCTGATGTTTATGAATGAAGTATTGAGCACCATTGCCGGGCGTTTCTCGTGCCGTAAATACACGGGAGCGCCCATCGAACAAGAAAAGTTGAAAGCCATTGCCAAGGCAGGCCTTCAGTCGCCATCCGCCCTCAATAAGCAGCCATGGGAAATCATCGTCATCAAGGACAAGGCGTTGATCGAGGAGTTGGACGCAGAGGGCATGGCATATTTAAAGGCCAACATCCCCGGGGCATATGAGCGCATCATGAGCCGTGGCGGGAAAGTCCTTTACAATGCACCGGCCCTGTTTTTAGTGCTGAAAACCCCAGACGGGGATGATATTGCCAAAGTGGACGGCGGTATCTTGGTGCAGACCATGGCGTTGGCAGCCGCCTCCCTAGGCATCAATTCCGTCGTGGCGGCCATGACCGAGTTCGCCTTCAAAGGCCCTAATGCAGAAACGTTTAAAAAGCGGGTCGGCTGGGAGGATGGCTATGAATTTGTCATCAGCCTGATTGCCGGTTATGGGGATATGGAGGCTGCGCCTCATGAAATCAATTTGGATAAAGTGAAATATGTAGGGTAAAGAATACAGGCAGGCTCAGCGATAAAACCACTCGCTGGGCCTTTTTAAAATTCTTCGATACGAAGGGAGTAGGTATTTTAGGTAAACCTTCCAGTGCTATTTACGGCTATTGATTCGCACTTTCACCTGTTGCAAAAAGGTGCTTTTCCTTTTTGTAACTAACCATCCTTAAATTACCATGGATTTTTCAACACCATTCATGGTATCATAATAAAATGTGTTAAAAATTCCAGCAAGAAGCTGCGGCGGGTTTGACGGCTTCTTGCTTCGCCTTAGGAGAACATTATGATCGGATTTTTACAGGCCCAACCGGCCATTGTCTTATTCTTTATTTTAATCGGCTACCTTGCCCTCGGGGACATCATCTCCCTAAAAACGAAGGCGAGGCTCCCGTCCGTCTTCATTTTCGCCCTGCTGGTTTTATTGACCTCATGGGCAGGCCTGATTCCCCCGGACATCTTTGACCTTGGGGGTGCCAATACGGTCTTTACCGGCGTGGTTTCCCTGTTGATCGTAGTGGATATGGGGACGACCATGGACATCGCCGACATCAAGAAAAACTGGCGCGTCGTCATCATTGGCTTAGTGGCTATTTTGGGAAGTGCTGCTTTCATCCTCTTGCTTGGAACGCCAATTTTTGGTTGGGAAATGTCCCTTATCAGTGCCCCTGTCGTGGCTGGCGGGATCGTGGCTTCCCTGGAAATGCAGGCGGCGGCATACGAGGCGGGCAATGCTTATTTGGTCGTCATCGCCGCTTTGATCCTGGCGTTCCAATC
>WRGF01000025.1 GCA_009787345.1 Turicibacter sp.
TAAAAGTTCACGTATAATTTTGCCAAATCGAAAGCGCTTAAGGGAAGTGGATATTTTAGGTAATTAACTCGAAGGAATTTTACTCCTCAGGACTGATCAGGAGATGACCTTAAATGCAATAAGGAAACTCTCTATCAACCGACGGTCGCACTCCAAATAGCGGAATATGGAAAAATTATGAAATCGATTACTGCAACACTTGACCACATCCATTATGCAGAAGATTATTTTGCAATTAGCGGGGCTGGGAATGGTATAGGGAGTAGTATTACGGCAACATATAGCTATACATCAGGTACTTGAAAAATAAAGCAGTTGCTCTTGGGCAACTGCTATATTTTTTCTAATTTTCTGTATTTTCTTCGATATTTCTCAAATTATCTTTAATATCAGTACATACTCTTTCAATTGTCATTTTCAAGATAGTGAAAGTAACTCCTAAAATTAGGAAAAATAGAAAAAATACGAGGGAGAAAGACGGTATTTCATAACTGAAGAAATATCTTCCATTTTTAAATGAGATAATTATTGCCATAAGGTAAAAGATAAAGCTGAAAACTGATAAGTAATTTTTCATCGAACTACAACGGTCAAAATTATATTTTTTGCTCAATTAAATCTCCTCCGCTTCCTTTCTGCACATCTACAAGATAAATATATGAAACCAGTCTAAGATTGTGTCCAATCCTCTCGAAAAAAAAAGATGTCAGTTTCTACTCTGGATTAACCAGTATTATTTTTTTTTCAAAACACAGGATATAACCCAACTAACAGGAATACCTTCAAATAGATGATGATTCGAGGGGGGAGGGACATGCAATTAGATAATTCCAAACTGTTAGAGGCTTTCAAAGCACTCCCGTGGAACACTTTGATTCAGTTATTTATCGGGCTAAACCTATTTGACCTTTTGGTAGGATATGCCAAATCGCTTAAAATCAAGGAGAGGGCAGGATATTTAGACTTAATCGCACACTTCTCAGTGGCTCTGCTTGTCGTCGGGACTTATCCATATCTTTCATTAATCGGCACAGGCAAGGATACGTTAGTCACCTTTTACCTGATTAACTATGCCATTTCAATCGTACAGGGTCTTGCGGAACTTGGAATACCTGTTCCCGAAGGAGTAGTGGGGGTGCTAAATAAACTGAAAAGCCAAGAAGGTAATTATAAACAGGATTCCCACCCAGCAGATATGCCCAAGGGAGGAAAACCAGAACCAGAAGAAAAAGGACAGTCGCCACCCAAATAAAACTATTCCATAGCTAATCGGCGTCCGCTTGGACGCTATTTTGCGTTAAACGATTTGAGGATGCTAGACTTTTTGCAAAAACGAGAAATTTAAGCAATAAGACAAGCCCAACGATTATTTCAGTCGTTGGGCTTGTTTTATTTTTTCAAGATTTCGGAAAAAACATCTTCTCCCGCAATGAGATTGGAATCATCCGTGAAGTTCTTTTCAAATGCCTTAAGGGATTCGAAAACATAGTCGTCATACTCATCTTCCGGCAGATTTTTTTGGAATCGGTTCCTCGCCAGTAACAGCTTTTGTTTTTATGCGGGTAGGCTTCCCAAATTCATCGAAAGGCAACACCACATCAGCTCCTTTAACTTCTTACCCATTAATCTGTTCATTCAACTCATTCAAATACTCCCAGCGCTCCATCTTAACCTCCAACTGGGCCTCCACCTCGGACTTCTCGGCCATCAATTCCTGAAGCTTCACGTAGTCAGCAGCACTCTCCGCCATTTTCAAATCAAGCTGGCTGATAGCATTTTCCAAATCGGCAATCTCGTCGTCAATCACCTCAAATTCCTTTTGCTCCTTGTAACTGAACTTGGGCTTATCCACCCGGTGGCTGCGGATTTTTGCTTTTTCCTCCACTTGCTTGGAAACTTCAGCTTCCTGGGCGTCCAGTGCTTCCTTGAAGCTGATGTAATCGGAATAATTCCCGGTGTAAATCCGGATGTTGCCATCTCCCTCATAAGCAAAAATCTTGTTGCAAATCCGGTCCAAAAAGTAGCGGTCGTGGGACACGGTGATGACAATGCCCTTGAAATCATCCAAATAATCCTCCAACCGGTTGAGGGTGTCAATGTCCAAGTCATTGGTGGGCTCATCAAACAGCAGCACGTTAGGCGCATCCATCAACAGGCGAAGCAGGTGCAGCCGTCGTTTTTCCCCCCCGCTCAACGTCCCGATTTGGGAATACTGCAAATGCCCATCGAACAAGAATCGTTCACACATTTGCGACGCAGTGATTTTAGACCCGTCAGAGGTTTCAATCATCTCGCTGTTTTCCTTGATGTAATCAATGGCCCGCATGGTCGGCTTCGGGAAGTCGATTTCCTGGGAGAAGGCCGCAATCTTAACGGTTTCCCCAATGACGATTTCCCCGCTATCCGGCAGCAAATCCCCCTTAATCATATTAATCAGCGTGGATTTCCCCACCCCATTGGGGCCGATGATCCCAATCCGATCCTGCCGTGCCAGCACATAATCCAAATCCCTGACCATCACTTTATCCCCAAATGACTTGCCGACGTGATGGAATTCCAGGATTTTTTTCCCCAAACGGGTGGAGGCGACGCTAATGTCCACCCCCGCATTTTGGCTTGGCCCATCCTGATTTTTCAGCTCATCGAAGCGTTGCAACCGTGCTTTTTGCTTCGTCGAACGGGCCTGCGCGCCCCGTCTTACCCAGGCAAGTTCCTTTCTAAGCAAGTTCTGCCTTTTGTCCTCCCTAGCATTCTCCATCTGCATCCGTTCCACTTTCTTCTCCAAAAAGAGGCTGTAATTGCCCTCGTAACTGTACAGGTTCCCCTTGTCAAGCTCCAAAATCCGGTTCGTCACCCGGTCCAAAAAGTAACGGTCGTGTGTAATCATCAAGAGCGAACCCTTGCGGCTGTTCAGGTAATCCTCAAGCTTGCGGATGGTGTCATTGTCCAAATGGTTGGTCGGCTCATCCAAAATCAGGAGCTCGCACGGGGTAATCAGCGCCGATGCCAAGGCGACACGCTTCCGTTGCCCGCCCGATAACTCGCTCATTTTCTGGCTAAAATTCGTAATCCCAAGCTTCGTCAAAATCGACTTCGCTTCGCTTTCCAAATCCCACAGGTGTAAATGCTCAATTTCTTCCTGTATTTGTAAAAGTTTCTTGCTGGTTGACTCGTTATAATCCTGGGTCATGGCATCAAGGGCTTCCTGGTACTTCCTTAGCAAGGTCATCTCCTTGGAATCCCCCTTGAAAATCTGCTCCAAAACCGAATTTTTTGGCTCATACTCCGGGTTTTGGGACAAATACTCCACCCGCACCTTATTGCCCTTCACAATCTGCCCTGCCTCCGGGGTCTCCCGCCCCGCAATGATTTTAAGCAAAGTAGACTTCCCAGTTCCATTCACCCCAATCAGCCCAATCTTCTCCCCCTCAGCAATCCCAAACGAGATGTTATTGAGCAGGGTCTTGACAGAATAACTCTTCTTTATATTTTCAATGGTCATTAAGTTCATAGCTGAAATTCGCTCCTTGCCATTCACACTCCCTGCGGTCAGTGACTGGCAAGGAGCGGATGTTCTAGGATAATTATAACCTTTTTTGTGGAGGATGGGAAGGGCCAGTTCTGAGGAGTAAACTTTCCAGTTTTAGGGGAAATTCCCCTCGATTTAGTTCTCCTAACTAAAGCGCAATCATTTCCAATTTATTTTTTGGAAATAATCAGCGCATTCCCAACCTTCACTCTCTGGAAAAAATTAACATTTAATTGGTGCTTTTT
>WRGF01000026.1 GCA_009787345.1 Turicibacter sp.
GACAGCTTCTTGCCTGGACTAAGCTCAAAGTTGATAAACGATTTATTAACCCACGAAATTTAACTAAAGTTTACACTTTAAACAACTTTTGGAAATTTTATCTAGACTTTTATTTCACCCTGAGGGGTTAAGAAAGAAGGCAAGTGGGAAAATAAATTGGAAGTCGCACAAAATTTATTAGATGTTTTGGATGATGAAACCATTGCCCAAAAAGTAAGTTTGGACTTGTCCGTGGTGAAGAACATTCGTCAAAAATCTCAAGGTTTAAGTCAAATGTAAAATTTTTTTTGAGAAAGTTAGTTACTTTGGTATCGATCACTGGGATGTAATTGGGAGGATACTTTCCAACGACATTATCAGAACAAATAGTTGCTCAAGCTTCTTCACAAGTTGTTGGTTTTGGTCATATCAGATTTAATTCGGTCAACCTCCGGAGTGGTGCGGGACTGGCTTGGCTTCCCTAGGGCGGGGTTCATCAAGGAAATCAAATTAATTTATTGGGTGGAGGCCATTGGTGGCGTGTCCAAATGACCTCAGGACCAAATGCTGGGAGATTTGGCTGGGTTCGAAGCGATATAGCTCTTACAGTGGCTGCCGCAATTATGACTGAAAATGAGCAGCGTTGCTATCTTATGACCATTGTATTGATTAATTATGGAAATTAAGTTAAAAATTAACAGAATCTTAACAAACTCTTAACAGAAAATAAACAAACAGTGAAAGCTCATATGGTAAACTTAAAGAGCATTAAATAATGACTGTTTCTAGTCGATCGAGGAGGTTTCTAAATGAAACAAGTAAAAAAGGCTTCTTTACTACTTTTAACGTTGGTTGCATTATTTGCTAATGTAACGTCAGCAAGCGCAAACAGTGCTTTCATCGGTTCAACAAGAACTGTGCGCGTAAATGCACTTTTCTTCGCAAACTCAACTACAGCAACGGCTCGAGGACAAGTCAATAGCGGTGCACGTGTATTTGTAGACGGCATGCAAAACTCTCGTTTCTTGGTTGTAGTTACAGGCGGTACAGCAGCTCAACACAATGGTTGGTTAAACTCAACAGGCTGGGTTGGCACTAGCGTACTTTAGTCAAAAAGTTCAAACCATGGAAGATTAACCGTTGCACGAGTATTGCTCATGCAACGGTTTTTATTAAAAAGGGAGCAATGAAATGAATTTCTTAAAACGAAGTCTGATTAGCATTAAAAGACAGCCACAAAAAAACAGCCTGCTTCTAATCTTGGTATTCATCCTAGGTGCCGTTTTGTCAGGTGCAATTTCTATTGGCCGGGCTATTCACAGTATTGAAGGGAGTGTGATACAACGGATACCGGCTGTTGCCACTTTAGTGTTAAATGAACAGTCATCCGATGAAGCGGAAGTGAATGGCAATCGTTTCTCTGCTCCGCAACCAACACTAGAGGAAATAGTGGAAATCGGAAACTTACCTTATGTTAGAACTTACGATTCCTTTATGAGACCGTCCTTTTTCAGCCGGGAACTTCGATGGGTAGGGAACGGAGGAATCCTAGAGTGGAGTGATGGAATCGTTGAACAATTTGAAGGGCGGGGAGTTGAAAATCCCGAGTTAACGGATATTCAGGCGGGGCTGATTAAGTTATATTCGGGTCGAACTTTTACGGCTAACGAAATGGAAAGTGGTGCACGGGTTGCCATCATCTCAAATGAATTTGCTAATCTTAATGACTTAATCATTGGGTCTGTAATAGAACTAGAAAATAACGTCTATAATTTTGCTGAATTTTATAGGCGAGGAATTGGTAATTTTTCATCATATTGGCATGATGTAGATTTCATGGTAGCCCATAAAGTATTGGGATTTGAAGTGATTGGAATTTTTGAAGTCACTAACCATTTGGATTTCGAGTCGTTAGCGGTTATATCGGGTATGGATTTTCAAATGGCACAACAACAAGAAAATGAGTTGAAGAATCGAATTTACATGCCAATTTCCACGGCAGAAGCTATGATAAATTTTTACAATGAAGGAATGCGAAAGCAATGGGAGGAATTTTCCGAGTTATTGCCTGCTGATGCTGAAACTATAAACCTTGATGAACCAAGAATACATTCTATTTTTTTGCTAAATGATCCACGGTATTTGGAACGGTTCGCTGAAATTGGCACGCAAATATTGCCTGAGCACTGGGAAATTAGCGATTTTCGAGGGGTAGATGCTTCTGTTATCTCTTCTCTTGATACCATGAGGTCGATTGCGGATATTATTTTAATTTTAGCGATAGGTGCAATGGTCATTACGCTGGCTTTGACCATTACTCTTTTATTAAAAGAAAGACGGACAGAAATTGGCTTGTACATGGCTCTTGGAGAACGAAAGAAGAATATTATCTCCCAATTATTGCTTGAAACCTTAACAGTTGCTGTTTTTGGAATCGGACTTTCACTTTTTGCAGGGAACGGGCTTTCCACCCTGCTGTCGGGTCAACTATTGGAGCAACACTTAATGGAAAATAATACTCAAACTAGTTTGTCCCCTATGGGTGGTATTCCATGGGAAATTGCCTTGTTTAATCCTGGCGAATTAGACAAAGAGGAACTTTTAGAATATTTTGATACCTCTTTAACGGGGGAAATCATGCTAATTTTTATTGCGGTTGGAACGGGGACGGTTTTGTTATCTCTTACCGTCCCTATTACCTATTTGCTAAAATTAGAGCCGAAAAAAGTATTATTATAAAAAACGGAGGAAGAAAGCATATGAAAAAAATAGGAGTAATGGTAGGGCTTAGTCTTCTATCGGGAGTATTAACGGGTTGTAGCAACAGTACAGCTTATGGAAATTTAGAAATTTCAGAAGTTTTAAATAATACAAAAAATAGGGTGGAATCTAATACTAGTTTTGCTGAAATTGAACCGGATTTGGAAGTTGGAAATTTTACTATCATGGAAGGACAGCATGGTTTTCCTGGCGACCAATCCAATACTCTTACCATCGAGGAAGTAGCAGAAATCGGAGCCCAATACGTACTGAATGTGTTTGGATATACCCTTCAAGGAAAGTACCTGGAGTTAACGTTTAACTACAACCCCCATATTTCCCAAAGTACTTGGGTTGGCAATGTGGGCAGTAGCCCTGGCGATTTTATCGGGGATGAGGAAGGTTTTTTTCCCGCCAGTATCGTATTTTCCTTAGACGCATATACTGGAAAGCCCTTGAGTATTCAAAATTTTGATTTAGCTTTATTTGATAACTTGGATAGGGACGAATTTTTTGAAATGAGCGAGGAAGAGATGTTAGAATTATTTTCACTTCCAGAAAGTGAAGAAATAGAAAATTTAAAAGCTATTGCGGAAAGATATGCTAAAAACCACTTCAACTCGGAAAGTGTGTCGATAGAATTAGGCTCCTACCCGGCTGGGGAACGAGGATTTGTACTTTCTCCCTCTCCTACACTCTTATTAATGGCAACCGAAAATATTACGGGAGATGTGGTTAATCTATCAATCACGAGAAACCCCATTGAGTTAAGTAGCATTCGAGTTCCTCTTGAACGCACTATGAATAATTAATGACGAAAAGAGGTTGTTATTAATGTCGAGGAAATTGAGAACAAGCTTTTACATTAAATAGCAACGCACCCAAATGCCTTCAGGAGCTGCTTGTTTTCTCAGTTTGGATTGGAATTTCAGCTGACTAAGTCACGGAAATCAACTTTCAAGAAACCCCTTCCTAGAAGCAGGGATTTCCAGTAAATAACAGCCCATTTTCAACTGAAAACCTGATAAAATAGACGGAT
>WRGF01000027.1 GCA_009787345.1 Turicibacter sp.
CCGGTCCCAACCCCAGCCACGAAAATGTCGACGGTGCCATCGGTGTCTTCCCAGATTTCAGGGCCGGTTGACTGGTAATGGATGGCAGGCCCTGCCGGGTTGTCAAACTGCATGGGCATGTAGCTGTCCTGGATTTGGGCACATAATTCACGGGCCTTGCGGATAGAGCCTTTCATCCCTTCGCTGCCGGGGGTAAGGACCAAGTCGGCACCCAGCATTTTAACCAGCTTGCGGCGCTCAATGGACATGGTTTCCGGCATGGTGAGGATTAATTTATAACCCAGTGCGGTACAGGCAAAGGCAAGGCCGATCCCCGTGTTGCCGCTGGTAGGCTCGATAACGACCCCACCCGGCTTAAGCTTGCCGCTGGCACGGGCCGCTTCAAGCATGGCAAAGCCCAAACGGCATTTGATGCTGCCGGAAGGGTTGAAGAATTCGATTTTCCCAAAGACCTCTGCCCCGAGCCCCTCGCCTAAATTGCTTAGCTTGACAAGAGGGGTATTGCCGATGGCATTGGTGATGTTGTTATAAGTCTGCTTGCGAAAAGTCCCCATTATATCACATACTCGCTTTCATGGTTAATATCGTATTTCAATAAGGCTTCGATGCGGGCATGGATTTCGTTCAGCCCGTCGTCATGGCGTCGCCTTGGATGTGGCACGTCGATGGTAAAGGTATTGCGGATTTGCCCCGGGTTGGCGGAGAACACCACCACCTCGTCAGACAGATACAAGGCTTCCTTCACGTCGTGGGTGACCATGACAATGGTGATGTCGCTTTCTTTGATGAGGATCAAAAGCTCATCTTGGAGCCGTTCACGGGTCAGGGTATCCACGGCGGCAAATGGCTCATCCATCAAGATGACTTTCGGCTTCACCGCAAGTGCCCTTGCCAACGCCAGACGTTGCCTCATCCCCCCAGATAACTGGGAAGGGTATTTGCCCAGGGCATGGTCAAGCCCTACTTTTTTCAGGTATTCAAGGGCAATGCCCTGGCGCTCGCTTCTTGGAACCCCCCGCAGCTTTAAGGCAAAGGTCACGTTTTTCATGACGGTCATCCATGGGAACACCGCATAATCCTGAAAAATCATGGCGATGTCATGCTTCGGCTTGTTTTTGAACATGTGGTTGGCAAGGGGGGATAAGAACCAGTACTTGCGCCGGTATTTGATGGTTTCCTTACGGGTCGCCGGCAACGTTTCAAGGACCTGGATCCCGTCGATGAACACAGCCCCCTCAGTAGGTGCCGACAAGCCGCCGAGCATTTCGAGGAACGTGGATTTCCCACACCCGGATGGGCCTAAAAGGCTGACGAACTTGCCCCTTTCAATGGTGAGGGAGGCGGATAAAACAGCGGTAATCCCGTCAGCGGTCCGGTCATCGTTGACAACCGAGAAAAATTTGGTAACGCCCCTGGCTTCTATCATATTACCTTCCTCCTTTCCAAACGGCGAGTTTAAGTTCCAAAAACTTCAGGACTTCAATGAGGAACCAACCAATAATCCCTAGGGTCATCATGCTGGCAACCACAACTGGGATTTGGAAGAAGGACTGGGCTTCGTTCATCACAAAACCGATTCCCGTGTTCCCGCCATACATTTCAGCCACCAAAAGCATAACGAGCCCCGCGGAAACACCCGTACGAACACTCATGATGATAGCACCCAGTGCCGACCAAAAATAAACCCGGGTCAATAGGGTAAACTCACTGGCACCGAAGGCGCGGGCACTTGCTAGGTACCTTCCGTCCGTATCTTTCACGGCTTGGAAGGTGTTGAATAAAATCGGGTAGAAGGCCCCGAGGAAAATCAGGAAGACCTGCATGGGCGTGCCAATCCCGAATAAGAAAATGGTAATGGGTACCCACGCAGGCGCTGGGATGGGTGCCAGCAGTTGGAATAATGGCAAAATGCGTTTGCGGATGCCTTCGTTCCAACCAGTCAAAAGCCCTAAGGGGATGGCAACCAAGACCGCAAGCCCCACGCCCCGAAAAAAGGTATACATGCTGTCGCCGATGTCATGCAAAAACCCGCGGTTGGTCAACAGATGCCAAAATGTGGACACCACTACGCTAAATGGCGGGATGATGGGCCCAGTAATGCCATAGCGGGGCAGCACTTCCCATAAAACCAACAGGGGCACCAACACCATCAAAAACTCGAGGGAGAATAAATTGCCCAGCGCCCCCTTGAAGAAAAATCCCAATTCACGGAGCACCGCAAACAAAAACCGCTGGGGCTTCCGTAATTTATACTTGTCCGAAATCACTGTCTCACCGTCCTAAAAAACGGCCCTTGCACAACGGCAAGAGCCACTTCGTATTAGTTGCTATGATAATGCTCATTTCTCATAAATTCAAAGATCTCAATCAAACCGTCGTCAGCCAGGGAAAACTCAGGGACCGGCATGCCAAACATCAAATCGGCAGGCAGGTTTGTGTGTTCTGCTACTGCCCCCCGGTGATATGAAGCGTTCAGTAGGCGGGTCGCCATCAATGACTGGATATAGTACCCCATGTCATCCACTTTATCGCTTCGGGATAAGAATACTTTGGCGGCCTGGTCCACAATGGCCGGGCAACAAGCGTCCCCCCCTTCAAGGTCCCAGTTTTGGTACAGGATGAAATGCCCGGCTTCAAGGCCCACAAGGGCATGGTCGCCCCTAATGAGGATGGCATCCACTTCCCCTTCCGTCAAGGCCGGCACCATGGTGCGGTAAGGCATGAAGGTATAGGTAATGCCGGCTGTATCAACCCCAAGCCGTTCGGCATCTTCGAGGAAGGCTTCCAACAGGTTGCTCCCCGGCGATGTCACTGCAATATTCAGGTTGCCAACATCTTGAAGCCGCAGATGGGACAAATCCTCCCGCACGATGAGGGTCGCCCCGAAGGGATAGTCGATGGTCCCCATAATGGTGAAGCTATCCAAAAAATCAGTGTTGGATTCCATCAGCGCCACAAATCGGTCGACCTGAAGGAAGCCCCCGTCAAGGGAACCACCCAAAAGCCCATAGACAATATCGGAAGCCTGCTGAAAATAATGCAGGTTGACAGCATGTTCCGCCGCATAGATGGGTGAAGATAAAAAGCCGCTCCCATAGCCGATGTTAAGCTGGGAATTGCCGCTGGCCCGGGTGCTCAGGCAACCCGCCAAGACCGTAGCGAGCGCCCCCACGCCAAAAATTTTTTTTACCATGTAATGCCTTCCATAGACGAAGCGAACATAGCAGTCCCAGGGTTTTCCTGAATGTTGCCCAGGTACACCAATTCCTCCGCAAGTTGGATTAGGCCATCAACTGCCAAATCCGTGTGGAATACCAGGCGGTAGTTCCCATGGATGATGGATTCGATTGGGGCACCCGTGAACTCATGGGCGATTTCCACGATGTTGTCGGCAACCGGGTTTTCGTTGATGACTTCGTTGGCGCGGTCTACAGCCTGGATGAAGCGTTCAACGGCTTCTTGGTTATTGTTGACGAATACGTTGCGGGCATTGATGGTACGGCAAGGCAGGGCATCGGAAACGTCACGGAACAACAATTGGAATCCGGCAAGTTCAGCTTGGCTTGCGTGTGGCTCTTCAAGCAAAGCCCCGTCGATTTGACCCGCTTCTAGGGCTGCAAGGGCAGGTCCCCCGGCAAGGGTCTGAAGGTCAAAGGAAACACCTGCGTTGCGTGCGGCTACGGACAGCCCTAAAACAGCCTCGCAAGCCGGGGAAATCCCACCGATGCGGCGGCCCGCCAAGTCCTCAAATGAGGTAATGTCAGAATCCGCTGGTACTGCCAAGACGCTGGTGCAAGGGGTTTTCACCTGGGCGA
>WRGF01000028.1 GCA_009787345.1 Turicibacter sp.
CTGGTCGTCGAAGCGGTAACCCAAAGAGCGGATGGAACCAGATGTAAAGTTTCCTTGGAAGCGCAGGTTATGGATGGTGTAGATGGTTTTGGTGTCGTAGTAAAACGGGTCATAGTAGTAGCGCTGATTCATGAAGAAAGGAATCAAGCCCGTTTGCCAGTCGTTGCAGTGGATGACATTTGGTTGGAAATCAATGCTTTTAAGGAGCAATAGCGTCACTTCGCAGAACATGGCAAATTGGTAATCTTTATCCTCATTTTCATAAATCGAATCCCTTCCCGAAAATAACGGTTCATTAATGAGGTAATACTTGACTCCTTCCATTTCCACGCAATAGTTCCAAAACGTCTTGCCGTGAACCTCTACATTTGACACCCAATAGCGGTTTTTCACAAGGCCTTCGGGAATTTGCTTATAAAACGGTAAGATGACCGCTACTTCGTGTCCTTGGTCGACGAGAGCTTTAGGAAGTGCATAAGCAACGTCGGCCAACCCCCCGGTTTTGACAAAGGGATAGACTTCAGAAGAGACAAACGCAATTTTCATGGATTATGCCCCCTCTGATACCTTGATTGTGCTACCGCATTCAATCACGGCTGTGCTGAAGTCCTGCTCGCTCACATCCGGGAAGATACGGACATTTCGCTCGATAATTGTCCCTTCTGGGATCGTTACGTTCTTACCGATAACGTTAAGACCGGAAGACAAGGCTTTTGCATTTTCACGGTTAGGGCCTGTAACTTCCCCGCGCCCGATGATGCTTCCTTTTTTAACGACGACGTTTTTGTCAATGATGGCATTTTCGATGATGCAGCCTTCTTCGATAACCGTATCATTCATGATGACGGAGTTGCGAACGATAGCGTTAGGGTGGATGTGTACCCCTGGGCTTACGACACACTTGGAAATCGAACCAGCGATAATAGACCCATTTGATACTAGGGATTGGTTGACGCTTGCCTTGGAACCGAATTTAACCGTTGGCATTTCTTCGGATCGGGTGTGGATGACCCAGTTGCGGTCGTACATGTCAAGTTGGATTTTATCGACGGTCTCGCAAAGCTCAAGGTTGGCTTCAAGGTATGACTCGTAAGTCCCGACATCTTTCCAGTAGTCCTTGAACGGATAAGAGAACGCAGATCCGTTTTCAATTAAATGAGGGATGACGTCATGGCCGAAGTCAAGCCCGTCTTTTTTAAGTTTTTTAAGGGCCTCGATCAACACGTCGGTCTTGAACACGTAGATTCCCATGTTGGCCATGTTGCTCTTTGGCTCAGATGGTTTTTCAGCGAATTCATAGATTTTTTGGTTTTCATCATATGCCAGGATACCGAAACGGGAAGCCTCGTCCCATGGCACTTCTTGGGCACAAATCGTTACATCTGCCCCTGTGGACGTATGCTGCTCGATTAACGGACGGTAATCCATCTTATAAATGTGGTCACCGGATAATAGTAGGACATGATCAGGGTTTTTGCGTTTGATGAAGTCGATGTTTTGCAAGATCGCATCCGCCGTCCCTGAATACCACTGCCCATCGTGCGGGTTCTCGCATGGCTGAAGCAAAGTTACCCCCGAGTTGCGGCGGTTGAAGTCCCAAGCCGCCCCGATGCCAATATGCTCATTTAAGGATAATGGCAAATATTGTGTCAAGATCCCAATATCGTAAATCCCCGAATTAGAGCAGTTGCTGAGTACGAAATCGATAATCCTGAATTTCCCCGCAAATGGTACGGATGGCTTCGAGCGGTTTAGGGACAAAATGTCCAGGCGCGACCCCCGGCCACCTGCTAAAATCATTGCTAATGTTTTCATTTGTAATTCCCCCAATTTCTTTGGTATGTGTTTTGCAAACCGAAATTTGCACCTTCTTCGTCATTCGACAAAACAATCTTAACACACCCCCGAGGGTCCTTTTAGTCGATTTTTGTCGTCAGTTTCGTATTTTTTCAATTTTGTCGAAATCATCATGGATTGGCCTGGATTTCTACAGTTTCAGTGCCCAAAACCATCCCCCCCCACCACCCGATTTGCCGCTAAAGCCAACTTTTAATGATACATTCCAAACAATAGGTGGCTTTTGCATAAATCCGTCGCATCTTGCCAACAACAAATTGGCAAAAAAAAACGCCACCACATGGACTTGGGGGCGCCTGGATGTTATTTAATCAGCAAAACCCTACGCAGGCATTGATGACTATTAATAAAATAAACAGCACCAAAAGAAATGAACAGTTGTTACCACACATTTTGACTCACTCCTTGATATTGACCTTGCCTTATGGGCGGGGAGACGCTGTTAAACGTCAGGCCGTTAATTTACCTCCCTGCCATGCCGGGCTAATATAGTCTATGCCCCAGGTTGCCTTTTTGCCTATCCATTTACTCATTTTTTTTACAAATTTGCGGTGGGTTATTGTTTGTTGCCGTCATTTATGATAGGATGAAAGGCGTATAGTTTTAGATGAATTGATTAAAGGGCACCTCTAATAACTCCAATTCACCCGAATTAGCGGTCTTTTTCCGCCCATCCGTCGGCAGCAAAAATGCCATGAAGCTCCACTTCACTGCATTTTCACTTCCTCGGCTGGACGAAAAAATCCTCGCAAATACGGGCAAAGCGAGTTAATAGAGATCCCCGAAACGAATAGGATGTGAACGCAATGTTAGGTAGTAAAAAAAGGTTTTTAGCGCTTGCCACCTCCCTGATGGCGGTGCTTGCCCTTGGAGCTTGCTCAAATAATGAAGAAGGGACACGCCTTCGCCTAGAGGATGGGGATTCCTTATTCCTATCCACCAACTTAGAGGCATTCAGCAACCAGGATGTCTTCGGGGAAATGATTACCCAAAATGGTGTGGTGACCTTGATGGACATGGTAGACAAACAGGTCCTTAGCGGGCAATTTGAACTGGACCAAGAGGCCCTTGACGAACGCCTGGAGATGATCCGGGAGCAAATGACGGCCACCGAAACATGGGAAAGCTTCCTCCTGCGCAACGGTTTCATTGACGAGGCTGCCCTTATCAGCTTCTTGGAACTGGACCAGCTGCGCATGACTGCTGTGACTGCCTCCATCACCGTAACAGAAGAAGAGCTCCGTGAACTTTTTGAGTCCATGTACCCTGAACCCGCAGCAGCCGAGGCTCAAGAAGAAGGCGAGGATGAAGATGCCTCCGAAGCGGTTGAAACCGATGAAGAAGTGGCACCTGCCCGCCCTGAATTTGAGGATGTCCGCACAGAACTGGAACAAGATCTGATCAACTCCCGCCTGACCAATGCGGTGTATCTGACAGAACTTGCACGCCTGCGCTATGCGGCAGATTTTTCGATTTTAGACCCGTACCTTCGCAGCCTTTACGTGTCATTTCTTGACCAAAACAACATCGTTGGCGAAGATTTCATAAATGATGCCAGCGAAACCAGTACAACCATCGCTGCCCGAGTGGACGGCCTTGAAGTAACAGCAGAGGATTTATTCACCGAATTGTCCCATGTGGCTGGCATTACTGTGGGGATTGGCATGGCAGACCCTGCAATCCTTCGTGAAGGGTTCAGCGTGCCGCGAAGCGAAGTCGAAGACGTGATTAACCAGCAAAAAATCTCCCTGGGTGCCCAGTTTTACCCACAAATGGCGATGATGGGGCTTCATGGGGACCAAGCCATCTTTGACCACGTGGAACTGCTCCTTTTGCAGCAGGCAGCCTTTGATGCCGCTTACGAACTGTCTGACGAGCGTGTCCAAGAACTTTACGACGAATTTGCCGCTACCCTTATTGATCAAATAAGCGCCCGCCACATTTTAGTGGAGGACGAAGAAACGGCCCGTGAAATCA
>WRGF01000029.1 GCA_009787345.1 Turicibacter sp.
AAAAAAGTGTCGGAAAAGCAAGAGGGGCATTCAAATCCTCAAAGAGTGGAAGGGGACGACCTCTCTGCCCATAATTGACCTGCGAAAGTTGAGTAATAAATATCTTTCTGGAGGTTTAATTATGGCTGCTCAACTTGGAATCTCTGATGGGGAAAAAGATACAATTCTTGCTGAACTTAAAAAAATGATGCACAAAGCTGGCAATGCGAGATTATACGAACGCTACCAGGCTATTTACTTGCTCCTCATTGGAAAAACCTATGACGAGGTTGCCCTCACTATCGATCGGTGCCGCGCCACCATTTTTAACTATGCCAGTGATTTCAAAAAAGAAAGGTTGGAAGGATTGAGAATGGACACTCAACCGGGCGACCTAAAATGCTGTCGGAGAAACAGGAAGAAGAGGTGCTTGAAGCCATCACTGCCTCTACACCTGAAGAAATGAGAATGGAGGGTTTCTACAATTGGACCTCCCCACTTGTAAGGAAAATGATCCAGGAAAAATATGGGGTCGAATATTCCGACAAGGGGATGCGGGAAGTGATGTACCGCCTGGGGCTTAGCTTCACCATGCCGACATACCGGTTGGAAAAAGCTGATTTAGAGGCTCAACTGGACTTCATCGAGGACTTTGACAAGGTAAAAAAAAACTCTCGGACAATGAAATAGACCACATCCTCTTTGAAGACGAATCAGTAATCAGGGACTATCAAAACCTTCAGAGGGGTTGGTTTTTAAAAGGTAAACAACACAAAGTCCCGAAGTATGGGAAACATGAAGGGGAAAAACTTATAGGGGCTCTGGATTATGAAACCGGCAAAGTCGTCTGCACGATTGAAGAGCAGGTTACGGCTGTGGAGTTTTTAGCGTTTCTGAAAGACTTGATTCTTAATAAGTTCAACGGTAAGAAGCTGGTCATCGTCTTGGATAATTCGAAGGTTCACCACGCTCGGCTTCTGGAAGAATTTTTGGAAGAAAACACGGATGTTCTGACCCTCATGTTCCTTCCGCCTTACAGCCCGGATTTGAATATTATCGAAGGCCTATGGGGGTGGATGAAGTCAGAAGTCATCAATAATAGGTTTTTCGGAAACATCGTTCAAATCAAAAAAGCGGTGTTAAGGTTCTTGAGAAGAATTGCGGATGTACCGGAATCGGTAGTGGAACGTCTCTGCCTCAAGATTTAGGGTCTAATTCAATATTGCCGTTGATATATATTAAAAATTTAGTCTACGAAATATTATCCCCCGATAAACGGAGAGGACATCAATGCAATAGGAAAGGGCACACCGGCTACGGAAGCCGCACCTACAACGTTTATTGATATTTCGATTCCTCTTCCACCAGTAGGCACATTTGTTGTGCCGTTTAACGACATATTTCCAAAATGATTAGAAGTGGATAATGGAATAATTCGATTAGCGAGTGCGACATTTACAAATTCATGTCGGCCTGAGAATCCGCCAAACGCCCCACCTGTTGCAGACCAAGTCCAGAGTACTTGTGTCCGATTAGGATTTGTAGCTAAAACCAAACGTAAACCCACTTGATTTCTCGAAAGTGAAAGGATGTTTTCAGCTGATGGGAGAATATCCACGATGAATTCACTGTCTGATTGTTCTATAATCGTTGCAGTAAGCCCTAGCGCGTTAAGTGCATCCTCCCAAAGCTCCATCCCTTCTTCAAAGCTTAACTCAAGCTGAGGCTTTGATAATTCATTTGCTTGTTCTAAAGCCTCCTCCATCGTTAATTTTTCGAACCCTGTAAAACCTCCAGACGCTTGTATCGTATCTTGTGTGGTTCAAAAAAACATAAAGAATAGGTACAAGACAGCAAGCATTTTACCGATGATTTTCATAAAAATTCCTCCTGACTTATGTGATAATGTAATTTTACCTGATGGGAAGAATTTGCGATACCCCATTTTGCATGAACGTCCGATAAAATTGCCCGAACGTTAAGTTTTTTCAATTTATCAGGAAACGACTACAATCTAAGAAAAATGTTGACCTATGGGGGTAGAAATATAATATAAATTCCAGTTGAATCCTAAACAAAAAAATTGTATACTAATAATAGGTTGGACGACACCATGTCAAGGAGGGGCTATGAAAAAAACACTATTTATTTCAATCACGATTTTGACCATCGGCGGGATTTTTTTTAACATTTGGCAATCACAGGCTGATTCTGATTCCTTTGTCATTTCACAACAGGATTGTGGGGAGTTATTCGATGATGAGGAGACGGCTTCCCTCGAAAGGGATGAAGGGTACGAAGTGATTGGTGTATTTGAAGTGTGCTTATAGGACTTAAAATGGGGCTTTCACTGCGAAGGCCCTTTTTTGTCTACGAATACAAGGAACTAAATCTTCACCTAGTTCCTTTTTAGTAACTATGGACCATTGATTGCACTATCGCACAAAAAACTGCCTTATTCCAATAATTCCCAAAAGATGTATAATGAGGAGTATCGACGAAAGAGATGCTTATAAGTATCGTCTTAACAAGGGAGGAAAATAGCATGAAATACCGTAGATTCATCGTTTTAGCTTTGGCTGGCTTGTTCGTGGCTGGATGTGGGGCCAATGAGGCCGTGGGGGAACAGGCGCACCTTATTATCGCCCAGGATGGGGAGCCAGTGGTTTTAGACCCGCACCGTTCCAATGACCCACGCTCCGCAACGGTTATCAACCAGATTTTCGAGCGCTTGATCAACCAGGACGAAGATGGGAACCTCCATCCTTCCCTGGCAACCGATTGGCGGCAGATTGATGAACTGACGTATGAATTTGACATCCGACCGGGGGTTTATTTCCATAATGGGGAGGCTTTGCACGCTGAGGACGTGGTCTTTTCCTTGATTCGTGCTGCGACTTCCCCGACATCTGCAACCTTCTTGGGGATGTTGAATCCGGATGCCATCTATGCGGTGGCTGATTTGACTATCCGTGTGGGGACTGACATTCCGTTCGTGCCCCTGACCGCGCAGCTTGCCCATACTGCTGGGAATATCGTCCCCCGCCAAGCCGCCTTGGAACTTGGGGAAGATTTCGGCAGCCAACCTATCGGCACTGGGGGCTTTAAGCTAGAGGAGTGGCGCCATGGGGAGCAAGTGGAACTGGTCCGTTTTGAGGATTTCCATGGGGAAAGATCTGCTTTGGACCGAATTACTTTTAGGAATATACCAGATGCTGCCAACCGGATTATTGAGCTTGAAACAGGGGCTGCCCACATCGCAATGAACATTGCCCCTTCCCAGGTGGCTTCCCTTGAAGCCCGAAGTGACCTGACCCTGCTTCGGGAAGAATCCCTACGGAGCCACTACATTGGGTTCAATGTCCAGCAAGCCCCCTTTAATGATGTGAGGGTTCGGCAAGCCATCAACTATGCGGTGGATGTGGACTTGATTATTGACACCATTTTAGAAGGTGTGGGTGTCCGTGCATTCGGCCCATTAAGCAGCCAAGTCTGGGGGGCGCACCCGAATTTGCCGGCTTATGGGTTTGATATTGAACATGCCCGCCAACTATTGGCAGATGCGGGACTTGCCGACGGATTTTCCACCCGCATTTTGACCGATCAGGACAATAACAATCGAAACATCGCGGAAGTCCTTCAAAACAAGCTACAGGAACTTAGCATTACTTCCACGGTGGAATCTGTTGAATGGCCTACGTTTTTGGAAACCGTGAACGAGGGGCAGCATGAAATTTTCATCACAGGATGGACGGTCGGGACGATGGATGCCGATTATGGCTTGTTCCCGCTATTTCACACCGATAGCCGCGGGGCTGGTGGAAACCGCGCTTTTTACTCCAATCCTGAAGTGGACCGCTTGCTTG
>WRGF01000030.1 GCA_009787345.1 Turicibacter sp.
GCCAAAGGCAAGCCGAAGGGGGACGGATACGATAACGAAGCGAAGGGTCACCCAGACGGAGTTTAAGAAACGGGTGTCTTGGAACAGGCGGATGTAATTTTCCAGCCCAATCCACGTGGGCTCGCTTCGCAAGTTGAAGTTGGTAAAAGAATAATACAGCGATAAGAGCATTGGCACCAGCGTAAATGCCAAGAACCCGAGGATGAAAGGTGCTGCGAACACATAGCCCACCGTGTTTTCGTTGTTGAAGAATTTCCCAAGGGAAAAGGGCGATTTTTCGGATTTATGCTCCACACTTCTATTTTTCAAACTATTTTGCATGGTTGTCACCTCTGGTATGGAATTTTGTCATAATTTTCATTTTCATTTCGTTCAAGATGAGGGCGACATGGCACCACCATCTTGAACGAAACGATTTGTTATAATGGGGGCTGTTAGGGGAACTCCCCCCAACAGCCCTTTTGATTATTAGTTCCTTGCTAAAACCTGTTCGGCGAAATCAAAGGTTTGCTGCGCCGCTTCTTCTGGGGTCAACTGCCCTAAAACCACACGCTCAAGCAACAATTCAAAATTGTCACGGATTTCGGCGTTATTAGGGGATTCCAATGGGTTGCCGGAACGGGTGTCCAAGCGCCCTGCCAAGTCAACGAAGTCGTAAACCGCAATCAGGTTGGCATCAGCCCCTTGTTGCAGGAGTTCGCGGATGTGGGACATGATGGGAACCCCGCGCTCACCGTTTAAGATGCGGTTGGCTTCCTCGTCATTTTGGAAAAAGCTAATGAATTTCGCAGCCTCCTCAGGATGGTCGGAGCTGCTGGAAATGGAGAACATCTGGGAAGAAGTCAACCCCATCCCGCTGTCGCCAGCCCTGCTCAACCTTGGAAGGGGAAGGAGCAATAAGTCGCGCCCTGCGGCGTTGGCAACCGTCGGGAACTGGTTGGAAGCCACCCAGGTCATGGCCGCCTCGCCCGTCACCAACAAATCGCCTTCAATGTCAGTAATGGTGGCAAGCGTCCCAGAGTCTGGGAAGGCACCCGCTTGGACCAAGTCACGGCGCATTTCAAAATAAGGGACTAATTTGGAAGGGTCGTCAAACCCTAATGTGGTTGAATTAGTCGCCGGGTCAAAAAAGTTGGCACCGGATTGGGTAATCAAGATAGTGGTGGCGATGAAATCGCTCAGGGCAGAACTCCCATAGACCCCTAATCGGTTATGGATTTGCAGGGCAGCGGCTGTGAAGTCATCCCATGTCCAATCCTCTGTTGGAATAGCTACTCCTGCTGCGGCAAACATAGCCGGGTCGATGGCAATCCCATTGGCGTTGACCCCGTTGGAAATCCCCACTTGCTTGCCTTCAAAGCGGGTGGTATCCAAAAACGAATCGTTAGTGCGGGAAACATCAATCGTCCCATCATTGATGAACGGTGACAAATCAAGGATTTGGTCCATGTACTGCTGGAAGTTGCCCCCCATTTGGAAAATGTCCCACACATCGTCAGAGGCAACCCGGGTGTTCATGGCCGTCCAGTAACCATCCGGCGCAAAGAACTCATACTCGATGGTAATCCCAGGATGCTGCTCCTCGAACATTTCAATGACGGCAACCGTTGCGTCATGGCGGGTTTGGGAACCCCACCATGCCATTCGGAGGACGACGTCCCCATCATTTCCTGCCCCTTGCCCGCAAGCTGCCAGGCTTGTTGTCGCCAAAGCCGCAGCTGCGACCCCCAACCATTTTTTAAAATTCATACTTGACCACTCCTCTTTTTTGGATACCAGGAACTTTTCGACCCGGCTCGATTTCGGATAACCTTCGGTTTTTGAAAACGGTTCCCATCGGCTATAACCACATGATACAGTGAAAACGATTTCCACACAAGCCTTTTTCTTCCAGTTATCAATCCAGTGGCTTCATTTGGATTTTTTACACTATTTTTACTTCCTTTGTATAATCCGCTATTTCCGCTGTAATTTGACAATTAAATAAGGTATAATTTAAAAAGTAAGCGATTACCGTTCGGTTAGCGAGCAGATAATGCCCATTTTTATAGTGGCTCGACATGAGATTCCTGAATTATTCACTAAATTTACTGACCCTATTTCCCAAAGGAGGGACCTGATTTGTCCAATACCGTCATACTAAAGATTTATTCCGCCTGCGAGTGGATTTCGGGCGTTGCCCTGCTGACCCTGACTTGGCTGCTTTTCACCTTGATGGGCCTTGGGGTTTTCGGGTTCATGCCAGCGACCAGCGCCCTTTTCTCCGTTTCCCGGAACATGATTTTAGGGGATAGGGATTCCGGCTTCAAAACTTTTTACGCCTTTTACAAGGAGGCATTTATCCCCATGAACGTAATCGGGATTTTGTTAGGGTTCGTGCTGGCTGCCGTCGGGATTAATTTCAGCATCCTCACCTATCATATCAACGAAATCCCAATGGCCATGGCTATCCCGTTTTTTATGGGATTGCTCCTCCTGCTCTTCTTCCTAGCCCATTTGTTCCCTGCTTACAGCCATTTCAAACTAAGAAGCAAAAAGGTTTTCCAGCATGTTCTTGCCCTGGCAATCGTCCATCCCCTGCGTTCCCTTGCCATCTTGGCTTGGTCCGGAAGCATCTTATTGGTTTCTCTGCTCATCCCATTTTTGCTTCCCTTCTTCACCATGGGGCTGATTGCATGGGGGACAAATTTTATCGCTTTAAAAGGATATGGGCAAAATAAAAGTGCCGCCGACTGAACCCGCGCCACTGAAAAAATGAAAATCTCACAAGATTGAAAGGACATTCCTTCCTAACTTGTGAGATTTTTTTTGTCCTTATACGTGGCCTTTCCATCCCAAAAGCCCCGAAATTTTTTGGGCTGCTTCCGTGATGGCTTCAATATCTTTCCCTGGGTGGTAATCTTCCCTATACAGGGCGTAGGCTTCCACGGCAGCCGATACCACACCTTGATGGTCGAAAATCGGCGCGGCGATGCCATAGCAATGGCTTAGGTTTTCCCGGTCGGAAACCGCGAATCCCTGTTCCTTAACCTTTTTAAGCTGGGCAATCAATGCAGCAGGTTCCGTCACCGTGTAAGCGGTCAGTGGCTCCATGGTGATGGTTTCCAATAAAGCCCCTTGGTTTTTAGCATAAGCCAGGATGGCTTTTCCGGCAGCAGTTGCATGAAGTGCCCCCCTGTCCCCCACTTCCGGCGTGGCAATGATTTTTTGGGGCGGTTCCTGTTTTAGGGTGCAAATGGCTTCACCACTGTTTTCCTTGACAATAAGCACCGGCATCCCCGTGCTTTTCGCCAAGTCCTTAATGACGATGTGGGAGCTTTGAAGGAGCAGGGAAGTTTTGGAATAGCTGTTGCCGATGACGTAGGACTTTACCCCGATGGCATAAGTTTTCAGCTGCGGGTCTTTAATGTAAAGCATGTTGCACTGGACCAAGGTGGAGAGGATGTCATACGCGCTCGTTTTGGGCATCCCCAAATGTTGGGCAATGTCCTTTAACGCCAAGTCATTAATACTGGAGGCGACCAGTTCCAAAATTTCCACGGTCCTCTTTGCAGTCCGGTTGATTCTCATAACGTGACCCCAAACTTCCAGATCCCAATTTCTCGAAACCCATTTTCTTCGTTTTTCGTCAAGGTACCGCTGCACACACTGCAAATGTAATTGATAAAATCCTCCAGCACTTCTTCGGTGGTGAATGTCAAGAGCTTTCCAGCATCAAAGTCGATCCAATGGGGTTTTCGCTTTGCCAGGTCAGTGTTGGTGGATACTTTGACCGTCGGGATGAAGCCGCCATAAGGGGTGCCCCGCCCTGTCGTAAATAACACCAGATGGCAGCCCGCTGCACCGAGGGCGG
>WRGF01000031.1 GCA_009787345.1 Turicibacter sp.
CTCCGGAAATCGGGGAGAATGGCCACTGGTACATCAATGAAGAGGACACGGGAAAAACTGCCCAAGGACCGACCGGACCTCCAGGGACGACCAGCCACTCGGAGCTGACCGACCGGGATGCCCCATGTTCACACACCATTGATTCCATCGCCAACCTCCGCTGCGAACTGGAAGCCCTGAGATGCGAAATCAACAACCGTCTCGCCATCCACTGCACGACGGAGGACGAGTTCTGGGATTCTTACTGGAATGGCGCCATCGCCGACGGGCTTTACAAATGGCAGGGGCACAAACTGGCATTCAACCAATATTCCACCAACCCGCCGGAAAGGAACCCCCACAGCATGTGCCGAGCACTTGACTATGCAGAAACCCCGGAGTATTACTTCTTGGGGAACCGTTTTGACGATCCGTCGAAATCTTATGTCATAGCCCTCAGCAAGAAGGACCATTCCATTAAAAAAATTAAGTTTCCCCGCCTAAACGATAAGCGGTTGGTTTACAACCAAATCGGGGCAGGTCCAGGTACAATTGTACTAGAGCCATCATCAGGCTATATTTATGCCAGCACTCCCGGGGCTATCCTATCTTTTGACAGTGATGAACCAGATAATGATTTGAATTACTATGTAAATGAGGCAAGAGCGTATACGAATCTTGTATTTTATAATACAAATACCAATGGAGCTTTTAATTCCATCGCCCTAGTAACGAAAGAGGAACCATTGACTGTTGTTGACGGGGGAGTCTTTGCGGTTACCAAGGTAGATTCAAATTCGCCAGTCTATTACTTGAAAAATGGTGCAATTGTTTCAAAAACATTGGATACTTTCAACAACAATTTAAAAATACCCGTTGCGGGCTCTAGCACTGATAATTACCGGCGCTATTTCCTTAATGCGGCAACGGATTATGATGGGAATAAGCTATATGGCTTGCAGGCTGTGATGTATAACGGCTATAACAGTCCCGTCGAAATGCACTTTGTGTCCATTGATATTAACGGAAATCCGGAAATCATCCCAATTCCAGTTCCTACAAATTATAACATTCCTCCCGCTGGCAATAATGCATTCGAAAGAATGTATTGCAAAAACGGCTATGTATACTTGGATTTAGATACATATGTCACTGTAGGAACCACATCCCAACCCACCCGCTTGATTTGCGTCTATGATACGAGGGATGGTAGCTGGACGTTCAAGGAAATAGAAGATGCCCGGGGCATTGAGAAGAAGGACAGCTATGCTTCTTCCAACACGGTGTATTCCGATGGTTCCTTGGTTTACCAACGGATTTTCCCCAACAAGAGCGATTACATCAAGTGGGATTATGAGAACAATACCATCCAAATCCTGCAAACGAAAGAAGCGCTGGAGCCGTCACGGCATAAGAAATACTTGCAGGTGGACGGGGATAATAACATCCTGAATGCCTATAAGGCCGACACCTCTTACGATTTGGATTCCAACATCCTCACCTATGATGTCATCAATCCGAAAGATTTGACCATGTACAGCTACGCCGCCCCTTCAGCCAGCATGGTGGAACAGTACATGACCGTCCGCAAAGACGATGGCTCCCTGTTTGGGCTTGGCTTTGGTTATGGCTATGGCTATTACCACCGGGAGCGGGTCATCATTGACCCTGATGGGGACTTGGCACTGGATGAAAACGGGGTGGCGGATGCGTCCGATGACCTGGATTCCTATGTGTTCTCGGCACCGCTGCTTTCCAACAACCATTACCTGCTGGAAGAGGATGGGAATTTCATGTACCTTTCTGGCACGCCTGAATGCCTCAACAGTGCCCTGGTCTTTAACGACACCGAGCGGACCATTTCTTACAGCTATACCAGCTGCTCTCCTTATGCCACGGCGGTGCCGGTCATCCGCCTGGATGAAAACGGGTACATCTATTTTGACGACCATAACCGCTTCTATACCCTTGGGGTTGAGGATACCGAGAAATCAGCAACCATTGGCTGCAACACGATTTTGTCCAAGTCACCGACCCTCACCGGGCAAGAATGTGTGGAAAACCTAACCAGCTGCTCGGATTGCCAGTCCTGCGGGTCATGCCCAAGCTGCCAAGGCAATTGCCTAGAAGAATGCGTAGCGGCACAGGCGACTATAAATGAAGATTCCAATCAATAAAATCAAAGGAGCAACCGTCCCATGAAGATGATTTATAAGCAGCACATCACTGAACTTGACCGCCAGACCAAGGGCATCAAATGCATTTCAACCGAAACCATGGACAAGCATTTCGGGCGGATTGGCTGTTTTGAGCACCTGCCCAAAAACCTGATCCAACCCAAAACGAAGAACCGTATCTGCCATGTGTTTTGGAGCAAGCCTTATAAAATGGATTTTACCGATGCCCGCTGGAACATTTCCAACCAGTTTGAGCTGACCTTGCCGCTGTGTGCCCTCTCCTTGTCCATGCTTAAGGAAATGGGGCAGGAAGTCGTCCTTTATACGGACTCCGATGGGGCCGAATTGTTGAAAGATTTGGGCTATGACCGGATTTACACGATTTTTGACAAGCTCCAGACCCCCAGCGATTTTTGGGCCTGTGGGAAGATTTTGGCGCTGCAAAACGAGCCTTTGGACAGCATGTTGGTGGATACGGATATTTTCCTTTATGACGGCGGGTTATTGGACAAAGCCCATGAAACGCCGGTGGTGGGCTCCCATTTTGAAAACACTGCCAGCTATAAGGAAATCCTGAAGCTTGGCCAGCAGTTTTTTGACCATTTGCAGGGGGACCTGGAGGTTTCCATCAATTCCGGTTTCTTAAAAGTCCATGATTTTTACAAAAAAAGCAAGTACATCTCTGCCTACTGGGCGGGAATAAAAGCCTTCTCCAATCCCTTGCTTTTAAATGAGATGAAAGTAAAGGGCCATGGGGCTTATTGCCCGGACCTGCTTATCGAGCAGCTGAATTTTTACAAGCTTTGCCAGCCAGAGCCCCTTATCGAGCTGCCACAGGAGCCCAAGGATGCCCAGGGGTTTGTGCATTTGCTGAGTTTTGAGAAGTATTTGAAGATTCCCATGATTTTGGACCTCCTTAAAGACCGCTACCCGCGGGCTTATGGCTCGGTCATCAAAAAATGGGAGGACCTTGATTTCAGCGTCTGGCTTGAGGATGTAAAATACCAATAAACACCGAAAAGGCGTGGATGAAAAATTCACGCCTTTTTTGCTTGCTCATATCCTATTATAGGGGCGGTGCCCCCACCTCCCCTAAAAATGTTTTTTTGAGAGGCGTGTTTGCTTTGGGAATAAGGCTTTTCTTTCATATGCTGGGCCGGGTCATAAAGGTTATCAGGGACCCGGATGCCTTAAAGGTGACTTGGAAGGACTTAGAGGGATGCCCCCAAATATTCCAGGACGGTTTCGGCTATTACCATTGCCCTGCCATCCTGGATAAATGCATGGCTTCCCTTGGCTGTGCCATCGAACTCCCCCATCCGGATCACCCAGAAGAAAAATCCCATGCTATCATCGTTGATGACCATTTCCAAAATTTAAGTGAAAATGCCCAGCGGTTCGTGATTGCCCATGAAGCCGGGCATATCCATCACGAACATTTCAAGCGCCAATTGACCGACAACAGGGAACGGGCAAGGCTGATCAAAGAAGGCGACGTTTACTTGCCGGAAATTGAAGCCGATGCCTTTGCCATGGGTATTTTGGGTTATTGGAACAGCGTCTGGGCTTTGGAAGAACTCAGCCGCTACATCAAATGCACGTCCGGGAATAAAAAATCCCTGACGACCAGGGAACTTGATTTTCGGATACGGGCATTGAAAAAATAACGCTGAGAAGCCAGCCACAATTTTGTGGCTGGCTTCTCAGTGTTATTTCCCCCGCCTTTTTTCAGCGACGAT
>WRGF01000032.1 GCA_009787345.1 Turicibacter sp.
TCATAAACAAGAACCTGGCTGAAAACCTGAATGTGTTGAGGAAGATGTCCCTGTCCCTATTAAAATTAATGGAATTTTCGAAAAAGCTAAGCATAGCAAAAAAAGATACGCTCTTTCTATGGATTTTGATGTCCATGTGGAAAAAATTCAAGCGCTGTAATAGAAAATACTGATTATAAAAAAATGGGTTATAAACTACGCATCACTTTTTCGACTTTAGTTTCTGGAATATAAAGCGTTTCTCAACCGATAAATGGGGATTTTATCTGTATCTGGTGAGACAAGTGTCATTACGGGAGTTTCGATGCGCAATAATTTAGAACGAGTCTTTATTTTCCCATAATATCCCATTCATAAATCAGCCGTGCTAACTAAGGCATAATCATTTCCAATTTGTTTTTTGAAAATAATCAGTTCAGTCCCAATCTTTACTCTGTAGAAAATATTAAAATTTAGTTGGTACCATTGTCAGGGCATGTCTTGCTACGGGCGGTATCCCGTGCTATCATCGCTTCCGCTTACCATCACTAATTTCTTCATCCGCCCATAATTGGGCGATTTTTTTTTGCTCTTGCCGACTAATCAGGCGGCTTGTTTACGGCTATCAATCAGGACGGTGGACCAGCATTTTAGTGCCGCCAGTCAATCAGCTATGGGCTAAAATATTCCACCAACTCCCAAAAAGCCTTCACCCCACTTAACTGGACTATCACCAGATCATCATAAGCCTTTAGGCTGTACCCTTCAACCGGGGACGGCACGAAGTAGCTCGTGGGTTTCAGGGCTGCCATCACCAAGACCTGTTTGACGCATTTGGCATCGTAAAGGCGGTAGTTGTTGTGTCCGCGACTGGGGGCGATAAAACCTGTTTTTTCCCAATAACGGAGCGCATCTTCGGTAATGCCAGCCGCTTGGGCCAACTCCTTGATGTTGAGGGAATTTTTCGACTTCATCAGTTCTTTTAGGAAGGATGCTTCTTCTTCCATTTTTTTAAATGTCTTGAAGGCTCTTGCACGCTCCGAAAAAAGTGAGGACTGAGCCGCCGCCACGGTTAAGGAGGCCTTCAGGGGATCCGTAAGGGGAAGGATTTCCTTTAACAACTCCATGCCAAAGCCAGGCAGCATCCCACGGATGCATTTAAAATGAAGGTAGTGGATGGTTTCGTACTCCCGGTAGCCGCTAGGTGTCCTGGGTACTTCCGGCAATAGCCCTAAATCTTCGTAATACCGTAAAAGGCTGGTGCTTATACTAAGCTTCTTAGAAATATCCTTTGGTTTCATTATACCTACCTTCCCATTTGCACAAATGTTGTATACTGGTAGTATAACACAAAAAGGAGGCATTCCATGCAAAAAATCATCCCATTGTTGCCAGCCACTAATATTATTGAAGGCCAAGGTTTCTACGAGGCGTTGGGCTTTCAACAAACCTATTTCCAAAAGGCACCCTATCCGTATTTTGGGGTATCCCTTGGGGAACTGGAGCTGAACTTTCACCAATGCAAGACGCTTGAAGCCAACCAAAACTACATGAACTATATCCAGGTGGACAAGGTCGACGACGTTTATGAACAATTTGAGAAAGGGATTAAATCACTTTTGGGCAAGGTTCCACGTTCTGGTAGGCCCATGCTCTCAAAGCCAAGGAGCCTGAGTGAAGACCGGCGCTTCAGTTTTGTCGACCCAAGCGGCAACTATTTCTATGTCGGGACTCCCATCAGCGAAAACCCTGCCCGCACCCTGGAAAGCAAGGTATTTGCTAAGCATTTCGCCCTACTTTACGACTTATTCTACTCGAAAGAGGACTTAAAGGCTGCCCAACTAACTTTGGACAAATTCTTTCCTAAGGATTTGTTGGCCATGGAGGTTTCGGATACGGATCTGTCCAAAATATTGGCGGTGGCCCTTGAAATTGAAAAACAGGTGGCCTCAACCGAAACCCCGGCTTATCGAGAGAGGCTGAATCAACTCCATAACGAGAACACGATATAAACTTAGTCCATGGATAGATTGTCTGTATTTTAAATGGGCAGTAAGGCCCCCTTCATGAGCGATATCAACATCAGCCATACGGACTAGCTGTAGGAAGTCAACCGCCGACAGGTGATGAAGGAAACCAGCACGTTGCCTGATGGGTGGACGATGGATGATGAGAAGTATAAATGAAAACAAGCCTTCCGGCAAAAATCTCAGAAGGCTTGTTTTCATGAATTTGAAGTTAACTAAGGATTACACTGATAGTGTGCCAGACCATGAAACCTGTGGCAACTGCTGTCACTGTTGCTGATGCAACCAAAACCGCCGCCGATTGGTGAACCCGCTTCCTGAGTTCCAAATACTCCAAGTTCTTTTCCATCCTTATCCGTCCCTTCATTTGCTCGCTGGATGAGTTATTATGGCTAACAGGGCTTAAGATATTCCATAGGAAATGAATGTAATATTCGGAGGTAAATCCCGAAAACCAAAAAGGGTTGACTGGGACTTATGTTAAATTATATGGCGGTACCAGTCAAAACAGACCACTTCCTGTCGCATTTTTACGAACGGATAGGGGTGTTTTATTGTCAGGGATTTTGTTATAATTTACTCATAGGTTCCGATAACCTTGCTGTGTACCATGCTTCCTCAATTCTTTCATTCAAGCAGTTCCTTGTGGCATAGGATCTGCCTTTTTTTTGTCGCTTTCTTTGGAATGTATATAGATAAGCCCACCGCCTGATGAAGGTGGTGGGCTGTTTTAATAAAATTTAGGGTTATTAGAGGTGTCCTTTACTCTTTTTACTCCATCCAAACAGAAGAGCGGATACCAATGAGCCCAATAAGATGAATGCTAAGTAAAGAAGGGGGTTGTTTGTTAATGCTAAAACAAAGATACCTCCATGGGGAGCCATTAAACGAATCCCTGCCGCACTAACCAATGCCCCGGCTACTGCTGATCCAATCATGAACGATGGGATGGCACGGGCAGGGTCGGCAGCTGCAAAGGGGATGGCACCTTCCGTAATGAAAGAAGCTCCCATGACGATGTTGGTCAATGCCCCATTTTTTTCTTCTGCGTTGAATTTCTTTTTGAAGATTAAAGATGCAAGGAAAATAGCTAAAGGAGGAGTCATTCCACCAGCCATGACAGCAGCCATAACTTCGGAACCGCCATAAGCTACTGTTGCCGCCAAGGTACCTGTTCCGAAAACATAAGCCGCTTTGTTGATTGGTCCACCCATGTCAATGGCCATCATGCCGCCAACCAAGGCTCCCATTAAGACAGCCGATGTTCCTGAAAGGCTGTTTAGGAAATTGGTAAGCCCAACATCGACACCTGACATCGGAATGTTTAAGACAAACATTGCCAAACCTGTTAGCAAGATGCCCAGTACCGGATAAAGCAGGATGGTTTTAATCCCTTCCAAGCTCTTCGGTAGTCCTGCGAATACTTTTTTAAGGGATAAAATAATCCCACCAGCTACGAAACCACCGACGATTGCCCCAAGGAAGCCAGAGGACACGGGTTCGCCACCTGCAAAGGAGTCCCCACTAGAAGCTAAGTATCCAGCTACAAGTCCAGCCGCAAGGCCAGGTTTATCTGCAATGGAGTAGGCGATAAATCCAGCAAGGATGGGGAGCATGAAACCAAATGCGGCTCCTCCGATGGTCATGAAGTAGGCGGCTAGCGTGTTATAGCTGCCTAAGCTGCCTAAAGAATCTTGCGGGACGCCGATTAATTGGTCAACTAAGAAGGCGATGGCGATGAGGATTCCTCCGCCGACAACCACTGGCAGCATGGTGGATACGCCACCCATCAGGTGTTTGTAGAATTTCTTTCCGATGCTCGCCGTCTCCGCAGTTTCAAGTTCGGCTATGTGCTGGTTTGAACGGTAAATCGGTGCATTGGGGCTTAACACCAGTTCAAGTAATTCTTGTGGCTTGCGGATGCCTTCTGCTACCGGGCGTTCCAGTAGGGGCTTTCCATTAAATCTTGCCATTTCCA
>WRGF01000033.1 GCA_009787345.1 Turicibacter sp.
AATGCATTCAATTCATCCAAAACATGGCTTGCCGCAACGGTGGTAACTGCTACCCGAACACCTTCGTTGGTTGTAATGGCAGCCGCGGGAGCCGCCTCTGCTGCTGGAGTTTCTGTAGTGTCTGATTCTTCACGGGTGGAAGCCCCTGATACTGAAGCTTCTGCGTCTTCGGCAACGTTAGAGCAGCCTGCTAATAATGCTGCCAGAACTAAGGCAGCCAGTCCATAATGTCGTTTCATATTAACAAGGCCTCCTAAGCAGTCTTTTTAGCCGCATGTCCGTGGCCTTTTGTGATTGGGATTAGTTCCATTTGGTCGCCAACGACTGCGATGTCGAACGCTTTCCCGAACCCTTCCACTAGGCGGCCGGATTGGACAGTCAACTTGAACCAGCTGAAGTCGTGCATTTGTTTTAAGTGCTGGTAATTGGCTTTTCCGTGGCGTTCTTCGTAGATGGCTTCGATGTTCTCGGCAATGACGTCCACTTTTTCCACGTTGCATTTAAAGCTCACACGGTTGCGGGCGAAGATATTTTTGGCGTCTTTTTCGTCAACTAGGGACATAACGGAGCATTTCGGGTTTTCAGACAAGTTGACGTAGTGATTTGCCGCCGCGCTTAGGTAAAAGTAAATGTTGATGCCGTCTTTGACGAAAGGTGCGTAGCTGATTTCCGGGAATCCGTCTGCGCTCAGGCTGCTGATCATCATGCTTTGTTGCTCGAATAAGTATTCCATATTAATTCCTCCAATGAGTTGATTTTTTTGATTACATGAGTTATTATACCGAGATTTGTCGCCCGCTGCTTCCACGATTTTTCGTTATAATGTTATTATTTTTTGGTTTTTTTTGCTAAAAATCCCATAAAATGAAAAAAGTCAGGAAATTTGCTTCCCGACTTTCTTTGGATTATGCGGAGTATTTTTCTCCCAATGCTTTTAGGCGCTCAACATCTTCGTCTTCCGGGTAAAGGTTGACGATGGCGGAGGGCTCGACGATGTTGGCTCCCCAGCCTTTCATCTGACTTTCGAAAGCTTCCATCCATTCTCCCTCGCCCCAGTCGTAAGAACCGAACAAGACCACGTTTTTACCAGCGAATTCGTCGCTTGCGTCTTCAAGGAATGGCAAAAACTCTGTGTCATCAAGTTCTTCAGCCCCTTGGGATGAGCACCCTAAGAATAGTGTCGTTGCTTCTTTTACATCGTCGATGCTAGCTGAATCCACACGGATGGCTTCGACTTTTGATCCTGCGGCGATTGCCTCTGCCATTGCTTCTGTATTTCCTGACCCTGACCAATAGATAACTTTTGTTGCCATCGTTAATTCCTCCATATCAAATGATTATAACGTTATTATACGGCATCGGCCAACGGGCTTCTGTTACTATCTTTGTTTTTATTTTCACTATCTTTAGCGAAACTTTGGCGATAGGCGGTCGGGGTCATTTGGGTGAACTTCTTGAAGGTGGAGGTGAAATACCCTTGATTGTTGAACCCCACGCTCATGGCAACATCAATGACCGTCAACTGGGTTTGGCGAAGGAGTTCCTGGGCCTTTTCTATCCTGACCTTGTTCACGTAGTTGTTGAACGTCATTCCCACATGGGATTTGAACAGGGTGCAAAAATAACAGATGTTCAGGTTCAGGTACCCACACACATCATGAAGGGCGATGGGGTCAGCGTAGCGTTTTTGAACAAACTCCAGCGCTTTGGAGATATTCGTATTCTGGGGCGCTGCGTCCGCCTCGTTTTGCTTGATGATAAGCTCTAATAAATCCAAGAAGTATATGTTGCAACGGACTGGTCGGTAAGTTGGATTGTTTTTTTTAATCAGGCAACCGGATTGGTAGGGCCCGGCGACGATTATTCCTTGTTCCGCAAGGGGCAAGGCCACATAATGGGTTCCCTCGCCGTAAGTCAGGGAAGTCCCGCCCTTTAATTTGCTGATATCCTTTATGAGCGACCCTTCAAATGCCAAAGCTTCCTCGCCGACCGCTTCAAGGACAGCTCCCTTAGCATTTAAAAGCCGTGTGGTTATTCCCGTACAATGATAAAAATCGGCTAAAATTTGCTGAACCATATGCATCACCTAAATTCCTTCACACTCACTACTCATATCAGCAGTGGCGATTTCACCGAAAGATAATGATTATCATTCTCTCACGTCAAGTGTTATTATAACATCCTTACCAACGGATTGCTTCATAAAAATTCAGTTTTTGGTTTTTATCCATAATTCACACAATTTTCACTCTATATTTTATTGGTTTGGATTTTAAAAGGGTTCACTCCCACCATTGGAATTGAACCCTTCTTTTTATAATAATATCTCCTTGGGGTTTGAGCGGACGACCCAGAGGAGGGGGAGTGTGGTAGAAATGAGGATGGTGCCGATTCCGGCTCCGAACAATTGGAGGATGGCGGTAGCGTCAAGGGAGGTGTCGTACTTCGCCATGAGTTCTTCCACGGTCAACGGTTCTGGGCGAAGAAGGTAGAGGCCCCCCACCAGCTCCATTTCTGGGGTGTTTCCTTCTTGAAGGAGGTCATTTTCGATGATTCGCCTGGAGAGGGCGCCTGATGCCACATATCCTGAAAAGATGGAGAGGGTAATGGCAACCGCACCTATTATAGCAACTTCCAAGAACATCTGGAAAATAACTTTTGCTTTTTTTTCTCCAAGTGCTAAATAAATCCCAATCTCGGAACGCCTATCCCGAAGGAACATCAGAATCAGGAGGGTGAGGATTATGATGGATGCACCTACCGTTACCCAAAGCACCATGTCGGCAATCCATAATAGGCTGTCCATTGACGCGGTGATTTCACGGTGAACCCCAGATAAGTCCCGAATCTCAAAAAATTCTGGCAAGAGTTGGTTCCCCGCTTCCATAAATGCACCCAAGTCCCGCGAGTCATTCAAAGCAAATAGTAGGGTGTTTGGCAGCAACTCCTCCGGCGGCAATCCAAGATGTTCAATGGTAAATAAAAATTCTTCATTGGCAATTTCGATGGGGATGTAGATTAAATTCCGGAGGTGGTGTTCTTCTTGGGCTAAGTGCAAAATATCGGTAGCCTCGGCATAATTGAATTCCTGCTCGACCCGGACAATGCCTATCACTTCAAATTCCACTGCCAGGCGGGCTTTAATAAATTCATCGTTGTAAATGCTTGGACCCCAATATTGGTTGCCTAATTCTTCCCTTATCTTCGCGTCATCTACTATGAGATTTTCAAGGGTAAAGCGAGAACCCAATTCTAATTGATTGGTGTGTGCAAAATCTTGGGTGATAATTGCCAACGGCATGGCTTCGTCCAGTTCCTCTTGTGTAAAAAGCCGTCCTTCAACGAGGGAAATCAGGCCTTCCTCTAGATAAGCCAACTGAGGGCTATCGATACCTTCGAACCACAAGTATTCCATTTCAAACCCACGGGCCCGCAAGCTATTGGTCTGCCTGTCCCACATGGCTTCCGTTATTTCCTCGGGACGGTTAAACAGAGGGGCGAAAACCAAGTCCCGGCTTCGCATCCAACCCATCCGAATCATGTTGTAAAACCTGACATAAGGGAGGCTCCCTACTTCTCGGATATGGTCAATGGAAAACCTATTCTCAGGCTCCCAAATCCAATCTAAATCTTCCCCATTTTCCCTTGCGGCTGCCACGGCGTTTGAATCAAACATGATAGTTGCTACCGCGGGAAGCCGCAGCCTTAATGCCTCTTCGGTATTTTGGACCGCTCGCTGGATGGACATCGCCCCGGAAATCAAATTCCCTAAAATAAAGATGAGAATAAACAGGGTCAGCGTTTTCCCTGATTTTCTCCTCATGCTTAACATCGTTCTGTCCCAAAATTTCATAACCTTCACGCACCCCTCTTTTTTGTTTAACAACCATTATATCACAAGTGGCGGTGTATGAGGGGATAAAATCCCGAGTTTTGCACCTGATTTTGTGAAAAAACACCCCTGAAATGCCTTATTACCAACGGGTTAAGCGCATTCTTTTTGGGATGTTTTTTGCTTTT
>WRGF01000034.1 GCA_009787345.1 Turicibacter sp.
GCTAAAGGGGTTTTCGTCGGGGGCAGCTTCAAAATAATGGGTGCTCATAGGGAATGCAGAACCAAGAATTAGGTTATTGGCAGCTGCCAACTGACGGGATATGACGATCCCCAATCCATCCCTTTCCTCCCAAAAACCCCCTTCAACCAGTCGCAGCAACCCAGACTCAAATTCGGCAATGCTGGCACCCCTGGGAATTTGCCAAGCAGTCAAAACATCATTCTGTTCGATGGACATATCGTTTTCAAAAAGGGAAACAAAATTCCCATCTTCCCTGTAACGGACAATGTTTTCACCCACAACCCCTTGATGGACAGAGGTAAAAAACATGCTGACTTCGAGCAGATTGCCAATTTGTTCAAGCATTTCAAGCGCCGGCAACTCATTAGTACGAAAATCCTCTGCCAGATTTTGCAATGCTACAAAAGCTGGGATGCCTTGCCATAGCCTATCCTCTGCCTGACTAATGGACCTTTGAACTGAAATCGCCCCCGACAACAGGGTTCCCAAGATCGTAAAAGTTACAAACAGCACCCCTACTTTCCCAATGTTTCGTTTCATGCTGATAAAAACCCTTGTAAAAAAATTCAATTTCATTCTTCCCCTTCCTTTTTATGATGATGAACGAGGAAAGGGAGCCGCAGTCCCCTCTCTTTTCATCCCATATGTTTCCATTCAATCAAGGGTGGCTGCGTTCAAATTCCCTAAGGCATCCGATAAAATTCCCCAGTTATCCCACAAGCAATTTTCCGTCAAATCATCCGCTGAAATGTAAACATCAATCAACTCATTCATTCCTGGAATACGGTCGATACGGTCTAAGTCAGTAGATTCTGGATGAAGTATGTATCTTCGATTTGGACCAGTTACCGGGCCACGAGTATCAATTACTGGATGATATGGATACCACTCCACATAAACAGGATTAATGGCTTCCGCAATGATTTGCTCAAACAATCGCCCCGTTGCTTCTTTTAGTTCTTCGGGACCAAATGTTGGCATTTGCAAATGAAGTTCTATATGGGGCCATTCAAAGACACCGACGACATGAAGCCCACGATGGCCATTAATAATGTTTCTGTGAATATCGTTAAATTCATGTTCTGGAAATTCATAGTTGGAAACTAACTGATTGGAACATGCGGTCAATATAATAAGTAAAAACAATGAAAAAATTTTACTGGCTAAATTTTTCCAAAAATGCCACTTTCCGTAGTTACAGTTCATTTCAATTAAAATGAGGGAATAGTATTCCCCACTCTTTTTATCGTGCACTTATTGAACCCCTTGCTTGTGCAGTGCTGCTTCTTGTGTCAACAAAAGCTCCTCGGACAGTGGTAGTATTATTAGCCTGAGCACGCGATCCAGCTATCTCGGTGTTCCCATTTACAAGACATACCCTTCCTGTAAATTCACGATCCCAAGAGAATGTATCCGCCGCACGGAATATACCATTTGAAGCATTTAATCCTGCCGGCATTTCTCTCCAAGCACTAACCTGTGCGCTAAATGGCTGAATCCCAACTTCTTCAAAGATTTCCAGAAGTTCAGGAGAGAAGTTTAACTCTTCGGTTGCTTCAACTCCCGAAGACACTGGGCTTGCCGCCTGTGCTTCGATTCCGTTACGGGTTCCCCCTAAAGCCCCGACTCCGAACAAGCTTGCTCCTGTTACAGCACATAACTTTGTAAATCCTTTTTTCATGGTTTTTCTTCCCTTCTGTTTTCCACTGGACTAATCCCCGTGATGCTCTATAAAGTTTTATCCATGTGGCAAGTATTTATTTCGCTATCGGGATAACAACATAATAGCATGTCCCCAATTGGCTTATAAAGCCCTTACAAAAACTACTAAAAACACCTTCCATTGATTGGAAGGTTGCCGTATAGGATACTCTGACAACATATCATCGTTCCCTCTAGCTCACGGATACCAAGATGTCTTGCGGCGGGAGGAGGCAAATGTAAAGGATGGAAACGCTGGTTGTCAAAATACATTCTCTACAGCTTACTGACGCTAGACTAAATCAGAACCTAATGTACGTGATTACCTATGCAGCGCTACTCCGTAGGAGACATTATTATTGTGCGATATTCCTCTAAAATAGGCATTTCATTAATGAATCCATTATCTAATAAGATTTTTTCAATATCCAACGTAAATAGAGGTGAGGGAGATGAATCTGATTCACCAATAAAATCATAATGTATTAAATGCAATAAAAATTCATGGTCATTTTGTAATATATTCACTGCTATTCCATTAGGAAGGAACAACTCCAAATTTTCAATCATGGCTATGGCATTGTTTCCAAAAACAACCCGTTGGCCTTTCCAAACCGTAATCAGACGATTCTGAAAAAACTGATGGTTAACGAATTTCCCCCATCCATAGTGAATGAGAGAGGTTCCCGTCATTGGCTCTGTTGCCGCTGTATCCGCTATCTCCCAATGTTTCAAAGCATTACGTTGCAAATGTAAAATGACCGGCATTTCAGTTTCTCTGACTATTGTTCGCATAATGATGAATTTTCTTTCATTTTGGTCATAGCCTTCATAAACTATGTTTCCATAAGGAGAATACCCTTGAAGTGCAATGATAATATTTTTATTCCTACCTATCAGGACGAACAGAAATATGCTCACTGTTAGAAAAATTAAGCTAATCTTAATATTTTTCATACTTTAATTGACATGTCCCATCAGTGTCGGTGGATTTAGACTAATGTTTTGAACCTCCCTAGATTCGAATCCAGTTATCCGTTTGCTGGAAACCTGTCGCAACTGGGTACTTCTTCCATGGATAAAGTTATTTACAGCATCTGTTACATTATTATGTCCGGTGGGTGTGCTTGTAATCGTTCTGCTATCTTGAACAACTGCCGGGACTAAGGTAACTGCACCATTCGCTGATTGTCGGCGATTAAAAATAGGAAATTGAAAGCCGACAACAGTTTGCGTCCGTGAAGACACTTGCGAGAGCCATTGATGATTATCATTCTGGTCATCCCGGCGAACAAAAGTAAAAACTGCGGTAGTAGTCGAAGACCAGGAATACACAATATGAGGGGTTCTAATTTCCGTACTAGCATTAACACCTGATATAAAAGCCGAAATGGCATCATTTGCGGTTAGGACAAGTCCAAGACCATTTGAAAGACTCCCTACTACTGCTCCCGCTACAACATTTAACATATTTCCTGTCCCTGCCCGCCAATTATTGCTCATTGCTACTGTCCTTGAGCCAGATTGTGAAAGATTTGAAGCAGTCGCTGTAGGCTGTACCGTTAATCTTTGTACATTATATCTCGTTCCTCCAACTGTCACTGTCGTCCTAGCCGAAATCCAGGTATTATTTCTTGAGGTCGGAATTGCTACTCGGGGAGCGAAAGTTTGAGTAAGTCCATGATGAGATAATTCCCTATTTGCTTTCGTCTCTGGAAATTGTTGGTGAACTTGTTGAAGTGTCAAAAATTCTGCCCCCAATTGTTTCAATTGTAAATCAATGGAATTAACTTCATTATCGACATTTACCCCCGTCACTTTAGCATCCGTTATAATGGATAGGCGTACTTCTAACAGCCTGTCAATTTCACTTAATGATGCTCCGCTCTCATAACTAATCCCCAAAGAGTTACTAGCGGAAGCAGCATGAGCAGGTATTGTAAGCGGATTAGCCAAACTTAGGACACTGGTTACAGTAATTAAAACTCTTACAGCCTTTTTTTTAATCTGTGAGTACGTCATATTTATTTCTCCTGTTTCATCACTGGGTTTTAAATCTACGGCCCTATGATGAGCCTTGATTTCCCTTTCGGAATAACAACATAATAGCATGTCCCCAATCGACTTGTAAAGCCCTTACACAAATTACAAGCATTCGTGGATTTCGCCCCCAAAATAGTCAGTCGCTTATTGTCGTTGAATGTCGTTTTAGAAAATTATACCACTTTATTTGACATGTAAGCGGATTCCTGATATGATAAAAATATATCTTACAGGCGCATGAGGAGGGGTAAGTTGTCTTTATTTATCGGT
>WRGF01000035.1 GCA_009787345.1 Turicibacter sp.
GCCGGGCGTTGTTCGATCAAACTTACTGGGATGATTTCTGGTTTCGTCTTCATCATGTAAAACCTCCGATTTAGGATACCTTCATTGTACCAACATCAGAGGCTATTTCATATCCATGCTTTTATTTCCCACTTACACAACACGAATAGAAAACGACCTCCCAACAAGGTATAATCAGGATACCATAACAAGAGGTCGATTTTTATAATCAAAGACAAGCAGTTTTTAGAGGTACTCATAAGATTTCCGCATTAGAGTTGTAAAATAGTTACATAAATAGAGCCCATTATTCCATAATAAGGAGGTATTACAAAAATGCGTAGAGAAGGTAGGATAAATCATGCAAGCAGCACTAGTGGCACTTTCAATTTTTCTTGCAGCTGACTTAGGATTACCAGTAATCATTCCAGCTCCAGAACTCCCCTCCCCTCCTATTTCCCCCGAACCTCCTGAAATCGAACAACCTCCTATTTCCCCCGAACCTCCCGAAATCGAACAACCTCCTATTTCCCCTGAACCTCCTGAAATCGCACAACCTCCTATTTCCCCTCCTCAGCTCCCCTCTACGGGAGTTGAAATTAAGAGCCTGGAGTTAGGGAATGGAAAAATTACTCAGTCAAATGCCTAAATTCATCCTTTCTGAAAGATAAAACCTTCACACGTTAATGCCATGTCGCCAACTTGAGCTATATAGACGGACATTCTGATTTAGAATGCTTTCAGAAGGAGGAACAAGGTTATTCACCAGATTGTAGCATGTGCCGAATATGGGCAAACTATTAAAAAATCTCGGAGCTAGGAACCTGCTGAAACTTTTAGGAATCTAAAGGTCGCAACTGCAAGAAGCCATCGAACAAGTCAAGGAAGTTATTCGCTACAACAAGAAGAAGGACAAGCTGCTTTCCATACATGAGCGGCTCCTGACTGTCCAGCTCCTCCTTCAGGAAAAACCAATGGCAGATATTATGGAGGTCATTGGCCGCAACCCATCCACCATTTACAACTATGCTGGCTTGTACAGGGATGGGGGAATCGACGGCCTTGTCAGCCACAAAAATCACCTAAAAAAATCATCCTAAATTTCAGAATAATTTCATGTTTTTGCTTGATTTTAAAAGCTCCGATCTCAAGGAGGGGTTTTTCAGCGGCATCCCCCTAAACTAGCCAATCTCAAGAACGAAGGTGGCAATGACCAAGGAAGGTATAGCTTGGGTTGGATAACAAATGGAAGAAGTCCTTTGCTGGGTAACTATTTTTGGCATAAAAGAGCATAACCTTTGACGATGTACGGCATCCATGGTATGATTATATTAACAGGGAGATACCTGCTAAGTAATTTTTAAAAAACCGAGGAGGAATTTTAGCATGTACAAAATCATCGACTTGCCTTACGCATTTGACGCTCTTGAGCCACATATCGACGCGAAAACTATGGAAATCCACCATGACCGCCATCATCAAGCATATGCAACTAACTTAAACGGATTAGTTGAAAAGCACCCAGCATTTTTCGAAGGGAAATCCATCGAAGAAGTGTTGACAAACATCAACGAAGTGCCTGAAGACATCCGTCAAGGCGTTATCAACAACGGTGGCGGGCTTGCAAACCACGACTTGTTCTGGACAGTATTAGGAGCAAACATGGGCGGGCAGCCAACTGGCGAACTAGCTTCAAAAATCAACGAAAAATTCGGTTCTTTCGAGAACTTCAAAACTTTATTATCTACAACAACTGTTGGGCGTTTCGGCGCTGGATGGGGTTGGCTAGTAGTGAATGCTAACAACGAACTAGAAGTATTGGCAACGTTAAACCAAGACTCTCCATTAATGGATGGGAAAACGCCAATCTTCGGAATCGACGTATGGGAGCATGCTTACTACTTGAACTACCAAAACCGCCGTCCTGACTACGTTAACGCAATCTTCAACGTCGTTAACTGGGCAGAAGTTGCACGCCGTTACGAAGAAGCAGTTAAGAAAAACGCTGTTTCAAGCGTAGCTTAATCAAATAATACCAAAGCCGGTCCTTTCGACCGGCTTTTTATGTATGCCTAAGCCGCCCAAGGTGAATACTAAAAACGGAGGTGGCCCTTTTGAGAAGAAAAATCGGCATTGCACTATTGGTACTATTTGTCATATTTGGCGGGGGGGGGATTTATGCATATTCGAAGGTTAAGGGGACTATGGATGATATGTATACAGATGTTGGGCATGAAACAGGGAGAGAGGGAGAAGTCGATATTGGCTCAGACCCATTTTCCGTGCTTTTGCTAGGGATTGATAAGGACGAGGGCAGAACGGATACAGGCCGCAGCGATACCATCATCATTGCGACGATCAACACCGAAACCAAGTCTACTATCTTGCAAAGCGTTGCCCGTGACACCCTCGTCCCCATCATCGGCAAAGGCATCAACGACAAAATCAACCATGCCTACGCTTATGGCGGTGCCCAAATGTCCATCAATACGGTACAGTCATATTTAAACGTGCCCATTGATTATTATGTAGAGATGGATATGGATGGCTTGAAAGCATTGATTGATGCTGTTGGTGGGGTAACCGTTGAGAATGAGCGCTTCGCATTTGAATATTTAAATCATTATTTTCCATTAGGGACTTTGGAATTGAACGGTGAGGAAGCCCTGGCTTATAGCCGCATGCGCTATGAAGATCCAGAAGGGGATTGGGGGCGCCAAATGCGTCAACGGCAAGTCATCAATGCGATTGTAAAAAAAGCTGTTACTTTTCAAGTCAGCCGATATGATGCTATTTTGAAAGCGATGGGTACACACACTAAAACTAATATAACCATGGGGGATGTACTGAATATTTCAACTCATTATACAACAGCGCTAGGTAGTATCGAAGAATATAGCCTACAAGGAAATGGTACGGTGATTGATGGGATCTACTATTTAGTTGTACCAGAGGAGCAAAAGCTAGAAGCTACCAACCGCCTGCGGACCCATTTAGGGTTGAAATGAAAATAATAAAGCACTAAGGCGGTCACGCCTTAGTGCTTTATTATAAGCTTGAATAACGTAAATACTGCAACCCAGAATGGGATTGCCATTAAAGTACCGAAGAAGCAACCACGGGCAAAAGAAACACCGTCTGAAACAAGCTGTTCGTCCGGGAGCCAATTGGATTTTTCCTCTGAATCTTTCTTCATGTCATCGCCACCTTATTGGAACGCTTACTAATTAATATGCTGTAGTTGGAGATCCATGACAAAATAGAGAGATATTTTTGATATTATTCAAGTCTGATGGACACTACCTACGAAAAATGTTACAATTAAGGAAATAGTGGCGAGAGACTGCTTAAGATTCGGGAGGATGACATGAAGAAATTTTGGAAGATTTTTGGTATTGCATTTGGGGCTGTGGCGCTTATCGGAGGGATTTATGCATATGTCGTGTTTAATGCGGCCACCGATTTAGTGGAAGCGGTATATAATCCAGTCGATCGGCAAGAAGTCAGGGGAGAAGCTGTTAATTTAGGCGATGATCCTGTTTCTATCTTATTATTGGGGATAGACCGGGAGGAATTTCAAACGGGAGGCCGCTCGGATACGATGATGGTGGTGACTATCAATCCAAATGAAAATTCTGCGTACATTCTTTCCTTAGCCCGTGATACATTTGTAACGTTGGCAGGCAGGGGAACTCAAGAAAGGCTGAATCATGCATTTGCTTGGGGAGGCCCTCAAATGGCGATTGAAACGATTGAAAATTTTCTAAATATTCCCATCGATTTTTATGCAGAATTGGACATGAATGGCTTTGGTTCATTGATAGATGCAGTCGGCGGGGTAACTGTTGAGAATGATTTTGCCTTCACTTTCCACAATATGCATTTTCCTGCGGGAGAGCTGACGCTGACTGGTGAAGAGGCATTGGGATTCGTCCGGATGCGTTATGAAGACCCACGTGGTGATTTTGGGCGTCAGCTTCGTCAACGGTCCGTTGTTGAAACGTTAGCGAGGGGGATGATTTCCTCCGGAATGACAAGGTTCCAGCAAATCTTTGATGCGGCGGAAGGTTATATTCTAACCGACTTGAATATGAGCAACATCACGAACCTTTTAATGAATTATTCTGGGGCGATTCGCAATGTCACCCAACTGGATTTA
>WRGF01000036.1 GCA_009787345.1 Turicibacter sp.
TCCCCAATAAAATAGAAGATTTATTCAATAAGAGTGATGAAGTGAAGGAAAAATATTCTTTTTTCCATTTTTTTCCGTTCGTAAATCAGCCGTGCAACTACCTACAGGATTGGGCAGCGAACCAACCTAAATAACAAGCAACCTCATCAAACAGGGGAAAACAGGAAGCAATTAGGGTGCTTCCTGTTTTTATTTTGTCTAAATTTCTGATACAATAATTATAAGGTGGAACACACCTGCTTGCGGAAGGATGTATATGAAGGAGGTTGACCATGAGCGGTTGGAATTTGGATAATAGTTATGCCCGCCTGCCGAGGGCTTTTTATAAGGAAATGGATTTGTCGCCAGTGGCGGAACCCAAATTGGTGAAGTTCAACGAGAAGTTGGCCGAGGAACTGGGATTGCCGACGGATGGAATAGATGCGGGCTGGTTCACCGGAAATGTATCCCCGAAAGGCTCGCAACCTTTGGCTCAGGCTTATGCTGGACACCAATTTGGTTATTTTAACATGCTTGGGGACGGCCGGGCTTTGCTTTTGGGGGAACAGCTGACCCCTGACGGGAAACGGGTGGACATCCAGTTGAAAGGTTCGGGACGGACCCCTTATTCCCGAAGTGGGGATGGGCGTGCCGCACTGGGCCCTATGCTTCGGGAATACCTCATTAGCGAGGCCATGCATGGTCTGGGAATCCCGACGACCCGTTCCCTTGCGGTGGCGGCAACTGGGGAAATCACCTTGCGGGAGCGTCCCTTGCCTGGTGCCATCCTGACACGGGTTGCCGACAGCCACATACGGGTGGGGACTTTTGCTTATGCTTCTGAATGGGCGACCGAAAAGGAATTGAAAGCCCTTGCCGATTACACGATGGAGCGCCATTTCGGGGACATTCCAAATAAGGGGGATTATTTAGCATTTCTCCACAAAATCGCTGAAAGGCAGGGGAAACTCATTGCGCAGTGGCAGTTGGTGGGGTTCGTCCATGGGGTGATGAACACGGATAATATGGCGATTGCAGGCGAAACCATCGACTATGGGCCGTGTGCGTTTATGGATTCCTACGACCCTGATAGCGTTTACAGTTCCATCGACCGCGAGGGGCGTTACGCTTACAAGAATCAGCCGGTGATTGGGGCTTGGAACCTGGCACGGCTTACGGAAACGATGCTGCCTTTCATATCCTTGGAAGCGGCGAACGAGGTCATCAGGCATTATTGGCGTGCGTTGAACGCTGAGTGGCTGGAAGGGATGGGGCGAAAGTTGGGAATCTTCAAGTTGATTCCAGAAGATGAAAGCCTATTTGATGATTTGCTTGCGTTAATGAAGGAGCTTTCAGCGGATTACACCAATACTTTCGTAGCCTTTACATTCGAAGAAGAAATAGTAGGATTAAAGAATTGGAGAAAGCGTTGGCAAAATAGGTTAGAGGGACAACCCCAGTCATGGGAAGAATCCCAAGCCCTTATGAAAAAAAATAACCCCCAAGTCATCCCCCGCAACCACAAGGTTGAAGAAGCCTTGATGTTAGCTGAGCATGGGGACATGGGGGCCTTCGATAAATTATTGGAAGCCGTCCAAAACCCGTATGAAAGCGGGGCAAAAGAATTTATGGAACCGGCAGAACCGGGTGTCTGCTACAAAACTTATTGTGGAACGTAATACTCATTTCCGTCCAAAAGCGGGCATCTTTACCGTCTTTTGAGCCCCAGCCGTTGTCAGCCTTCCGCCCACGATGCTCCACATCGCTTGGCTACAGGCATCAAGCGCTGTAACTCAAAATCCTGGTAAATCTACTCCGCTTTTTAGACGGAAATGATTATAAAGGAGAAAACTAGCATGAGCAATTACATAGAAGTACCATCCATCACGCCAGAGGAACTGAAAGTCCTGATTAAGCGGGACGAGGGGCTGGTCGTAGACGTCCGTGAGGAATACGAATACATGGACGGGCATATCGAGGATTCCATCAACATCCCCACCTCGGTCATCGTGGAAGAATTCCGCCAAATCCCCAAAGACAAAAACGTGTTCATCATTTGCGAGCACGGGGTAAGAAGCCACAACGTCGCCTACTTCCTAAAGGACATGGGCTACGAAAAAGTCATCAACGTCAGCGGCGGCATGAGCATGTGGGACGGGGCGATTTGCCTCTAACGGTAAAAAAGGTACAGCAAGTGGCATAAAACGCGCCACTTGCTGTACCTTTTTGTAAGCATGAGGAGTGAATACGGCTATAAAAGACATTTATTTCTTCGAAATTGTGGTAGTTGACTGGGGATTAGCCTGCTTAGCTCTCAACTTATCACTGATTCCAACTTTCAAAAATATGAAACAGACCCATCCCAGTGGTTTTTGGGATAGGTCTGTTTTATTGCTTCAACCATGCAAAGTTGCATAATAACCGCCGGTTTCCAGCAGTTCCTCGTGGGTTCCCAACTCAGCAATGCCTTGTTTTCCCAAAACGACGATTTTGTCGGCATTTTTAATGGTGGACAGGCGGTGGGCGATGGTGATGGTGGTCCTTCCTTTTGCTAGTTCGTCCAATGCTTCTTGGATGGCTTTTTCCGTAATGTTGTCCAATGCGGAAGTGGCTTCGTCCAAAATGAGGATTTTCGGGTTTTTCAGGAAGACGCGGGCGATGGCAATCCGTTGCTTTTGACCGCCTGAAAGCTTGACACCGCGCTCGCCGACATGGGTTTGGTACCCTTCGTCAAGGGTCATGATAAAATCGTGGATATTCGCTTTCTTAGCGGCCGCATAAACTTCTTGGTCGGTTGCTTCGGGATTTCCGTAACGGATGTTTTCCATAATGTTATCGTAAAAAATGTACACATCCTGCTGGACGTGGCCGATGGCTTGCCGCAAGGAGGAAATATCATAATCCCGCACGTCGGTCCCGTCAATTTTGATGGCTCCCTCACTTACGTCGTAAAACCTTGGGATGAGCTGTGACAAGGTGGATTTTCCCACCCCGGATTCACCGACAAAGGCGACTTTTTCCCCGGCTTTAATGCTAAGGGTGAAGTTGTTTAGAACGTGCTTATCTTCTTCATATGCAAAGTGGACATTCTTGAAGTCGATGTTTCCTTTTGGGTTTTCCAGTTCTGTACTCGCTTGAGGGGACTGGATTTCGGGGACAATATCCATAACCTCGCAAAAGCGTTTGAAACCTGCCCCTCCTGCCTGGAATTGTTCCGCAAATTGGATCAACCGGCGGATGGGCTGGGTCAAGAACCCTAAATATAGGAAAAACGCAGTCATATCCCCGGCACTCATTTCAGCATTCAACACCAAGAACCCGCCCACTACCAGCAAGGCGACATTGGCGAAGTCTAAAAGGAAGTTGTTCCCGCTTTGGAACCAGCCGATGCAATTATAAAAATCAAACCAGGAACGGTAGTAGCGCTCGTTGTTGGCATCGAACTTTTCAAGTTCTTTTTCCTCGTTGTTGAAGGATTTCATCAACCTTATCCCGCCGATGCTATTTTCGATCTGGGCATTGATGTCTGCCTGGGTTTCCTTGATTTTACGGGTCGACCGCTTCATCCAGTTCCTCAGGAAGTAGGTGAACACCACAATCATCAATACAATGGGGATCATCACTAAGGTAAGGTTCAAATTGATGGTGGATAAAATAGCAAAAGTACCAAAAAACATGATGGTTGAAATGAAAATGTCTTCGGGTCCGTGATGGGCAAGTTCTGAAAGTTCCCGCAAGTCGCCAACCAGTCGGCTCATGATTTTTCCGGTTTGATTTTCGTCAAAGTAGCTGAAGTTCAGCGTCTGGAACTTCTTGAACAGGTCGCGGCGGATGTCTTTTTCAATCCGCGCTCCCATGATGTGCCCCCAGAACAGCACGAAGTAATTGCAAGCCAATCTTACAATAATCAAACCAAAGAGCACAATTCCAAAAACCACCATGCCGTGGCGGTTGTCGTTGGGGATAAAGTCGTTCATGAAAACCCGGGTGGCATATGGGAACACCAAGTCGATGGCGGCCAGCATCGCGGCACACAGCATATCAAAAACAAACAGCTTTTTATGGGGCTTGTAGTAACTGGCAAAGCGTCGAATCATAAATTTCTCCCCTTTCAATGGTCGGGCACATCTAATAACTCCAATTCACCCGTATTTGCGGTCTTTTTTCGCCCATCCTAATAGCCCACCAAAGGAGGATACCTTCCTACGGAAGGGCGG
>WRGF01000037.1 GCA_009787345.1 Turicibacter sp.
GCCGGGCTTGTTTGATTTGCGGGTGTAGTTTAATGGTAGAACTTCAGCCTTCCAAGCTGACTGTGAGAGTTCGATTCTCTTCACCCGCTCCAACTAAATAAAATGGCGATTGTGGTGAAGTGGTTAACACACCAGATTGTGGCTCTGGCATTCGTGGGTTCGATTCCCATCAGTCGCCCCATTTTAATCAAGATAAATATTACACTCAGTTGAGTGTTTTTTTTATCTTGATTAAAATGGGAAATTTTAGTCGATAATCCAATTAAAGAGAAACTGAGGTGTCTTTTATGAAATATTTTAAAAATTGGGTTTCTGGCATCTTCGTGATGATTTGCATGGTTGCATTGAGCTCATTAATGGTAATAAACATGGTATTTGTTTATGATTGGGTAATCGGTAGGTATCACCTTGTAGAAGTAACTGGTGTCAGCCGTGCATCGCTTTTAGAGAATTATTGGGTTATCATCAAATACGTCCAGCTGCCCTGGATACCTGAACTTCATATGCCTGATTTCATCATGAGTGAAACGGGACGCATCCATTTCGAAGAAGTCAAAGTTATTTTCCTAGTCCTATATGTCTTTTTGATTGTCGGGATTATCTTTTGGGTTGCTAGTTTAATAAAAAAACGGAGCGTCCTTCCAGTTCTAAATCGTGGCGCCAATCTGACCATGATTATTTTCTTTTTGTTAACATGCTTTATCCTCTTCGATTTTAGTACCGCATTTGTTTGGTTCCACCATCTTTTCTTTAATAATGACTATTGGTTGTTCCATCCCTTATTTGATCCAGTCATCCTGGCTTTGCCTGAGGAACTTTTTTTAATTAAAGGATTTCTCATCATCGGAATTTTGTTTATTTTTTGCTTAACCATCAAAGTGTTACACCGGCATTATCATTCAAATAACCGTTTAAGAGCATAAATTCAGTCTTCGTAGTGTATAATTTTCCATATTTCGACCAAAATAAAGGTGAATTTACCTGAGGAGGGCTGTTATGAATAAACTAAGCAGCGGACATATACGCCATCATTCACAACTATCTCAGCAAAGGCTTCACGCCTGCTTGGATTCACACATGAATAAATCTAATATCGGTTCAGCTTTCCAGGCGGAATTGGCGAAGGATTTAACTGAGGATTTAGAAAATTAAAACCCCGTTGGCAACCAACGAGGTTTTTTAATTATGAAAGGAGACATGTTATGAAAACAATACAATGGGGCATGGTTGGAACCGGCAATGTTACCGAAGTTAAAAGTGGACCAGGTTTTTATAAATCTGAGAATTCGGCACTTAATGGCGTAACGAATAGAACTAAGGAAAAAGCAATTTCTTGGGCCAAAAGACATGGGGTCGGCCATGTTTACAATGATATGGATGAGATGATAGCGGATGGAAAGGTCGATGCCATTTATATCGCCACACCGCCTGCATCCCATAAAGAATATGCCTTGAAATGTGCTGCGGCAAAAATCCCTTGTTATATTGAAAAACCGGTTGCCTTGAATCTAACTGATCACATGGAAATGTTGAATGCCTTTAAAAAATCGGATACACTAGTTTTTGCTGCCTATTATCGACGTGCGCAACCACGTTTCCTAAAAGTACAGCAATTACTAAATGAAGGCCTCATCGGGGACATCCGTTTTGTTCAAATGAACCTGTACCGCCCTGTTAAAGAAGATGAAAAAATCAATAGCTGGCGGGTCGACCCTGAGCTTTCCGGTGGTGGCTTGTTCATGGATGTAGGTGTCCACATGATTGACATTGTCATCCATCTGCTTGGAAATATAAAGGAGGTTCAAACATTTCGGCGAAACCAAACAGGACATTATGCCCCGGAGGATAATATTGCTATTTCACTCCTTTTTGAAAATGGTATCCTAGGCACGGGGAACTTTTGTTTTACAACAAAAGTTAGCAAAGATGAAATTGAAATTATCGGTGAGAAAGGAAACCTTCGGTTTGCCTGTTTTGGTACCTCTCCGATCATTCTTGAAACATCCGAAACGGTTCAAGAATTCGATGTCCCAAAACCAGAACATGTGCACCAACCATTGATCCAATCCATCGTCAATGAATTAAATGGGATGGGTAAAACAGCGAACCATTTAGAAGATACCACTAACACGGCGTGGGTGTGTGAGCAGATTTATCAGAGCCCTTTGCTATAGCCAGCTGGTTTTCCAGGGATTTTATTTGCCCTTGCATGATAACTAATTGTTGGAAAATGTATTCAAAATCTTGTTGGTTTGCTTTATTATGAGCTTTTTGCTCCTCTGCTTCTTTGATGTCAGCCTGGATAGAATCGTATTCTACCAAAAGTTCAAGTTGATCACCTAATCCTTCAAAGAAAAGTGCTATGACAGATAATTCGTCCATGTTTAGGGTTTGGGTAATAAGGATAGTTATGAGGGAAACAATAATTAAAAATTCGGTTGGGCATAGCTGGCCTAAAAAAGCAATAAATTCAGAATTGGTAAAGCCATATAAAAATTCACATTCCTCTTCATCACTATAATTAAATCCGCTTGGGCCTAAAAAAGGTGGGGTCATGCCCCCCATTGGCATCGTACGAAAATCATTATCGGGAAAAATTGCTTTTTCAAAAAAATTGTGTGAATTTTCTAAATCAATCCCCTCGAAATTACCAAAGGCGTCTTTTATTTCTTCGGCTTTTTGGGATAAAATTTCAATAAAATCATGGATAAAACCAGGATGATTTTCCATAAATGATTTTTCCATAAACCTCCCCCTTCCGCCGAATCTTTACATTTTATGACAACCAGGTTTGAAAAATTCCCTCAAAAAGCCATGAATCCAAATGTTCATGGCTTTTATATTATTTTGGCTGATGGGCCCAATCATAAATGAATGCTAAGAGGACTTTCGTATAATCCAAAAGCTGCTGAATAGATAATGATTCATTAACGGCATGGGCATTTTGAAGATTTCCGGGACCATAAATAGCCGCTGGTATTTTAGCGTGGGAAAACCAACCGCCATCAGTTACCGTGGGAGATACATCAATAGGAGGGATGCTCCCTAAGATAGAAGAATGGCTGTTGGTCAAGGCCTTGATTGCCAAGTGGCTTGGATCGACTTCAAGAGACGGGAAAATTTCCCCACGGTCCACAATCATGGAAGTACCGCCCCATTTAAACTGCGGTGGGTTCTCGCGAAGCCAGATGTCCGCATTGGCTACTTGACGGATATGAGCCTCGATTTCTTGGATGACGTATTCATGGGTTTCATTAGGGTAATAATGCACCGTGACCCAAAGGCCGCATTCATCGGCAATAAAAGCTGCATGGCGGCCCCCTTCGATAACGGCAGGGTTGATGGTATTGGAGCCTGGAAGGACACCGGGATAACTTTTTGTAATGGCCCAGTGGCGCTCCAGGTCGTTAAGCCCCTCAATAATTTTCATCATCTTTTCGATGGCGCTTGCCCCGAAGGTTTTCCCCCCGGCATGGATCATGCTCCGGCGCATGGCATCGTGGAAAGTCTGTGCGCTTTTAACGGTAATCCAGCCTGTAATCACACCTCCTTGGCCTTGGATATGCAAATCACTGGTATCGACTACCAAAGCGAAATCAGCCGTATAGCCCCGTTGGCAGCATTGAAGGGTACCAGCTTCACCGACTTCCTCGCCAATAACGGATTGGAAAATCAAATCGCCTGGCAACTGGATTCCCGCTTCGTTAAGGATTTTTAAGGCGAATAACGCTCCGGCCAAACCACCCTTCATATCAGCGACGCCGCGGCCGATGATGTTTCCTTCTTTCACGATGGGCTCAAAAGGGGACGTTTCCCATGGTTCATCCTCAGAAATTTCAGCTACATCTACATGCCCATTGATAATTAGGCTTCGATGAGCATGGCTATGGGTGCCTTTTAAGGTACCCACTACATTGGGGTCGCCCGGATAGACATCCCATTTATCAATTTCAAATCCGAGGCCTGCTAAATACTGGGCGATATATCCTTGGGCTTCAGCGGTATTCCTTGCTGGCGGGGCAGGTGTTTCAAAGCGGACCAATGCTTTTAAGAGTTCCAACAACTCGCTCTGGCGCCCGTTCACCTGTTCAACTAAACTTTTCAAATCCATCGTATCCCTCCTATATAACTTCACATTAGATTTCGGAAAATTTTGGTTGTGAACAAAGCCGACTCTTGATACCGCATAGGTCGGCAAGTATTTCTGAAAAGAAGC
>WRGF01000038.1 GCA_009787345.1 Turicibacter sp.
AATGGCCCCGCCTTTCACGCCGAGGACCGTCCCCGCCACAACGACCGGCAGGTGAAGGGTCGTGGCGTTGATAGGGCCAAGGGGGATGAATCCCAAAAACGGGACCACCATCATCACCACCTGGATGGCGCAAAGCATGGTTACTTGTATCATGAAACGGGTACGCTGCCGGGCAATTTCCCATTGGGACCGCCTACCACCGTACTGCGAATGGCTCTGGATTGGCATCATTTCACTCCTTATCGACTCAATTCATTTTATTATTCCCTTTAAAACACGGGATTATGCCTTTTTTTAGATGAATGCTACTTGCTCCCCTTCCTGGGAAGCGACCAGCAGGGCATGCCCCATAGGCAGGGGGGAAACGGACAAAACCCCTGTTGCCATAAGCTGGGTTTTGCCTGTAATCAAATGGAACCGGTTAAGGCTGCCCCCTTCCAAATAAGCTAGCCTGTTGCCATGGACATAAAAATCACTGGCGCGGCTTTCAAGTATAGGATGTGCTTTTTCATCTTCCAGCAAGAAAATCCCCCCGTCAGCCAGGGCAAATGCCCCGATGGGGGCCACGGCCAGCTTCTTAGCTCCCGTCAAAGGGATTTCCCAGGTTTTTTGTGCCAAGTGGTCCTGGGCGGTTATTTTGTCGCCAGCAAGGCTGTAAACGGTCGTCCCAAAGGCTATGGGGCTTTGGGACATGCCCGGGGCGCTAAGGAGCCCCGCCAGCTGGATGGTTTTTTGCTGGGCCTTGATGGCTTCCTCCATCCCCGCCGACACAGCGGACAATTTTTCAGCGGTAGTTTTTGATAGGGCAACGATGCCTTCCAAATGGACCATTTCAATAAGCTCGTCCAAGTGGGATTGCAGGCTTTGCACCACTTGCCCAAATCCGCCAATTATCCCATCAAGGGACTCCATTTTTTTGGAAGCCTGTTCAAATGAACGGATGAGGTCAAGCATTTCCTTTTCCACCTTGCCACCTCCTGTTTAAGTTTTGCAGGCTTTCCTGCATCCGGTCCAGGGCACCTAGGCGCCTGGCTATCTCAAGCTTGTAAATTTGGTTGAAGCGGTGCAAAAAGGCGGGGTTTTCTTTTTGGCTATAGATAAACATTAAAACATCCTGGCCAAAACGTTCTTGCAGCTTTTCAAAGGGGAGTCCCTGATTAACCAGCGCTTTCAAATAATTCAGTTCGTCACCCGCTTGAAGATAGCATTTCGCAGCCAAAGAGTGAAACCCGAGTTTCCCAAGTTCATGGCCGGCTTCAAGATGATAACCTTGCTGATTCTTGACCAAAGCCTTGCATCGCCGGACCTCTTTTTCCACATCAAGCCCCGATAATTTATAGGCGTTGATGGCCTGTTCATAAAGTTCCCGGCGTTCGTAAAGGGCAGCTTCTTGGTAAAACTGGTTTTCAGACGACACCTCAGCCAACAAAAAGTTGCCTTCCTCAAATTCGTGTTTAATGAGAAGCAAATCCCTCAACGCCTCCATGAGGGGTTTTGGCATATCCGTTTCCACAAAGACGAGCTGGTTGCGTGCACGGGTTAAGGCAACATAAAGCAAGTTGAAATAGAAACGGTAGGTGCTATTTGGCGCCTCATCCCCACTCAAAGCAGTTTCCCATTGTTTTTTATAGCGGGAAGCGACATTATAACAGATGACGTAATCCCGCTCGATCCCCTTGATTTCTTCGACGGTAAATATAGCCCCCTTAATAGGGGTCATCTGCTGAAGCTGCACTTTTTCACCCTCATCAGGCACGACGACTGCCACATAATGGCGGTTAAGACCCGTTTCAATCAGCCGGATGACATCCGCCGGGGACTTGAAATCACAGTAAAAAACACTTGAAGCCCTATCCCTGATAGCCTGCTCTTTGTAATCGTTTTTCTTATGGTTGCCAAGCGCCCTGCACCTTAAATCAATGAGCCGGTTGGCAAGTTCCACCACTTCCAGGGCACTCCGGTAATTTTTTACTAGCAGATGCTTGTCAAACCCTAAATGGGTATTGGAAACCTTCATCATGGATTCCACACGCCCCATATGAAAATACGTAGGGCGGATGGTTTGGTTGATATCGCCGCTGAACAGGAGGTGGTTACGGTTGTTCGCAAGCTTGATCAAAATATACGTTTGCAGCTCCGTCAGGTCCTGGATTTCATCTGCGACCACATAATCATAACCAGGCACCTTGCCGTCCATGATTTTTTTAAGGTACAGGCGGGAGATGTCGTTTTCATCCACCCGGCCTGATGCTTCCAGCCACTCTTGATAGGACATGGCCATTTCGTAGATGGCCTCACGCTGGGCAGCTGTATACGGGGAATACCCTTCGTCAAGCCCCAGGTAGGTTTCACGGCCCATCATCTTATGAGCCACTAGCCATTCATCCAGGTGCTGATGAAGCAAAAGCACCCCCCCAAGGGTAAAGGGGTCTAAAAATTCTTTTTTGGCGGCGTATAGTTTTTCTGGGAAGAGTTCCAATACATTCCCCCGCAACTTAGCAAGCCCCTGCCGCTCTAAGGCCTCGATAACGGGCGGGGCCACCTTTTTGGCTTCAAGGTCAATTTCATAACCGATCCATTCTTTCGGGACCATGCCCTTGATGAGCCCCCTGATTTCTTTATAAACCCCAAGGGGGCCTATCCCCGCCTTTTGGAGCAGGACCGGGTGATGGCTGGCAACCCAGTGCTGAAACTGTGGGTAATTCACCAACTGGTGCCTGCCCGTATGATGGGATAGGTGCTCCTGAAGGTGGATGAATTCAACGGCACCGTTTAGGTTGCCGCCCCCTTCCTCAGAAACCTTAAGGAAAAGCTTTTTAGCATCCTCCACCAAAAAAGAAGAATAAGTGAAATAAGCCACCTTCACCGGCGCAAGGGCCAACAGGTAAAGCTTATATATGTTGATGGTCGTCTTGCCGCTGCCCGCGCTCCCAAATAAAAACGCAGGGGCATCCTTTTTTTGCAAACAGGCATACTGCTCATCATTGAGGTAATAAAGCACCTTTTCATCGCGGGTATCCAACAGGCGGCCCATGGTTTTCACGTCGATGACACGGGTGATGGCGTGGTTGGGGTCATAATCGTAATGTTGGCTCGCCTCGTCAACCCATGCGTCAAACGCTTCCTCATCCACATGGTTATAAGCTTGGATTTTTTGGTTGCGAAGCCCAATTACCCGTCCAACCTGCCCCTGCTCGTCATGAAGCACATAATCCAAAAACAAAATCGACTGGCGGTATTCCGGGCGCAGGCGGCTGACGTCAAAGGTAAAAAGCACCCTGTCCGACTTGGTAACACGGAACTTGAAAATCCGCAGGCCGTGCCGGTTGTTCCCGATTTCCCTGACGCTGACCCCATGGCGCATCCCAGCCATATTAAACCCAAAATCACGGTAATCCTGGACAAACCGGGTCATCTTCCCTAAGACAGCTTCCATCTGGCCACCGGGTATATGATCCAAAAACCGTTCCGTCACTAAAATTTTCATGCCCACCATCCTTCGCCTAAAAAACCACTGCCTAATTATACCATTTTTCGCCACAAAGGTCACCTCTGCAAAAAGAATACCGGTAACTATTTTTTCGACAAACCGGTCATGCACTTGGACCTGGTATCCTAAGGCGGGCATGAGATGGCACTAATAGGCTTCACGACCCTTTCTTTCGATGGCGATGATGCCGCCATTGTTTTAACTTAATAACAATTCCAATCCCAAATTTTAGCCATGACAATGCGCCGATTAGAAGGTTTGACACACCCAAACCTGTCCATAAAATTCCCCGCTCTATATCGTCAAGTGCAACTGACAAGGTAGTCAATCCGAAGATGAGTGCCACCGTCAAGGAGGTTTTGTTGCTATTTTTGAGCCATTCCCAGAAAATAGATGTCCACTTCAAAGAGAGGTGAGTTTTACTGGATTTTTCAGCGATCGGTTCCTCCTCACATTCCATCACATAAGCATTTTCCAAATAATCGAAGACGCTTTTGCAGTCTTCTTCGTTGTACCCTTCCGACTAAGGGGGATTTCTGAGCAAAACTTCCAAAGCGATTAAATAATGTCGGTAAATGTACTCGGTGAATCCTTGCCCTTCACCTGTCAATTGCGCCCACTGGAGCTTGCCGTCAAAGTAGTTGAGAAGAATGTCCATGCTTGTCATCTTCCTATATTGCTCAAGCAAGGGGGTGGTACTATGTCAATATTTCAGACAACTTAAATTTGAGGATTTCAGCCATAAGAGGCTGATTTTTCTTTTTTCATGATATGTTATCTTCAGATT
>WRGF01000039.1 GCA_009787345.1 Turicibacter sp.
AATCCTCGCTGTTATTGGAATGCTTGACAGGCCACCAATTGACAGAAAAGGATTTAGGGCATATAGACAATTACATATGTAAGTTGTGTATATGAATTCATTTTACCAAAGGGGGATGTCACAGTAAACAAGAAAAAAGCACCAAATAAATGTTAATATTTGGCAAAAAAAATTATCCACCCAATGTGGTTTTAATAATATGGTGCGACCGAGAAGACTCGAACTTCCACGGGACTGCTCCCACCAGCCCCTCAAGCTGGCGCGTCTACCATTCCGCCACGATCGCTATTAAATTAATGGAGCGGGTAAAGAGAATCGAACTCTCACTATCAGCTTGGAAGGCTGAAGTTCTACCATCAAACTACACACGCTTAAAAAATGGTCGGGACGACAGGATTCGAACCTGCGACCCCCTGGTCCCAAACCAGGTGCTCTACCAAGCTGAGCCACGTCCCGACAACACTACTTTCATTATGTGAAACCACATGAGAAATTATACATCTAAAAAATGGCGGTCCAGACGGGGATCGAACCCGCGATCTCCTGCGTGACAGGCAGGCATGTTAACCACTACACCACTGGACCTATTATGGCGGAGCAAGAGGGATTTGAACCCTCGCGCCAGTTTCCCGACCTATACCCTTAGCAGGGGCACCTCTTCAGCCACTTGAGTACTGCTCCATTTCGACCCTCTTTGAGGACTTTATTATCATAACACACTCCTCCCCCTCAGTCAACCTTTTTTCATTTTTTTTTATGCTGTCACTTATCAATACCATTCTAGCACTCTGTAAATCAATTTTCCTATATAAGAAGAGAAAGCTGTTTAGAGTGAGCCTTAGTACCGACAGCCACTTCAATTTGATTCGTTGTAAAACGCCAGTCTACGCCACATTGCTTGCGGTTTCTGGCTGATGACCAAGCAGAAAATTCTGTTTTCAAAAATTCTAAGTCAAAAACCCTCCAGCCTGAAAGGCATTGGCGTCCAAGTGATGAAAGTTCAATTTCGGCAATGTTCGGCCAACTTCCATGAGGATGTCCCAATGTGCTCAGCCACCGATTTGTGGGATTTCATCCTCCCATTTTCACTTAAGTTGGAAGCCAATAAAACATGGGCGTGCAAAATAGTTCTAGCTGCATGGTTTCCTGTATTAACGATTTGCTTTAAGGTGGCAATTTCTTATTTTGACAGCTGGACAACGGATTTTGTCTTTGGCATAATGAAAACCTCCCTTAAATGAAGTGAATCCATTATACCACGAATTATACGTATTTTACACAATTATTTGCATTTGCAGAATGCTAGTCAGTACCGATTTAATGCTTACCACTGCGGAAATCATCGAAGAATATGGCTGCCACATCAAGATGGAATGTGCCTTCTGGACAATGAAGTATTCCCTCGGGACATTTGCCTCCCCTTTTTCGAGCGCTTCTATGCCCAGGCTGAACCGTTTTTCAAAAAAGTCGAGCCGAGCCCGTTAAAATTTATCACCTTGGCAGTTGGAGAGACGTAAAGAAAATGCTAGGCGTTCCTATTTTAGACATCTGTCATACTTCTGTGATGAAATTCATAAGTTAAAATAGATTGACGAAAGGTAGGGCGATTACAATGAAGCCATTCATTAAGACACTTACTCCATCTGATTTACAGGGAGTAAAACAACAAATATTCTTTCAAGCAGAGCAAAATACAAATCAACAAATCCAGGGACAGCTCATTATTCGTTTTAAAGATGGGATCACTGAGGCCGAAAAAGAATTCTTTTTCCAGGAAAAAGGTTTTTATGATTCCCAACAATTATTTGGTTCTATTTACTTAGTTTATCTAGCAGGAGACCAGCCATTACTGAATGAGTTATATGAGATAAACGAGCACCCCTTAGTCCTATATGCGGAAACAAACAGCACGTTGAGCTTAGCAGAAATACCTGCCGACCCGCTTTTTGCTAATCAATGGGGTTTGTACAACACGGGGCAAGAAAGTGAGATTCCTGGAATGCCGAATATACCTGTACAACCTGGAATCGACATAGGTGTGCTCGGTGCATGGGACGTAACAAAAGGCTCCCCAGATGTAACTGTCGGGATCATTGACAGTGGGGTTTCTATCGGACATACGGAATTCCATGGGAGAATTGATGAAATCAATTTGACTCCTGGTGAGTTAAATACCAGTCATGGTACACATGTCGCTGGCATCATTGGCGCTGCAGAAAATGGAGTCGGTATCGTCGGGGTTGCTCCTAGGGTTAAGCTCCTCTCCCTTGCCATCATAGGCCATCACGGTAATTTAGCCAGTTCGCTTGCTGCTGCTATTCAATCCATGGTACTAGCAGCTGAACAGGGAATAAAAATTTGCAACATTTCTTGGACGTTTACTGGATATTTTATGAGCCTTCGTGAAACTATGGAAAATTTACCTATCCTTTTTTGTTGCGCTGCTGGAAACATGGCTCAAAACATGGATACGACTTTAATGTCTCCCCCAAGTTTCAATCTTGAAAATCAAATTACTGTTGCCAACTTAACTGCAGCAGGTGTTTTGGAGTATAGAAATCCAACAGGGCACTTTGGATTGGGTTCGAATTTCGGGCCTCAGACGGTAGCTTTAGCTGCCCCTGGTACCCGTATCTTTAGTACCACGCCTAACGGGTATGGTTTTTCAACTGGAACTTCATTTGCAGCTCCCTTCGTTGCTGGGGTAGCGGCATTAGCCCTGAGCGTGAATCCCGGTTTAAGCGCAGTTCAACTTCGCAAGCTCATTGTAGATAATACACGGCCGCTTACAGGCTTAATAGGCCGAGTTTCAACAGGAGGCATGCTGGATGCTAAGCGGGTAGTAGATGCCGCTCTTGTAACTGTACCTGTGCAGCCACCTGTTGTTGATCCACCAATTTTTCCTAATCTTCCAAGCAATACGGTTGGTTTTGATGGATATATCATGAACATTATTTCACGACTCAATAATTCATCCCAACTTGACGTTGCACCAAGCAATGGGAACGTAATCCTATGGACTCCAGGCAGCCAACTTAATCAGCGATGGCGTTTTACATTAGACCCGAGTGCGAACAGTTATACGCTGCAAACCTTGCATGAAAATTTTTCGGGAAATCCCTATTTAGCAGAAAAAATCAATACTTCTGGCGGGTTCAATCAAATAGGAATGACTAATATTCTGAATAATTTGGCACGATGGGTCGTCACTCCAGCCGATGGAAACAGCTACCAGATTGTAAATGTTGCAACTGGAAACCGTCTGGATGTCACCAATGCCTCCACAACAAATGGCACCTTAATCCAGACTCACCCTGGAAATTCCACTAATGCACAGCGTTGGAGTTTCCACGTAATATCCCAAGGGCCCCCTCTACCATCTCCATCACCTACTCCCCCCCCACCAAATTCTTCTTTAGCGCCCACAAATATTTCAATTATTGAAACGACAACTGACAGTGTTACGTTAGGGTGGAATCCTCCAATAGCACCTGTTACAATCAAATCCTATGACATTTTCCGGAATCATCAAGGGATTGCTAATGTATCAGGGAATACCTTAGCGTATACAGATTCGGGGTTAGCACCTGGTACTGAACATCATTATTACGTGACCGTAAATGCTAACTCGGCTTTTTCAAACCAAGAAACCGTAACAACACCGCCTTCCGCTACTATTCCTAATCATTACACCTTTAGGTTTTTAGGAAGCGGAACTAGCCGAATGCTAAGCATCACCAATCATGGTAGTGCTACTGTACCAAAAGGCTGGTCATTACAATTTAACGTAACGGGTCTTGCCGTGACGACACACGCACCTGCCGTGACAGTAACAGCTTCACATGGCCAACAACTAACGACGACTGTCAATGCACCGCTTCCGGCTTTTGGTACGCTAGTTATACCTGTTAGAACTGTTGCTGGAAATCCAAATATTTCTAACATTCGGGTTAACGGACTGTCTGCAATCTCCAACTAATCAATAGGCGAGTGTTCACGCCAGTCCTGAGGAGTAAAATTCCTTTGAGTTAATTACCTAAAATATCCACTTCCATTAAGCGCTTTCGATTTGGCAAAATTATACGTGAACTTTTATAGGATAGGAGTGCGTATAATATGGCAACTCGAGAACAAAGACGCAAAGCGAAGAGAGACCGCTGAAAAACCTTCAGTTTCCTGAAGGCTTTTCGCAAGCGTCAAATAACAACACGAATAGAATCCAGCTTTCAGTCACGGTATAATTAGGGTACCAAGACAGGAGGCTGATTTTTATGATCAAAGACA
>WRGF01000040.1 GCA_009787345.1 Turicibacter sp.
AACGAATCAAGCGATGTATATCCCCCCCCCCCAGTTTATACCAATTTTAACTAAGTTTTCTCCATTTATCCCGAAAAAAAGGACTATATGTAGATTTTTATGCGAAATTTTAACTTTATGTGTGAATTTGTAAAACGAAGCAAGTTTTTGTCGAATCCTAAAAAAGCACGATACGGTGCGTTTCTCATAGCTGACATTTAAGGACACCTTTCCCGCTTCGTGTGGGTTTTATGATGCCTTTCGACAAAATGCAGCTTGTTTTTAGCACATTCCCGAAAATTGCTACTTAGGCTTGGAAACTTTTAGAAATAGCCATTTACTTACCCCAAGCTCCTATGGTACAATCAATTCGATAATTTTGGTGGGGAAACCTGCTGAATCCTATCCCTGTTTTTAATGGGCCATAGGATGTGCCTAACCAATTGGAGGAATTGATATGTTGAAAAAGACAGTTATATCGTTATTGGCATTGGCATTATTTAGCCAATTCGCATCACATGGCATGTATAAGGCACTGGCATCGGAGTTCACCTTTGCCATCGAGGCTATCATCCCGGACAACCAGGTCACGCCGGGGGTGACGTTCTTTGATGTTTTAGTGGAACCAGGCGGGCAGCAAGTGCTGCAACTGAATTTATGGAACGATTTGGACCGGGATGTGACCGTGGTGCCGGAAATTGCCACCGCTACTACCAACCATAATGGGGTCGTGGAGTACAGCCCGCGGGACGTTGCGATGGATTCCAACCTTCGTTTTCGCATGGAAGACGTGGTGACCACTGTGGAAAGCATCACCATCCCAGCCCAGTCCAGCGTGATTTTAGAATTAGAGGTGAACATGCCCGACGAGGAATTTGATGGCATCTTAGCCGGGGGGTTGACCCTTCAGGAGCTGGAGGAAGAGGACGAGGGGCAGGAATCTGGTGATGCCGGGGTTTCCATCCGCAACCGTTTTGCGTTCGTGGTTGCCATCCTGCTTCGCAACAACCAAGACCCGATTGTCCCGGATTTAACAGTCAACGACGTGTTCCCAAGCCAGATCAACCGCAGAAACGTCATCCAGGCCAACATCCAAAACATCACGCCCCGCTTCGTCAATGAACTGGCAATCGAAGCGGTATTGTACCGGGTGGGACAAGACGAACCCGTCCTTGAAGTGTACCAAAACATGATGCAGATGGCACCCCATTCCAACATGGACTTCCCCTTGCGCCTTGCGGGGCAGCCACTTCAAGCAGGTGATTACATACTGAACCTACGCTTGGAATCAGGTGATCAATATTGGGAATTTTCAGAACCCTTCACTATCGACGCAGAGGTCGCCGAGGAACTGAACGCCCTCGATGTGGAAATCGTCCACGTCACTGACTGGACCTGGGCCTACATCGCCGCAGGGGTCGCCGTCCTCGTTATTTCCAATATCGTTGTCATCCTAATCATGAAACGCAAGCGAAAATAACCCGAACTGAATTAGGGATTATCCATCTGGGATAGTCCCTTTTTTCATAGTGAAACCCCGCAAGGAAAATCGCTTGCGGGGTTTCGGGTATCGAAATTGTAGGTTAATTTTTAAGTTGGGCTTTAATTTCCGCCAAGCGTTAGTCGGTGATTTTTGCATACTTTTTGATTAGGGATTCATCCATATCGTCTTGAAGCATCCCCGAAACTATTTTGAACTGTTCTTCTTGGAAAAATTGGGGAAGGTATCCCTCTTCCCTTGTTGCCTTGATGGCATCTATTACGCCCATGCTTTTTGAAAAGTCAATGAACCTTGCGTAGCCTGCCAATGCGTTGTCCTTGCTTTTGTCCTTTAAGTTTTCAAAATGGATGTCAAGGACTTCTGCTGATGCGGTGATTGAACCGAGATTCAGTTTCAGGAAGTTTCCTTAAGAGGTTCGTCGCCGTTATAGACGATGTAAAACTCCGCTTTGGGCAACCTCATTTCCTTGACCCCGAATTTATTCAGTTTGTTTTTCCTAATGTACTGGTCGAGTAAGTAGACAAAATATTCCAACATGCGAAAGCACATGTTGGGGTTGATGGTTGATTGGTGTTCGATGAGAATCATCATATGCCAGCCGTCGACCACGAACGCCAAGTCGTTATACCTTGGCGCGCCTTCAAACCTGTCCTTTAGGGAGTAGTATTCAATCTTGTCGGCATCGACTTCATTACCCGTCAGTGCCTTGTATGCCTGCGCCGTGTATCTTTTGTCCCTTGTCATCATGTAAGTAAATGCTGTGTCCCTGATTGCCAAATTCATAGCCCGATTTCTTGTTGCCCATTCTTAACTTTATTTTACCATAAGGGCTACTCCGTTGGCTACCGTTTTTAGTCTATGCAACTTTTTGGGGATTGATGAACTGGGAGAATGGAAAGCAGCCAATCCCAATGGTTTTTCGGGATTGGCTGCTTTTTAATTTACATTAGGGACGGTGTCTGCCAGCAGCCATCTGAAGGTTGCCACGTAATCCCCTTGCCGGACGACGGTGTTGTTCGGCAAGTTGAAGGTGACTTCTTTTGGGTCGAAGATGGCTAGGTGCGTGCCTGCCCTATCCTCCCCGCTTGCTGACATCACTTGTTGCCATCCTTCCCCCTGGCCGAGCCTAATAAGGTTAGGGATGTCCCGAATAAATTCCGGATTGGCCCGATGATGGCGGCCTTCCCTGATTAGGACCTCGGCGGCGGTCAGGACGTGCTCCCCATTGGCAAACGGGGTTTCCATTTCCACTTGCAGGTTCCAAGGCGTGCCTGAAATCCGCTGGTCGGTCACCTGCACCCATAAATCGGTTTCCGCAAGCTCACCTCCCCGAAGGATGGGTTGCGGCAGTGCCGGTTGGCTGATTTTGACGCTTCCAATGGCGACATTCTCGAACCTGAATGCGGAAGCGAAGTCAATCCGCAGGGCACCCGGTGGCAAAGCTGGAACGGGCATGAGTTCCCCTGGGTATTCTGGATTTGGCATCACTGGGACGACATCTTCCCCTGGCGCTTCCGGGTCCCTTGGGAAAATGGCTGCCTGGACGATGGTGATAGGCCCTGGCAAGAACGCCAATTCCCCTGTTGCGTCCCGGTAACTGAGTGCTGCGTTCCTTGGGTTGAGATTTCCCCGAGGGCTTCCTATGTGGGTGGCGGGTATCCCTAATGCTGGATTTTGCACGACCCGCTCAAACGCAAAGTCCGACGCTGTCAATGCAGTGGCTTCATCGTATAAGAGCACCTGAAGGCTGTCCCCTTCCTGCAAAGTCCCCGGATCAAAGTCCACCCGCCAAGTGCCATTTTCAATCACCGGATAAAAAGTCAGCACCGTTTCCCCACGGGTAAGTTCTAAAATTGCGCCTTTTGCATCTGCTGGGGCGGTCCCGGATAGGAATGTGGTCTGGGTGCTCACCTGAAAATCGATGGTGGCAGGCGTTGGAGGGGTGACATCGAGGACGGTGGCTTGGGTAGGGTCGGTCTGGGTATAGTTATCGCTGCCGTCGGGCTCTAACCTGATAGCCCGCGCGCCAATGACCGTGCCTGCCACTTGCAACCCTTCAGTTGTATGGGCGAAGGTCCCGTCGGGATTGGGCACAAGCCGGTGATGGCCGAAAGAATCGTCGATAATCACCCGATGCCGTCCGCTTCCCGCTAGGAGAGGGCGAAAACGCACGCCATTGCCGACAGAGGCATTCCCGAAGCCGTCACTGATGGGGATATGGGTCAAGACCACTTCCCCGCGGAGGGTTTGGTCGGCATCGGTGATGGCATCGGTCAGGTGGGCATAAGGCATGTCACTGGTGGCAACAAGCCTTCTGAAACGGCCCGTGTTGAGGGCGGTTGCCACGGTGCCTGTGTTATTATAGACCAACCCCGGGTCCCGAAGGATGCCTTCGATGGGCTGCCCCGGTGCCACAATCCCATCAGCCCCGGTCCCCCGAATGGCAAGGTTATGGACATCCGGGACGATGAACGATGGGTGGCGGGTATTCATCTGATGGCTCCCACCTGTGGTGTTGGCCACACCAGCACCACCCGGACCAACCGTCCCATTGGTCCAAAGGACAAATTCGTTGATGTTGGAAAAACGGTACTCCGCCCCTGTCCCACGGTTTAAGATACGGGCCGTGTTCGCGGTGTGTTCATTGCGGATGTCAACGGTGGCCGCCCCTTCGATGTTGAGAACGTTGGGGTTGGCAGCACTTCCGTTGACCAGGTTGATGATGGAATTGGTTGTGTTTCCATCCGCAGCACCCGTGCCCCCGGCGGCAGCGCCCAAGACGAAGAACTGGGCTCCTGGCCGGATGTCGATGAGGGCATTTTGGGCAGCTGCCCCGCCGGCACTATTGATGTTCGAGGTTTGGTTATGGATGACCACCCCATTGCTTCGGCGGG
>WRGF01000041.1 GCA_009787345.1 Turicibacter sp.
TTTCCCTTAGCATGTCGTTGGACAGGTAGTTGCGGTCATAAGTCATCACCACCCCGGGCGCGACGGCGAGGGTGTTGGAGCCGTCATTCCATTGCTCGCGGGCGGCCGCAATCACATCGCCGCCCCCACAAGGGAGGAAGAGGATTTCATTAAGCTTCAAAGCGTTTTTCAGGACTTTTGCTAAATCTTTTTCATGGGTGATTTGAAGATGGGCATTATTCGGCCGCCGCTCCAACACATAGATATTCAGCTGGTCTTGGTCATCGAGGATACCCGGATGGATTGTAAATTTATCCACATCCACCATGGTAAAAACCGTATCCAAATGCATGAAGGCCCGGCTTTTCGGGAGTTCGATGGCGATGACTTTTTCCATCTTACTTCCCATTTGGAACAGGACTTTTGCCAGGTTTTCAATGGCTTGAGGCGTTGTCCTTTCCGAAATCCCAATGGCAACCACTTCGGGACTTAGGACCAAGACGTCCCCACCCTCAATGGAAAAGGCTTCGTGACGGTCCAGCCAAATGGGAGTTCCCGAAAACCTCGGATGGTGTTTCATGATGTATTCCATGAAAATGGATTCCCGCTGGCGGGCAGGTTGATGGAGGTGGTTGACGATAATCCCGTTTCCAATGGCCGCCGAGGGATCCCTCGTAAAGTACAGATTAGGGAGTGGGTCCAAGTAAAAAAATTCCTGATGCTCCACGATATCATGGAGATGGACACCTTTCTCGAACGCCACTTTATCTTTGCGTATCCCGCTCATGACACTTCCAATCATCGTAGTGAGAGGCATTTTCAGCATAAAATCCGCCAAAGGTTCAGCCAGGCCGAAGGTGCTGTGCTCGCTCTCCCCCAGTAGCTGCCAGACAAACTGGGACTTCAAAGCGTCCCGGCCGGTGAGGGTCTCGGCTATCAAATCCTCCAGGTACAAGACCTCAGTCCCAAAATCGGTGAGGGCCCCGGCGAAGGCTTCGTGCTCCTTTTTAATCCCGTGAAGGTAAGGGATGTCATCGAACAAAAATTTCCCAAGGGTGGCTGGTGTCAAGTTCTCAAGCTCGGCTCCGGGACGTTTTAGGATGACGGTGCGGAGCTTTCCAATTTCGGATGTGATGTTTAACATTAGTTTTCCCCCAATAATAGGGACGTTGCCAAAGAACGGTTTTGGTTCTTTGGCAACGTCCCTGTATTTTTATTTTTTCGTTACCGCCGGTACGCCAACAGCTGTTGCCCCAGGCGGGACGTCTTTTCTAACGACGGCATTGGCACCAACGTAACAGCCTTTTCCGAGGGTAATGTCCCCTAATATTTTGGCACCTGCACCAATGACTACCCCGTCCTCAACCGTCGGATGGCGTTTCGCCCCGGGAACCGCTCCCTTGCCGACAGCCCCTAAAGTTACCCCGTGATAGATGGTCACGTCATCCCCGACGACAGCTGTTGCCCCAATGACAAGCCCCGTCCCATGGTCGATGAATAACCGTTTTCCAATCTTTGCTGCGGGGTGGATTTCTATGTTCAGGCTGCTTCTAACCACATACATAATCCATTCCGGCAAAAAACGAAGCCCCCGTTTATACAGATAATTTGCTGCCTTGTACCACAGATACGCTTGCACGCCCGGATACAATAAAAGAATTTGAAAAGCATTCCTCGCCGCAAGGTCGCGGGCTTTGATGGAATCTATAAAATCTTTCATAGTTATGGAACCCCCTAATAAAAAGTGGAGCAAGCCCGTTTATGGAAGGGGGAAAGGTGTGCCTGGAGAAGCTTCATGGCGTGGGTGGGTTTTCCACACAATGACGATTCGGAAGGTCACTTTTCATCCTGGAATGGCTTGCGGAACTGGATTGACATCTTTATACGCCATTGCTACATTATAGCATATGCGGGCTGTCGCCTAGTGTTTCACTTTGTTGCAAGTCCAAGGAAAACAGGGATTTTTACACGCTAAATTCCGACATAATCCAAGGTGCCAGTGGACTATAATTAATTATAGTAGGGGTGAAAATATGAACGACACGTCCAGTAATCAGTTGAAAATCAAGCGTTTGCAGCCTAGTGATTTGAACCAGTACAATGAATTGCTCCGTTATGCCTTTCAGGTGACCCAAAAAGAGCTTATTGAAATTGGATGGGAATATGATGAAATCCGCAAAGCGAAGTCGCCTATCCTTGAGCATGCCAGCGTATTAGGATGGTTCGACGGCGAACGGCTCGCCTCCCAGATTTCAATCTATCCTATGAAAATGAACATCCATAGCAACATTTACGACATCGGCCTCATTACTGGGGTTGCGACTTATCCGGAATATGCTTGCCAGGGCCTGATGTCATCCTTGATGAAAGTCTGCCTTAAGGAAATGAGGGAAAAAGGGCAAAGCATCTCCTTGTTATACCCTTATTCCATCCCCCTTTACCGTAAAAAAGGATGGGAACTCATTGCGGATAAAATGACCTTTTCAGTCAAGGACTTCCAGTTGCCCAAGCCCCAAAAAATTGCCGGGTACGTTCGCCGTGTGAGCGAGAATAGCCCGACGTTAAAAGAGCTGCATAACAGGTTTGCCGGCCTGACCCACGGCTGTCTCATCCGAAACGACTTGGCATGGCAGGAATATTGGCGGTGGGATAGCGATGATACGACGGTGGCCATCTATTATAGCCCTGAAAATGAACCGAGCGGCTACATCGTTTACCGTCTGGACAACGAAATCTTTTACGTCAAGGAAATGGTTTATTTAAACCGCCAGGCATGGAAGGGGCTTTGGAATTACATTAGCGCCCATGAGCCCATGCTAACAGAAGTGCGCGGGAACAATTACACCGGGAGCTCCATCAGTTTTTGGCTTCCCGACAGCGATGTCAAGGAAACGGTCAGGCCTTATGTCATGGGGCGAATCATCGACGTCCATGCCTTTATTAAAGATTACCAGTTCCTGACCACCCATCATCAGGGGTCGTTGGTTTTTGAGGTGAGCGACCATTTATGCGAATGGAACAATACTTCTTTTTCGGTGAAGATGGAGCCAAATGAAGCACCATTAATTGGGAATGCAGCGGTAGGGAATGCCATTGCCTTGACGATCCAATCGCTGGCTACCCTCTTGCTGGGGTACAAACGCCCACGGGAACTGCACATGATGGGGCTCCTTGAGGCAGGGGACGACGTCATCGACATCCTTGAAGCCATCATCCCATGGAACAAAGCGTATATCTCCGACTACATTTAAGATAAAAAGAAGGAAGGCAATCCCTAAACCCGTGGGATTGCCTTCCTTCTTTTAGTTAATAACCATCGGAATAGCCGGTTTCATATGGTGGTGGCGTATCGTCCGGAACATAGGGAGCCGGGGCAGGCGTCTCGTAGCCATAATCCGGTGCAGGTACATACCCATCGTCATGAGGGATATCAGCCGGGTAACCTTCATACCCATCATCATATCCATCATCATAATACTCATAGTCGTATTCATATTCTTCGTATTCTTCCTCTTCCACCCTTGAGGAATCACGTTCCCGGCTAGTGATGGAGAAGCGCGGGTGGTTGACGTTAAAGAGTTCCCAACGAAGGTAATTGTTAGAAACATTGTCCCCAGGTGCAACCGCCAAGAAGTTGTCCCCGCTATCATAAGGGATTTCCACTTGCCTTCCCTGGATTCCCCATGGCCTTGCAGGGAGTTGGGTTCCCCATGGGTTAAGGTTGCGCATGACCTGGTTGAATACCCGTCCTGAAACCCCTTGGGCCCAGAAACCTTCCATGTAGTCACCAAACCTCATCCGGTCATAACCTACCCAGACTGCGGTGGTAAATTGGCCAGAGAATCCAACGAACCAGGAATCCCGGGCAATGTGGGCACCGACTGAGCGTCCTACAACCGCATGTTCCGCAGGACCACCAAAGCCGTTGGTCCCGGTTTTCCCTGCCAGGTTCATGTTCCATAGCCCCTGGTTGGCATGATTGACCCCGGTCCCTTCAGTCATAGTGCTTCGAAGGGTACTGGTAATCATGTAGGCAGTTTCTTCAGACATTACTCGCTGGGAAACCCTCATATCAGCACCATAGGTAACCTCGCCCTCTGGGCTTACAACCCGGTCAACGAAGAAGGGCTCATGATAATACCCGCCATTGCCAAAGATGGCGTAAGCAGCCGCCATTTGAAGTGGCGACCAACCGACGGTATTCCCACCTAAAGCATAGGCAGGATGAATGTTTTCAATAGGCTCGCCTGTCCCATCAACATGCAGCCCAAACCTTTGGGCCCATTCATTGACCCCCTCTTGCCCGATTTGGTTCATGACCTGTACCATCCCCATGGCTGCGGGTGTATTCCAAGACATATTCATGGCTTCACGAAGGGTTACGCCCCCGCGGAAACGGTTATCCCAGTTGGCAACGGTCCCGCCTGTTGGCCAGGTAAAGGCTTCGTCATAAAAACCAGTCCCCGTTCCCCAGCCAAGCTCTTCCATACCAATAGCATAAGGGAATAACGGCTTGGCGGTGGAGCCGACCATGCGGCCAATGCCAGTGGC
>WRGF01000042.1 GCA_009787345.1 Turicibacter sp.
TCCCGACCAGGGCTTTTTGCGTTACATAAACTTTGATACGGCAATTATACCATGGGAACCGGGAAGGGTTAAAGCCGTGTTGTTATTTGACGCTTACAAGCTTTCTTCCAGTTTCAACAAATTCTGGCAATTATCGTTCGACAAACGGGAACGCAAAATCCCCACGGGCAGACTTATGCCCATGGGGATTTTGCGGTTGTTGTTGCATTCGGTTTAGGAAGCTGTTTGAAACTAGTACCCTGCAATTATTATAGCAAACCTCACCGCACGAAATAAATGCAAAGGGTTCGAATAATTCCGACAGGTTGTGGTCTATTTTGACTATTGCCGTCATATAATTCAACATAAGTCCCAGTTAACCCTTTTTGGTTTTCGGGATTTACCTTCGACTATTCAGTTCATTTCACCTTACCGCCATGGGCCTCTCATCCTTGTGGCGGTTTTTTTTAGTTAATTTTCAAAACAAAGGCATTCGCCTGTTCACGTTTCAGCCAATTTCATAAGATACATTAGGAAGTGAAACAAAAGCTTCCAATCACACAGCAGAAAACGAACCCGACACACTCCACAGCCAAAACCACTAACAATAGCCATCGCAGAAACTGAACCTAACATAAATAGCACTAAACGAAGCCAATCTCCAGCAAGCAAATCAATAACAATAACAGCTAGACAAAACAGCACTTACAGCAATCATCCACTTAACAACGCACCTCACGAAGCAATCGACGTAGCAAGTAAAAATCCCTCTAACCTCCACAGCAGCCTTGTAGCCTAATCACACAACCATTCACACTTCTTTCGACTACTTGACCTTCTACACTTGTAGCAACTTCACAGCCAATTACAACTCACTTAACATAAATGACCTGCTCCCGCTTTTTCGGGAGTTTTTTATTTCGGGGCAGCTGAAGTAGCAACCTGCTAAAATTCTTAAATTATATTCATTAAGCTTTGCTTAGATTATAGGCCTATGAAAATCCTAGGTAAACAGTCCCAATGGCATTTCGGTGTTTACCACGTAACCATCCAGTTGGTACAAATAAGTGGCATCCATAATTTCGTCGTAGTCTTCCAAGTAATCAATATTTTCCGGATTTTTGCTGGTGGCAATAATGTACCGTATATTCCCTTCGGAATCTTCACTAATAAAATCGACTAAGCCGAAGGCTGGCAATTGGGTAATTTTCCGCCCTTTTTGTTCCTCGTATAATTCAACAATTAATTGAGTATCTCCAGGAATTAATCTCCAGGAATTGGCATCTCCTTTGGTCGATAAGGCTATCAGAGCATCTATTTTCTGCAAGCTGATGGTGGATTCCCGTTCTGCCTGGGCTAACCTCACTTCTTTCCGAGCCTGTTGCTCCCGGATTTCACTGACCGTTTTGTTTATCAAAGCAGAATTTTTATGGTTCGTATCTTCTTCTTGATATTTTACCAACCGTTCCTTCAAGATTTTCAATCTTTCACAGAAAGCATTTTCCAATTGTTCTTGCTTTTGCAACCCGCGTAACTGCCGTTTAGTTCGGGCATCGTGTTGTTCCTTGACTATCTGGCGTTTAGCCGCTAGCAGAAGGTTTTGATAGCCAATGCCCGATTCCTTAAAATCACTTTCTGATTTTGAAAATAGCCATCTTGGCGAAATTTCAGAAACTTCCCCCGTCGGTTGTTCGGCGAATATTCGAAGGCAGTTCTCGATGATGTTTCCATTTCCGTCACGTAAGCGGTAACTAATGGCGACAACTACCAAATCAAGAGGGGACGACAAATTCGTATGATAGGATTTCAGCTTGGTAGCAAGAAGCTCTTCATCTGCCAAGTTCATCAGTAAATTGACTATTGGATGGGTTGCGGTGGCAAGAGAAATATCCTCTGTTACTCGTTTTCGGTCCGTTGTCAACACAAAGCCGTCGTCCTTACCTAATTTAGCTCCCATCTCGTGGGCCTTTTTTTGGATGTTTTTAGGAATATGCTGAACCCGGAAAATATTTTTTATACGTTCAGTTACCGTTATCCGTTGTTTTTCCAACTCAAAACGAAGGAAGTCCCCATAAGCACGATTTGGCAAAGCATTCATATTTGTATGGTTAAATGTCCTACGAATCCCAGGCAAATCAACGGTATCTGCCGTTTTTTCTCTTTTGGCAAGTTCTATGAGTTGGGCATGTTCCTCGGACAATGCCTTATCCATTTTCTCAATCACATCGTCTAGCTTTTCCCTGTTTTGAATCGCCTCGACCATCAACCCATCCAAAGATAAATTTTCTTCCTCAAGGACTTCGCCTAAAAAATCATAAACGAGGTCTTGTCCCAAGTCCAGCCTCATCGCTTCCAATTTACCAAGCAACCGCTCCATGACGATGCCTTCCCGGGTATTTCCAGCGACAAGATTAAAAATAAACACTTCATTTTTTTGGCCAATACGATGGATTCGCCCCATTCGCTGTTCTAAGCGATTCGGGTTCCAAGGAATGTCGTAATTGACCATCTGATTGCAAAATTGCAAGTTGATGGACTCTCCCCCAGCATCCGTGGCAAGCATGACAGAGATGTCTTTCTTAAAACGGCTGACTGCCAATTGGCGCTGTGCCATGTTCATGGAACCCTCGATGCATACCACTTCCCCAAGGCTATCTTCCAACCGGCGCTTCAAATAACGAAGGGTGTCTTTGGATTCAGTAAAAATCAAAAGCTTTTCGCCGTTGGCAATCAATCCGTTTTTCCCAAATAAAGTGCGTTCCAGTGCCTCGAACTTATACTCGATGTTATGTGACCTGATGATTTCAGCCAAGCCTATCAGTCGGTCAAGCTCTTCAATTTCAATTTGCAATTCAATGGGGTCAAGTTCCGCAGCGCCTAAGAAATCGGCTTCCATGTTCTCAAGCTCTTCCATGGATATTTCATCCTCATCGCCAAATCCAGGAAAATCCGGCAGTGAAAATTCCAAGCATTCCAAGCTCAATAGCAGCTTTTCACGTCGCCTGACTAGGGAAATGTAGATGGCTTCCAGGGAAGAGGAAAGCCTGCGCTGAAGCAGCATCATGGCAAATGAGGTGGAACGGTTGCCATCACGTTTCGCACGGTTAAAATGTTCCCGGACATACGTGGTCACCGCTTCATAAAGCTCCAACTCCGCATTCGATAAGTCAAATTTTAAAGTTGAAGTCGTTCTTTTTGGAAAAAGGGGCGAGCCGTCAAATTGCACCATGGATTCCTTGAGCCTTCTAATGACATAGGGCTGGGCTGTTTCTTGCATTTTCCGGTTGCTAACCGATTCATTAAATAAATCCTCGTCAATAAGGCGCATCAGGTGGCGGTAATTTTCCCGGTCCCCTTTATGGGGCGTTGCCGTCAATAAAACTAAATGCTGGGTCTTTTGCGCCACTGCTTCCCCCAACCGATAAAGCTTCGTCCGCCGGGTTTTTCCTTTTTTCTCGGTATAGGCAGCCAATTTATGGGCTTCGTCAATAATTGCCAAGTCAAAGCTCGTTGCCAATAGCTCCGTTTTCACTTCATCCCGCATAGCCCAATACAAAGAACACAAAATTTTTGGATGTTCCGCAAAGGGATTGCCGCTACTGGCATTTAGCATTTGCCGGTCAAGGATGATGAAATCTTCCCCGAATTTAGACTTCAGCTCTTCTTGCCATTGCTTTAAAACCAATGGGGGAACCATAATCAGGATACGGTCTGCAATCCCCCTTGAACCTAATTCGCTTAACAACATCCCGGACATAATCGTCTTTCCAGCTCCAGGGTCATCTGCCAACAAATAGCGGACATTGGAGTGGGCAAGCATCCGCGAGTAAACAGCTTCTATTTGGTGCGGGAGGGGCATCACGTTCCCATTTCCCCTGGCTTGTTGCTGGGAAAACCTCATATCCTGCTTCAAGAAATGATAGCGAAGAATCTTCCCAATAGAGTCATCCGTATCATTTCCCTTCCTTGCTTCGGTATTATTCTGGATTCGCCCAAGGTCATCATACATCACATAATCCTCATAAAAACGCTGGCTCTTCCGACCGCTAGCCCGAACCAAATAGCCGATGCCTTCTTCCTCTTCAAAACTTATCACTTCAACCGGTTCATCCCATTGCGGCCCGGTAATAATACTTCCTTTTGAAAACATAAGCCCCTCCTTTCTTTTTTGAAAACATGCTAAAACACGCCCTTTATTTGAACCTTGCGATGAGGGTTCACCTTGAAATCTAATATAATTTATGTTAAAATTTAGGGACAAGCGAGGTGACTGCCATGATTGAAAATGACTTAGAAAATGAAAACATCCTTCTAGAAGAAGAATACATAGAAACACCCTTTGATGAGGAAGCCTTCCATACGATTATCCGCCTCTATGACAAAACATTCAAAGACTTGGTAAACCGATGAAACGAATGCGGGAAAGAGACAGGGTGAAATAAAAGTCTGGAAAAATTAGGCTACCTCCTCGGGGGTCCATAAATTCCCAGTATAATAATTTCGTCAAATGTAGTAAAATACCCTTATTTGCTACGAAATGGGGAGAGACAATGGACGGTTTAATAACAGCTTTCGAGGCTATCAACGATACAAGAAGCAGTCAAGGAAAAAGGCATTCCCTGACGCAC
>WRGF01000043.1 GCA_009787345.1 Turicibacter sp.
GGCGAAGGTCTTTTGCCTAAGCCCGGGGCGGGTGTTTTCTCGGATTTACCTGCCATCCTTAACAAACTACGTCATGGCGGGGCTGGCATCGGCTGCAGGCCTGGGCCTGAAAATGGTCATCGCAGCGGAAGTCTTTGCCCAACCAAAAGCTGGGATAGGCACCCAGTTCCAAGTAGCCCGCCAATCATTGGATACCCCAGCACTTTTTGCCTGGGCAGCCATTGTCGTTTTGCTTTGCGCATTAGTGGATGGCTTGCTAAAACTTGTGAAAATTCAAAACCCGGCTCGCCATAATGGCTAGCCGGGTTTTGAATTATTTAGTTTCCCTGAACCTTTCCAGGTTCATGTTGCAGATTTGTTCCTCGGTGAGGACCACTTCCATGAAATCCTCGCCAAGTTCCACCATCATGACCCCTTCGGCCTTGGCATTGTCCTCCATTTTCCCGAGGACGTCAAGGGAACCCCGAAGGACGGGGAGGCTGATGTGGTCGATTAGTTTTTTTGTCCCGTCTTTTTTTGTCACCCGAACCCCGAACCTAGTTTTTCGCATCTGACATACCTCCGTGCTTGGATGCTTATAGTATTGGCGAAACAGTTACGGTTGATACAGCTTGAATTCCATATTTTCCTGGCGGCAATCCAGTGGGTTCTTGTTGATGAAATGAACGAAGCAGCCTTCTTTTTCCCCCATCAAAAAGCGGTGGAGGGTTAGGGTGGCTTCTTCTGCATGGCATAAGACGATGGGCTGCCCGTCCCCCTTCTTTTGGACTGTCCAAATATGCCCAGCTTCTTGGAGCCTAGAAGCATCGGCATCGTCCAAGAGCACAGTGGCTTCATGGCGCCCATAACGGTCTAGGAGCTCAAGGCCCACCACGTGGCTGCTTTTTAACTGGTAGGCGTTGCGGTCTTTTTTCTCGAAGATGCCCAGGTTATCTTGGCGAAAATCCAGCAAATCCCCGTTTTTATGATGGACGGGCGCATTGTGCCCAACCCCTAGGATAAAGGCACCCAAGGGCATCTTGATGCCATGCCCGTCAATTTCTGTCCGCAGCAAGACGGCGTAATGGTCTGTATCCCACTGGGCTTGCCATAGGCCTGCGTCTTTGACCCGGCCTACATCAGCAAGGTCGATGAAAGCCGTAACCGCTTTGCCTTTTCTTGAATAAACCGTCAGGGACGCTTTATCGGTTGCTTCTTCAAATACTGGATTCTTGATGGCATCGGTAATCCGTGCTCTTTTTCTCATGGCGCTCACATCCTTCACTTTATTTTACCACAGGGGAGGGCCACTTAACCACTATTCCAAAAAATGTAGAAAAATAGCATAATCCTGCCTGGGGAGGAGGTTTCGTGGTATAATTGATAAGACAAAAATTTTCGGGAGAAAGCAGGGAGTTTATGAATACTTGGTTTATTATCGCACAAATCCTCGGGGTCGTCACCATGGGCTTCGAGTTCGCTTGCTACCAAATCAAGGACAAGCGGCAATACTTTTTGATTACCGGGATCGCCAGTTTCTTTTGGATGCTCATGTTCGTGGCCATGGGGCTTGCAACGTCCATGGATACCCAGATGTCATTAGTCATCGCCGGGACCTACTCAACGGTCCGCAACCTGGTGTTTTGGCGGATATTCAAGGACGACTCGCCCAAGGCGAAGAAGGCCGGCCGCATTTTCTTGGTATTGATGATGCTTATCGGTATCAGTGCCGGCGTAGTGACCGTGCTAAATACGCCTGAGCAGGTTCGCTGGATACACGCTTTGGGGCTGTTCACGGCACTGACGTTTGTTGTGGGTCAGTACTTACCAGGCGACCACTGGGTCCGCATCACGGTGGTCTTTTACGCATTAGCAGTCATGCTGACCCAAACCCCACTCAACATTTTAGAGGGGGAGGTCCGCTGGAACGTCATGGGGCTTTTGATAGAAGCCACCAAAATCGTTTCCGTCCTTATTTTTTATGGGGCGAAAGTTTACCGGGGGTACCGTATCAAAAAGTTGCAGCAGCTTAAATCGGTCATTGCCGAGGAAATCGCACGCATCGACACCATGTCCGAAAAAATCCCCGTCGCCAACGTGCCAGGGGTCAAGAACGTGGAAAAACTGGTCGCCAAGATGATGCGCTACGAATTGCTGGCCATCGCCCAGGAGAAAATCAAGGACGTGGACTCCGCCCAAAAAGAAATCTCTGGGATCTTGGAGGACTTGGAAGTCATCAGAAGTTTCAAGACGGTGTTAAGCAAAGGATAGGAAAAAGGGGTGCCTTGGATTTTGAAAATCCGAGGCACCTTTTCAGTATATATATATATATTTGTGCATATGTTGGAAAAGGAGGGAGGTCGATGCGATGGATGACGACGCTCGCAACATACCTTCAGGCGTGTTCACTTCTCTGCCGACGTGGACAATGACGTTAGCTAGGCTCTTTGATGGACAGTGAAGTGTCAAGTTGGGGACTTAAATCGGACTTCATTAGAGGACGGCACGGCCTAGGCATTAGTTTTGTGGTGTGAAAATCGAGGGTTAAGAAGGAGTGAAATTAGATGGTCGTGAAATTAGGATGGGATTTTTCAGAAAATCCACCGCAGCAAATCGAAATTGTCGAGGATGAGCCAGAAGGACTAGAAGATACCGTGCCCATTATGGCTTCTGAAAACTTTACTGGAATGCAAGCTCTTTCTTTAAGTGCCCCAGTAGTCAATAGGACCATTACCTTGCCCTCCTTAGGGGGCAGTGCCGTCACTTGGCGGAATAGGCATCGTCGTTGGTTTCGTTATTTTGCTGGCATACCGACTGGAATCTATATTCCTCGCAATACGGATGTAACCATTACCGTACACGGTGGAGCTGCAACCCGTAATAATTTGATTGCATTGGTTGGGTTGCCAGGTTTTTTTACAGGTGATGTTTCCCAGCGCTTCGGATTAGGGGTAGGGACATTTACCATTCGCCCGACTCATGCCAATAGCGCTGGCTTACTGTATTTTGAGTGGAGTGGAAATTCGCCGATTACCTTAACGATAACTGGGGGAATGACTAATCCACTGTACATTAAGGGCCAAACGACTATGGCACAATGGAGGAATATGCTCACTCAGGTTCCAGCGGGACGGCTAGTCGAATTAATGGGGGATCGTTCATTGGTCATCGTCACCCGAGAAACTGCTGAACGGGATTTGACTGGCAATGCGCCTGGAGATTTCGATGGTAATCCAGACTTGATGCTTCAAGCGATCGATGGGGCCTGTGAAATCCAGGACGAAATGAGTGGTATTGCGGAATTCCTTCCTCTGCCGCATACCCGTGATCCGCACTTAGAGGCCTTCTTAGAAACCCCACTTACTACATTTATGGCAGCTACAGAGTGGTATACTCGGTACAATCCCGTAGCTATCCCTGCGGTAACCCGCACTTTCATCTCAAATGGGTGGGGGCCTTGGCACGAAATGGGCCATCAGCGGCAAATGCCTAGTTGGTTTTGGCATAGCCAAAATCTTTTGGTTGAAGTTACAGTTAATATTTATAGCTTGTATGTCCAACGGGAATATGGACAAACTTCGCGGTTGGAATTGGACGGTCGTTGGGCCACTGATATTAGATCCTTTATCCAGCGGGGTGGTGACAAAAACTTCGATACAGACCCAACTATAGATGACTTTACTCGTTTAGGGATGTTTTGGCAATTGGACTTGTCGTTTGGCAAGCATTTCTATGCTAAGCTTCATCAAATGTATCGTGAATTACCATCTAATCAAGTACCAAACAGGGGGAGTGCTGCTGCACGGGATGTTTTTATCCGAATGTCTTCCCAATGCGCAAATAGAAACTTGGCTCCCTTTTATGACCGCTGGGGAATTAGGATGACCGATGATACCCGTCATATGATAAGCAGCTTCCCAGCACTGCAACGTCCTATTTGGGAATCCCGTGATTTGCGGCCAGTTGTCGAATACTACATTCCCAGTATCGAAGCTCCGGTTGTTAGCATCTATTCAGGGGGGCAAGGGATTAGTTTGAACTGGAATCAGCCGGAATCCTTATGGGGGCATGAAGTTTATCAAATTTTTAGGAATAACCAATTATTGAGCACGGTAACCCAAACGAACTTCACAGATAGTGGAGCGAACCAAAGTGTATCGAATTCTTATACGGTACGTGCAGTGAATCGCAGGGGCTATGTCTCGAAAAGCTCGAATCAGGTTAGCCGTGCGCCTAACGGAACTTTTAGCAGTGCCCCTGCTGTACCAGAATTAGATGTCCCCGCCCAGCAACCGTCGTATCATAACCATCAAATCCGCCTAGTGACCGCTATTAACGGGAGTTCTGTTGCGATTCCTAATGCGGCGGGGACTGGTATGGTGCTTGGTGGGCAAAATACAAATAACAACCAAGTGTGGGAACTGCTATTAAGCCCCAATGGATTTAGTTATCTGATTCGGAATGTGGCTAGTGGACGTTTTATTACAGGGCAGAATGAGACCCTTAGCTTAACAACATCTAATAATGCTAATTCCCTGTGGAACATACTTGCTTTGCCTAATGGGAATTACAGATTACTAAATGAAAATAACGGCAGGGCTATAGATGTACAAGGCAGTTCCGGCTGGAGCGATGGTACGCCGATTATTAGCTGGAGCCCATCGTCGGGAGTCAATCAACAATGGGCGATTCTTCCAGTCTATATACCTCTGCCTCCTCTTCCCTCGATAGACGGTGGGCACTTCGAACTGATAACTGTGATGAATGGGACGAGCCCAGTGGCATCAATTAATGGAACGGTTGCATTGAGCACGGCTC
>WRGF01000044.1 GCA_009787345.1 Turicibacter sp.
TTTCCCCAATAAAATAGAAGATTTATTCAATAAGAGTGATGAAGTGAAGGAAAAATATTCTTTTTTCCATTTTTTTCCGTTCGTAAATCAGCCGTGCCCTGACTGCAGGAATCTCATTGCTTTTTTTAGTGTGGCATCTTTCTGTATTCCACCATTTTTAAAGTTTCTGGGTCACCGGCATCTAAGAGTGTACGAAAATCGATTAACATTTGATCAAGTTCAACTTTTAATGAACCTTCGTTGATCTTGTCTTGGCAATGATCTCGGACATATTGACCTGCTGCAAGAGCGGCTAGGCAATCAAATTGATTATAAGGAAAAAAACGATGTCCCTTTGTATTTTTTGATTCAAGACGTATTTTTCCGATATACGTTTTCCCTTGCTCTACTGAGAAAAGTGTAATATCAGAGAAATTCAATGTTTCACTTACAAAGCCTTGCTTTTTTTCTGCCCTTGTTATTTTGATGCTATCCCCCTCAATAATCCACTCCTTACTGCCAACAGCTGAACTCTTATAGTAAGGCCAATAGACGTCACGTAAGATGATTTTCGCTACAATTCCATGTTCGTCCCGTTCAATAATTGATTTAGCGGTACGGAATTTTTCAGAACCAAGTTTGGGCGCTTTTTGAGGCTTAGCCAATTTATCTATCTCGGATGGATTCAGGTTTTCAGATTTTAAAAAATTCAAAACAACTTTATTAGGGATATTAAGAAAGTCGTATAGTTTCTTAAATTTAATATTCATAATAATAATCACCTTTCTTTTAGGAAAATAGAAAAAAGCATTTCTATCGTTTGCTTGCTTTAGATATAAAACAAAAGTAAGAGATATTTTGAAAAGGAGGACACACTATGTCACAATCATATAACATAGAAGCTGTCTTAACAGCCATGATAACGGCTTCAGCCAGACGTTAAACAGGGTGCAAGAACTCGTTGACGGTGTTCTTACAAATGTTGGAAGATTAAACACTTTAAATACATTTTTCACAGCACTTGGTAACAGCACAACACCATTGGGAAATGCCTTTGCAGATCTAAAACTTCATTTTATGATACTAGGGCAAAATTCAGACGGCGTAGTAACTAAAATGGGAATGCTAAAAGCAGTATTTACGAAAATTCTAATTCCCATTGCGCTCATTGGTGCAGCAATCGCAGGTCTTATCTTATGGTGGCAAGATCTTGGAGAAAGAAATGCTGAACTTAGAGATAGATTCCTAGTTATCTGGGAAAATATTCAGAATAGCTTTAATTAAAAACATTAAACCCCCAGCTATGCTGGGGCGAATAAAGGGAGCTGTAGCGTTGCCCCGTGCATAAGAAAGCCTCCCGTGCTCCACAATGATTTTAGTGTCGCAAGCCTTTTTTCCTTGACTGCAACTTGGCCAATGGTAAGGCGCAGGTTTCCGACATGGGCGCTGACAATGTGTCCTCGGAAATTTTCGTTTTTTATCTATCTAAAGAATCAAAGCCCTGCAAGATATATTGTGTGACCGCTTCGCGGACAGCTTTTAAATCTTCGTCGCTGATATGTCCAATCTTTAACAGTTCCTGTCCTGGACTGATGGTATTAATTTTTGAGCAGCGGACTACGGATGGTTTTTGGAGACCCGATTCCTTCCATTTTACCAAGGGGACATCGAATTGGTTTCGTGGTAACTGCGAAGTCACTCTTGCAATACTCACATCAATGTCAATTCCCAGACCATTGTTTATAATCACCACAGGTCGTTTTTTCTCTCCTTCATACGCTATGCAAATATCCCCAATTTTATATTTCATTCACATTCCACCACCTTTACATACCCATCCCGAAGGTCGTCAATAAGCCTCATTTCTTCTTTGGTTAAGGGGTTCATGCTGAAGTGCTCATGGTAGAGATATTCCAAAAAGTCAATCCGTTCGCGATTTTCCATTTTGTTCATGAGCTCAATCATCTCTTTTGCCGTCAATATTTTGCACCTCCAAAAAACCACTGAATCGGTTCTACTTACTACCATTATATTCAATTTCTCCCCCTATTACAATCTACATCCTATCTTTCATGTCAAAAAAACCTTTGGACGATTTTCCCAAAGGTTTTTTATCTAGCCTACTCCCACTCGATGGTGGCAGGCGGTTTACTTGTAATATCGTACACGACGCGGTTGACGCGTTTGACCTCGTTGACGATGCGGCGGGAAATCCGCTCTAGGACATCGAATGGAATCCTTGCCCAGTCGGAAGTCATGCCGTCGATGGAGGTTACCCCACGGACAACGATGGTATAGTCATAAGTACGCTCGTCACCCATGACACCGACGGATTTGATATTTGGCAACGCTGTGAAGTATTGCCAGATGTCACGTTCAAGGCCGGCTTTTTTGATTTCATCCCGAAGGACGAAGTCAGATTCACGGACGATTTCCAGTTTTTCTTCCGTTACTTCACCAAGGACGCGGATACCAAGGCCTGGTCCCGGGAATGGCTGGCGGAAAACGATTTCTTCTGGAAGTCCTAATGCAAGTCCTAATTGACGGACTTCGTCTTTGAATAATGTATTTAATGGCTCGATTAATTCAAACTCCATATCTTCTGGAAGCCCGCCCACGTTATGGTGGGATTTAATGGTTTGGGCTGTATCCGTACCGGATTCGATAATGTCGGTATATAATGTCCCTTGTGCCAAGAATTTCATGTGGGTCATTTTCTTTTGCTCTTCATCGAAGCAATAGACGAACTCGTTCCCGATGATTTTGCGTTTTTCCTCAGGGTCGGACACGCCTTTTAGCTTGGACATAAAGCGTTCTTTGGCATCGATTTTAATGAAGTTCATGTTCCAACCTTCTTGGAATGTTTCAACGACGGATTCCGCCTCGCCTTTACGAAGCAGGCCATGGTCAACAAACATACAAGTAAGTTGGTCGCCAATAGCACGGTGCAGGAGCGCCGCCACAACAGAAGAATCCACACCGCCGCTTAGGGCGCATAATACGTTGTCGCTGCCGACTTGGGCACGGATTTTCTCGATTTGGTCGTCGATGAAGTTGGTCATGGTCCAGTTGGCCTCGGCCCCGCAAATCTCGAACACAAAGTTTTTCAAAATGTCATTCCCGTGGACGGAGTGCTGGACTTCCGGGTGGAACTGTACTAAATGGATGTTCTTTTCTGGGTGGGAAGCAGCTGCGTGCTCACAAGATTCGGAACTTGCGTCCACCACGAAACCTTCTGGAAGCTTCGTTACATGGTAACCGTGGCTCATCCAAACGTCTTGGTCCTTCGGCGTTCCCTTGAATAATTTGGAGTCGGTTTTGACGTTGATTTCGGCTTTCCCGTACTCACGGTGCCCGGCACGTTCAACGCTTCCACCAAACATATGAGTGGTCATCTGCATCCCGTAGCAAATCCCAAGGATAGGAAGCCCCAGGTTGAAGATTTCAGGGTCAACAAGGGTTGCGCCCTCGTCGGTAACGGTCATCGGGGAACCACTGAACACAATCCCTTTGACATTCCCAAGTTTTTTGATTTCATCAGCAGTAATTTTATTGGACTTCAGCTCACTAAAAACGCCAAATTCACGGATCCGGCGGGCAATCAGCTGATTATACTGGCTACCATAGTCTAAAACAACAATCTCGTCATGTCTCATGTCGTCACCTCATAAACATTATTTTCTCCATTATACAACTTTTTACGCCATAAGTCTTGACGTTTTCGACAGAAAGCGATTTTATTTGCTATTTTTTTCGACAAATACTAACTTTGCGTTGTTTTTTGTAAGCGTTCCATGATGGCTGGCAACTCGCCAACCTGGCTTTCACCGATGACTAAAATCCCGTTCTCTAACAGGAGCTTCGCCGTCATCCCATGGCCCGCCACTAATTTTTTGGAAAATGTGCCATCGTAAATTTGGTGAACCCCGCAGGATGGGCTTCGTTCTTTTAGGATGGCCAACTGGCATGCCCACTTCCGAGCAAGTTCAAGGGCTAGCACGGCTCCCTTCTGAAATTCATCCGTGACGTCTGCCCCTGATTTATCCACGACCCTGCCTTGCTGGATTTCCGCAGGTGTCCTCGGCGTGGGGAGCCCTCCCAATTCTTCGGGGCAGATGGGGATAAGGCGGTGATTTCTTTCCAGTTCCGATACAGCTTCTACCCAGTTATGGTCGCCGTCATAGCGGCATTTGCAGCCCAATAAGCAGGCGCTAACTAAAATATTCATGGCATTTTCGTCCTATCCAGTAAATTAAGTTGCCCAGCCCGAAGATGAGGTAGGCGGTGAAGGCGCCGAGGGTGTTCATGAGCAAGTCGTCCACGTCAAAGCTGCGGTAGGTGTAGCCCACAAAATGGCTGTACCCCAGTTGGGACAATTCGATGGTGAGGGAGACTAAAAATGCTGTCCCCACCACTTTGAACACATTCCAGCGGTGTTTTTTATAAAAAAGAGGGAGGTATATCCCTAAAGGAAAGAGCAAAAAAAAGTTGCCCACCGTCGTCCAGTAAAACAGGTTGCCCCATTTCATGAAATCGAATAGCTCGAAGTTGTTGCGGCTTTCGGAAATCACGCCCGCGTCGATGAATTGGCGGACAAGCATCATGTACTCGCGGTTGATGGGGAGGGGGAAGAATACGAGGCGGATAACATTGAGGGCATAGAAAAAGAAACTGCCCCGCAACAGGAGCCGCCCCATGGATTTATCTTTGGCAACGAGGCGGTGGATGAGTATGAAACCGCTGGCCAGGACCAACGTTAGCACAAAGGGGAAGTATATCACACCAGTCACCCGCAGCTCCCGAAACCGTAATTCATTTAATTCGCTCAACAATCACACCCCCCTTAAAACCCTATTATATCAGTTAATCATTTCATCTGAAAGTTTTTTGGGGTATAATAGGTAAAAAAGACTGCGAGGGATAATCATGGATTACGACAAAAATTATTTCC
>WRGF01000045.1 GCA_009787345.1 Turicibacter sp.
GTTGTAAGAGCATCTTTTACGGCACCTTCCAATCAATGGGAGGTGTTTTTAGCATAAATCCGCAAAAAAGTTTTGAAATCCGCCAAAATTTGCTATAATAGGTAGGAAGCGTCTAGTTTCGCAAGCTGTTTTGGACTTGCTGCACTTTTAAGGTAGGAGGCGATGTCATGGCACGAATCGTATTTATGGGCACGCCGCCATTTTCGGTGGATGTGCTGAACGCTCTTGTGGGTGCGGATTATGAAGTAGTAGGGGTGGTGACCCAGCCTGACCGCCCAGTGGGAAGGAAATGGCAACTGACGCCAACCCCTGTCAAGGAAGCGGCTTTGAAGCATGAAATCCCAGTGTTCCAACCCGAAAAAATCAAAGAAGATTATGAACAGGTGCTTGCGTGGCAACCGGATTTGATTATCACCGCTGCTTTCGGGCAAATCATCCCGAAAGTGCTTTTGGATGCGCCGAAACTTGGCTGTATCAATGTCCATGCGTCCTTGCTTCCCAAGTACCGTGGCGGGGCCCCCATCCATCAGGCAATTATGGACGGCAATTCGGAAACCGGCGTGACCATTATGTACATGGATGTGGCCATGGATACCGGCGATATGATTGCCAAGGTCTCGGTCCCCATCGAGGACGAGGACCACACGGGGAGGCTTTTTGAGAAGCTTGCCCATGCTGGTTCCAAGCTTTTGATTGAAACCCTTCCCAAGCTGATGGCAGGTGAAATCCAGGCTGAAAAGCAAAACGCTGACGAGGCGACATTTGCGTGGAACATCAAGCGGGAGCAGGAGGTCATCGACTGGAACAGGCCTGCCCGGGCAGTGTACAATCAGGTGCGGGGGCTTCATCCATGGCCCGTGGCTTTCACTACCTTGGAAGATGGCACAGCCGTGAAAATCTGGTGGGGCAAACCTGTGGAATTTTCCGGAGATAATGCTAAACCCGGTACGGTGCTTGAAACGTCCAAGCAGGGAATCATTGTGGCGTGCGGGGAAAACTCTGCCTTCGCCATCACCGACCTGCAACTCGCGGGAAAAAAACGGATGGAAGTTTCCGCTGTATTGAACGGCACCCATCCTTTCGGTATTGGGACAAGGTTAGGCTAGATGCCCAATCCAGTTCTGCAAGCCGTTCCAGGCTGAAAAGTGACCTTACATCCCTGCACAAACGGGGTTAGGGTAATAGTACCCCAATCCAGTTCCGCAAGCCACTCCGAGGAAAAACTTGACCTTCCGAGTCGCCGATTCTGGGAAACCCACCCAGCTTCGTCGCCTCTACAGGCACAAATTTTTCCTCTGCGTAAGCGGGCTTGCGCTACTTTTTATATTAGGAGGAATCAACATGTCAACTGAATTTACAAAAGACTCAAACCCAATCGTTACCATTGAAATGGAAGATGGGGGGATTATCACTGCGGAACTTTATCCGGAGGTAGCTCCCGAATCCGTTAACAACTTTATTTCCCTGACCCAAAAAGGTTACTACGATGGCGTAGGATTCCACCGCGTTATCCGTGGTTTTATGATCCAGGGCGGGGATCCGGACGGGAACGGGACTGGCGGCCCAGGTTACCACATCCGTGGGGAATTTGACAGCAATGGTTTCCCGAACCCATTAAAGCACAGCCGTGGTGTATTATCCATGGCCCGCACGGCAATCCCTAACTCTGCCGGCTCCCAGTTCTTTATCATGCACAAAGATTCCCCGCATCTTGATGGGCAATATGCTGCATTCGGGAAAGTCATCGATGGGCTTGACGTAGTAGACCGCATTGCCGAGTCCGAACGCAACCACATGGACATGCCGGTCATCCCGCAAACCATGAAAAAAGTTACCGTAGATACAAAAGGGGCAACATTCCAGGAACCTAACCGGATGTAACCAAGCAATAAAGCTGTTGCAACATCGGTTGCAGCGGCTTTTTTGATGCCTGAAAATGGCACTGGAAGAATACTTCCACCCGTTTTTTGGAATAATAAGCGAGATGGGGATTTTGTACTTTTCAGGCGATATATGGCATGTTATAATAGATTGATTAAATAAGGAAAGTTGTGATGAAATGTTAGCAGGCAAATACCATGAATTTGATGTTTTGCGGGAGTCGGACCTGGGATGGGTCTTAGGGCTTGACGGCGAAGAGTATATGCTTCACAAAGGGGAAGCTGTGGCTGAACCCGTGGTTGGCGAAAAAGTAGAAGCTTTTTTATATTATGACTCCAAAAAACGGTTGACGGCGACCACCAAAGATACAAAAATCACCACTGAAGATTTCGGTTGGGTGACGGTAGCTGCAGTCCGCCCGACCTTGGGTATTTTTGTGGATATCGGCATCAGCAAGGAAATCCTGATTGCCCCTTCTGATTTGCCTATTTTTGAATCCCTTTGGCCTCAGGTAGGCGACCGGTTATTTTGCTATTTGAAAGAGTCCCAGTCCAATTACCTGTTTGGGGTGATTGCCCGTCCCCAGGAATTCGGGTCCATTACCCAGTCGGCACCTATGTCCATAAATGGGAAGAAAATTGAGGGATGGGTTATCCGTACCGGTAAAATAGGTACGAACATTATCACTGAAGAAGGGTATCTGGGGTTTATCCATGAGTCTGAACGGTACGAAGAACCCCGCCTCGGACAGTTGGTGGAAGGCCGCGTGGTCCGGGTCAAGGAAGACGGGGAAATCAATGTGTCCCTAAAAGCCCAAAAAGAAGTGGCAATCCTTGAGGACGGGGATAAGGTCTTTGAATATTTGCAGGAGCGCCGCGGCGGCATGCCCATTGGCGATAAATCCAGTGCCGAACTGATCAAAAAAACCTTCGGGCTGAGTAAAAGTGCCTTCAAGCGGGCCCTTGGGAAGCTAATGAAAGAAGGGAAGATTTATCAAGAAGACGGCTGGACGTATTTGAAGGAAGAAGAAACCGAGGTGTAGGACATGTCAGTTGTTAATAAAGGCAAGCAGGTTTTTGCCATCGCCAAAGATTATGTGACCATCCTTGTTGGGACTTTGCTTTTTGTCTTTGCCATGCAGTGGTTCATCGTCCCAGCAGGCCTTTATTCAGGCGGTTTGACCGGGGTCTTGCAGCTTCTCCTTCCAGTATTTGCACACTGGACCGGGCTGGATTTCAACTTGGGGCTTTTGCTGTTCGTGTTCAACGTCCCTATTTTATGGCTAGCCTGGAACTCCATCGGGCGCCGTTTCGCTATTTTAAGCGTGGCGGTCGTTATTTTGTCCTCCGTTTTATTAGGCTTGGTGCCAGTACACAACTTTGCGGACGATATGCTGCTGAATACGGTATTTGGAGGCGTGCTTGTGGGCCTTGGCGGCGGCATGATCTTAAAGGTGGGAGCTTCATCGGGAGGCCTCGATGTTATTTCCCAGTACATTTCACTGAAATACGACGGGTCCGTCGGCAAGTACTCCTTCATCGTCAATGCGGTCATCATCTTAGTGGCCGGACTGGTCTATGGGTGGACGATTTCCCTGTATACCCTCATCAACATTTTTATTACGGCGACGGTCTACGACCGGGTACATACTGCCCACCAGAATTTGACCCTGTACATCGTGACCGACAAAGAGGACGCCATGATTCAGGGAATCTGGGAGCAGCTGTACCGGGGAATAACTTTGCTTGATGCCAGGGGGGCCTATACGAAAGAATCCAAAAGCGTCCTGATGATCGTGCTTTCAAGCTACGAGCTTTACGAAGCGCTTCAAGTCATCAAAGCGGTCGATAGCAGGGCCTTCACCAATGTGGTCCGCAGCGAAGCCGTCCAGGGGAACTTTGTGAAAAAGAGTATCAGCTGATGGCAGTTATAAAAAACGAAGGGGAGATAGCAGATGCGCGTAAAATGCTTTGACGAAGAACATGAAATTGATTTGCAAGAAGCCATGAACGAATTTTTAAAAGGCGTGCCGGATGAGTCCATCGTCGACATCAAGTTTGCGGTGTCCCATTTTTTTGATGGGGAAGGCCAGGTATTTTCTTATTCCGGCATGGTGGTCTATCGGGGATAGGAGGGGCATGATGAACAGAAAGTTTTTCAAGCAGTTGAAGATTTTGTTGATGATTGTCTTTGGGTCGGCGCTCATCGGGATTGCCATGAACTGGTTCATTTCCAGTGCGGGCCTTTATGTGGGCGGTGTAACGGGGATCAGCCAGTTGATTATCCGGGCGTCTTATGAAAATTTCGGGATCCGCCTCAACCTGGGACTAATGGTCTGGTGCTTTAATGTCCCCCTTTTGTTCATTGCCTACCGCCTCATTGGAAAACGGTTCACGCTGACGACTTTGTTCACGGTCACCATGACAACACTGATGTTCAACCTGGTCCCGAGGATGTCCATTTCCGATGATTTGTTTTTAAATCTTATTTTTGGCGGGGCGTTGAATGCTGCCGGGATGGGCATCGTTTTGCGGTACGGGGGCTCGACAGGCGGCTTTGACGTACTGTTTCAGTACCTGGCCATGAAGAAGTCAGGTTCCTTCGGGAAATATTCCTTTTACATCAACTGCGTCATCATAGCGGCGGCAGGGTATCTAGAAGGATGGGAAACGGCTTTCTATACAATTCTACTGATTTTTATCCAGATGCAGGTGGTAGACCATGTCCATGCACCCCATCAGCGGTACACGATTTTTATTGTCACCAACAAACGGGAGGCGGTTGCGAAAACGCTTCAGAAGCGGTTGGAGCGGGGGATAACCATTATTAATGGGGAAGGGGCATACACCCACGCCAACCGCAGCATCTTGATGATGGTTGTTGCCAGTTATGAGGTTTACATTGCCCTTCAGACCATCCACGACTGCGATCCCTTCTCATTTACCAATGTCCTTCAAAGCGCCCGCATCCAAGGTAATTTCGAAAGAAAAATTGTCGATAAGGTAAGTTCTTGATTAGAAATGGCCGGTTAGAACCACAATGATGGTAAACCGGT
>WRGF01000046.1 GCA_009787345.1 Turicibacter sp.
TCCCCAATAAAATAGAAGATTTATTCAATAAGAGTGATGAAGTGAAGGAAAAATATTCTTTTTTCCATTTTTTTCCGTTCGTAAATCAGCCGTGCTCGTTCATTAGAAACTACATTAGTATTTTCTTTGGTTTCATAGAAATTGTATAAAGTATCGGTATGAGCGCCGAAATTAAAATAATAATGATGGAAACTATCATGAAAGCAACAATTGTTTCAGGATTTATAGAAGTATCGTGCAAGTGAAGCAAATCCTCAAATCCCATGGCACTAGGGCTGTAAATGACGAATTCATTTGGGATATGTGGCCAACTCATCATTTGTTCATTGAAGTCCAGTTGTGAATGGGCTTGCAAATCATTTTGAATCATTCGGTAAGAGAGGTGTCCAGAAATCATATTACCAGAAAAGATAGACAAAGAGAGAGAAGCTAAAGCAATAATTAAAACCTCTAAAACTAACTGTTTGCCAATTCGTGGTTTTTTTTCCCCCAAGGCCAAGTAAATCCCTATTTCTTCTTTTCGGTCACGTAAAAAGAGAGTGATCAACAAGCCGACTATAATAATAGAAGCAATGATAGAGCCAATAAGCACTTGATTAGCAAGCCAATTTAGATTGTCAAATGAGCTAGCAACACGGCTGAATACGAAGGAAAAGTCAAACATTCTCTGTGTCTGGGGAAGGTATTCATTCGCCCTTTCAATAAAAGCAGGTATATCTGCATGATCGTATAAGCGAAAAATCGGAGTACCAATATAAATTCCCGTATTATACCTTGCTGGATGGGAATACAGGGGGTGAGAACTATCATGGAATAGATGCTCGGTTGCCATAGATTGAAAAATCAGTAATTCATTGGCTAAAGAGGAGGGGATGAAAATGCGGTTCTGCAAATCTCTTTGAGCCCCAGCATTAGATAATTGGGTTTCCCTAGAATCAAATTCGAATTGTTGCTCAACATTGAAAATACCTTTTACTTCAAATGTTATGGATTCAGAAACAATTAAAAAATCATCATGTATATAACCGCCGATAAATAATTGCCCTTCACCATGAGATTCAATAGCTCTGATTATATCATAAACACTATTTTCAAAATTAAGGAGAGAACCGATTTCAAGGCTATTCGCTTCAGCAAATGGGCGGGAGATAACAGCGAAATGTCTTCCGTTTCGATCATCTTCTTCCGAGAAAAATTGTCCTTGCTCCATGGAAATTAAACCTGTGGATAGTTCCGTTAATGCATTTGGATTCACCCCCCTTAGTCTGAATTGCTCTAATTCTACACCTTCAGAGCGATAACTGAGATGGTCACGATCTAAAGACCAAAGTGCTCCTTCATCAAAATCTGCCCTATCTATAAATAATTCTGGAGCACGGAATAAGCTATGGGAATAGATATACACGTCCATGGTAAGATAAGTAGCACTGACGTAGGGTAAATCTGAAATTTTAGAAATGACTTCATAGGTGATGAATTCCTGGTTTCCTTGGAAGCCTTGCTCCCTTGCTTCCATAAATAGATCTGAATCATGCTCGGGAGTAGCCAATGGAGGGAATTGCGCCCAAATTTGGTTTTCCATATTGGTTACGGCTTGCCTAATGGAAAATGAAAGCATAATTCCAGACGATATAATTAGAAGCAGACCAAAAAGCAGTGTGTATTTTCCTTTATTGCGTAAGATGCTAATGAGTGCTCTTTTGTAATGGTTCATAGGTTTTCCCTCTTTGTCTAAAAAGCTTGAAACGTATAAATCGCTCCAAGCTTTAAATTGTTTATTTAATTTCCTTCTTTAACTAATCCGCTCTCTAGGATAGGAGCAGAAAATGGACAAGTACCACTACAAGTTACAGTTCCGCGAAAGGTGACGCTAGCAGCTGTATTGTTAAGAACCGTATGTCCAACTCTAGCCAGTGTTCCCCGCCAACCGTTTCGACTATAGGCAATACTAGCGGGAAGGTCTGCAACTGTACCCGTCCATACACGATTTTGTGTTACAATCACGGTTCTTGAATTAAATGCCGCTATTTGAGTTGCTTCGACAACCTGTACTGCATTTCCAAATGGTGCCGTTAGGAATACTGCTGCTAATAAAACTGCCGCCACCTTCCCAATAACTTTTGAAAAATCTTTTAACATAAACATCCGCCTCTTTAAGAGAAATTTATTATCCTGAAATTGCTCTGCTTTAATTTTTCACCGCTGAGCCTTTCTTCGATGGATAAATCATATCACTCCCCCCCCTTTTTTGTAAAGTGAATTATTGTTTTTTCACACGACAGGTGGTTTCGACAAAGATTTGTCTTGATTGTGGTCGAACGAGCGAGGTTTGTGATTTCTCTATTTTTACACACTAATTATTTTGACAAAAAACAGAAAATTTTGTACAATTAAAGGAATGTAGGGGGGAGTGGAATGGATTTTTATGCAGGGAAAAGGGTAGCCTTACTAAGGTCGAAACTGCGACTCACTCAAGAAGAATTAAGTGATGTTCTAGGAATTGAGCGAAGTGAAGTATCTCGAATTGAAAATGCTAAACGTCCTATTACTAAGGAAATATCTAAAAAATTAGGAAAAGTCTTCAATGTCAATCCAGAATATTTTGAAGTAATCGAAAAAGATGAAATGTTGGAGAGGATACTCAATCAATTTAGGTGTTTGTTACTGGTAGGACGGGCAAACGAAGCGACAGGGTTGATGCTAAAAATATCGGATCAAATTTTTCATTTTCAGCAAGAAATCGAAGTGAATTTTCTATTGGCTACATATCACTTTCAATTACATGAGTATGGAAAAGGGAATAAGTTCGTGGATGAATTTATAAAGCCCATATTAAAAAAAAATTCTTTTGACACTATTCAAGATGAAGGTCTTAAATTTTCTTATTATCTCTACAGGATTGAATATTGTGCATATTCTAGGGATTCCGTAGGGGGGAATGAAGTGTGTGACCAACTTCTTCCATGCCTTCAGGATAAACGGCAAAGATTGTCAATTCAATTAAGAAAGAACAACTTTTTAACTCGTGCTAAGAAATACGACATTGCTTTTAAGCACATTCAAGCGGTACTTCCAGATATTGAAAAATTACAGGATGAGGTTTTATTAGCTAGGGGATATTTATTTGAAGGAATAATCTACAATCATTTGAACCTTCATGAAAGTGCCTTGAAATCCTTTGATAAGGTAGAAAGCTTGGCTAATGAATGGGACTTCAAAGAGCAAAAAGCCATGGCATATCAAAATAAAGGATTTATTTACTCAAAAATGGGAGCCTATCGGAACGCATTGCTATTTAATAAAAAAGCGATGGATTTAATGAGAGATAAATCCCGACAAGGACCCATTCTCTTGTCTATCATTAAAAACCATCTCTTGCTGAAAGAGTTATTAGATGCAAAGCTTTATCTTTCGTTTACAGAAGGTATCGAATTTACGGAAAATGAAAAAATGGTCTTACTCTCTTATCGGGCTCAGCTAGCTCTTTATGCAGGAGACTTGAAATCACATGAAGAAATGATTAACAAGGCGATGGATTATTTTAATAATCACCACAATAGTCGGGCATTAAACTACGTCTTTCACTTTTTAGCGGATTATCATGCTGAAATGAAAAATTATAAAAAATCGGTAGAATACTATCGGAAAAGAGGGATTTATCATGAAAATTATTAAATGGACATTGTTATTTTTTGTTCTTGCAACTGCGTTCATTCCACGTCGCCATGCTGAAGACACATGGGATTTAAGCCAACCGATTGAATTCGCATTAGAGCATCAGAAATCTGAAACTATAATTTAACTATAAATTAACATTGCTCTAAAAGCCGGTTCTCGAAGGTTTTTTGAAAATGACATAGTAAAACGCCCAACTGGAAATGTTCGGTTGGGCGTTTCGCATGCTATAACAATTCCCCGAATTTACGGATAAAATATTTCTTCACCACGGTGACTAGCCATAAATAGGCTAAAATAGTTATCCCCAACCAGAGCCAAAAACTTGCTGGGAGGGGTGCCAGATGCAGGTCCACGCCGAAGCCGGTGAAAGGCAAGAGGGTTCCAAAGACGATGCCCAGTGTGGTGATGGTGGTCATGGCGAAGGAAGCCCGGCTTTTGATGAAGGGGAGTTTTGGTGTGCGCAAAGCGTGCAGTACCAACGTTTGTGACCAGATGGATTCGACAAACCAGCCAGCGTGGAATAATGCTATGAAGGCAACTTGCTGGGAAGCGTCCAGTGTTTGGAAAGGCGCTCCAAGAACAGCGGGACCGATAATGAAGTACATGAGTAAAAACGTGGTGATGTCAAAAACGGAGCTGATAGGCCCGAACCAAAGCATGAAATTTCCAATACCGGAGGAATTCCACTTTTTAGGCTCCTCCAAATATTCCTTGTCCATATGGTCCCAGGGGATGGAAATGCAGGAAATATCATAAATGAGATTCAAAAAAAGGATTTGCAGTGGCAGCATAGGCAAAAAAGGAAGGAAGGTACTGGCCACCAACACGGAAAACATATTCCCGAAATTGGAGCTGGCGGTGGTCTTGATGTACTTCATAATATTCCCGAAGGTTTCCCGACCGGATAGGATGCCCCGTTCCAAAATCATCAGGTCTTTTTCCAACAAGATGACGTCGGCGGATTCTTTGGCAATATCCACAGCGGTGTCCACGGAAATGCCTACGTCGGCAGCTTTCATGGCTGGCGCGTCATTAATTCCGTCCCCTAAGAAGCCGACGGTATGCCCATTTTCCCGCAAGGTTCGGATGAGTTTCTCCTTTTGCTGGGGATTTAGTTTGACGAAAACGTTGTACTCTTCCACGACGGTTGCCAGTTCCCCATCAGACAATTTAGCAATTTCCTCGCCTCTAATAAGTTCCTCGGCTCCCAGACCAACCTGTTTGCAGACAGATTGCGTCACCAGGGCGTTATCCCCCGTCATGACTTTTACCCCAACCCCATGGGATTTCAAGGCTTTCAGGGCTTGGCGGGTCGTTTCTTTTGGCGGGTCGAG
>WRGF01000047.1 GCA_009787345.1 Turicibacter sp.
GTAGCAACGCTTGCGATACCCGCCTTTTAGGCGCGCGGTAAGGCGGCCCTTATAGGGCCAAATGCAAACCACCACTTGAAGTGGTGGTCATGACTTAAAAAATATCGTCATGTGGAAAAATTTTTTTTCCAAATGGCGATATTTTTGTTTTTGATGGAAAAACCTTCAGGAAACTGAAGGCTTTTCAGCGGCCTCCTAGTGAATCCAGGTTTTTTTATTGGAAATATGCCAAGAGCAAATCTACGACGAGGCCATAGCTCAAGGTGCCTTCGGCAATCCCATTGAACCTTAGGTAATTATCATTGATGCGATTGGCAATTTCTTGGGTACGTCCCCGGTAGGCATTCCAAAAGGTGATTTGCTGGTTGATGTCCAAGCGGACGCCTTCGCTGAGCATGGCATTGACCTCATCGAGGTAAGGCGGGGCAACGGTGGCCAGGGCGCGGCGCACGTAATTGAGGGCATTCAGATAGCCGCTATAGCGGAAGTCTGGGTCAGGGTGGTTGATGCTCGTCAAAAAAGCAATGAAATTGGCTTCATCCTCCCGGGCGATTCCCCGTTGGTGGGCCATTTCATGCATGGTGGTGAAAATAACCGTGGCGGGCGGGGTGTTGATATTGACATTGGCTTCACCGGTAAAAGGGGAGTAAATCCCTGTAATGAAGGTGTAGCTCAACAATGGGGAAATCCAAAGGGGCTTCGGAGGCCCAAAACTCCCTTCTAAAAAACCAAAATCTGATGAAACCGCATCAAATCCATAATGAGCCCGTTCGAAAATATCTTCAAAGCCAAGGTGCAGGTAAAAAGCCCCGTTTTCATCTACCCTTGTTTTTTCCCGAGCTTCATTGGCCAGGCCAGCCAGCAAGCGTCCGACCCTGGCCAGTTCCTGTGCGTCTTGGGGCTGGCGGTCAAGCCCTAGCCGGTAGTGGAGCGGGAGGTTGTTATAGTTGAGCCCCCAGATGAGCACGAAGGCGCTGTATAGCAGGCAAATGAAAGTTATCAGGGATTTAAGCGGCGAGAGGGCAGCCTTAGGATTTTTTTTGAGGATCAAGGCAAGGATGCGCCCTAATTGGAATATTATAAAAATAAAGCCAAGGCAAACCAAAAACTCAAATAGGGAAAATGGGACAATCCCTGTAACCCGTGAGAGGGCGCTGACGAAAACTTGGTTGGTGTTGCCAGGGAAGGTGGCTCCGAAAAAACTTAAAAGGAAACAAATAACGGCAATGATAACGGCGGTTTTCATTTTTTTTCTCCTTCCTGCATATAGTTGGGATGGGAGGTGGGCTGTGTTGGAGAGAGTTCTGGTGCTTATTTTAAATCATCCAAGCGACGCTGTTTCCCGTTTTTCACGCCATGGGGCTGCCCTAAGCCATTACCAACAGGGGCCATGGCGTGAATTGGTCCTAAAGCTTTCCAATGAGTGGTTTAGCGTGGCCCAGGCCTGTATTGCCGCTCATCATGCGGCTGTCATGAAAGACCACGGGGAAACAATCAACAGCCTTTATGCTGTCAATCCCCATCGCCATGTAATCTATCAGGAATTTGTGAAGCCGAAAGGAAAAGTGGCCAAATTTTTGTTTGTTATATTCGAGGGAGAAGAATCAACCTCAAGGGCACTGGTTTATCAAGAGCTCCGACCCTTTTTGTTTGCCAATCATCCGGTGGCTGTGGATGTAAGGTACCATAATGTTGGTTTTATTTGAGCAAAAATAAAGAAGTAGGTGAAAATAATGAATTTTGGAAAGATCATCCCTAAAAATTTCATTGTCGCGTCCATCGTGGACACCCTTAAGTCAGACCCGGAAGCGGGAGCGCAAAAAGTGTTTGACCTGGCAGATAAGTTCGTAGCAGATGAGGAAGTCGCCCATTTTGTCGAGGAGGCAAAGTCAGCTTATTGCAGGCAGCCAAATATCAGGGCGTACATTAAAAACCTGGTTTACAATACCCAAAAATCATCGCTGAACCATTTTTTGAACAACCTGGTCGTCAAGCATCTATTGGATGGCATCCCAAAACGGCTGGAAAAACAAGAAAAACTTAAAATCCAGATTCCCCACTTATACATCCTGAATGTTGGTTATGGGGAAAATACAATGCCTGAGGAGGCAATCAGCCGGTTAGTAACGCAGGGAAAGGAATTGGGCATCCACTTTATAATAGTGGCAGGGGATGCCTTGGCCCATCCCGGATTTTGGGGTACTTGCGAAAAAAACCCGGATGTCCAGTTTTTAGCTTTTGCCAAAGCCGCTGATTTGGACGCTTCCTTATGCCAACGGCTGAAAAGTTACCCTAACCTCAATCCCTTGGTTCAAGGGACGCAAGACGTCTCCCAGCTTAAAGCAGCCTCTATTTTGTTTGGGAGGGCGACCGAGGTTAATCCTGCCAATTTTTTGGAAGCTACTAGCGACGCAGCTATTTTACCCGATATCCGGCAAGGTTCAAGGATAGGTTTTTACATCACATCAAAAGCAGATAGGCTTGCACCTGAGCAGCTGCAGCGGATTAGGCAGAGGATAAATGCCATCCGGCAAGTACGGCCATACGCCTGCTTTCATTTAGAAAGCGAAAATGCGGATTTTGGAGGGAGCCTTTATTTTAATGAGAGGGTCAATCAAAAAGAAATCCAGCTCTTGATTCCATCAATCGGCCCTGAAGTGGGCAACGCCTCCCTAAAGGATCTATTTTAGCCTGATGAAAATAAGATTTAGCGCGCCCAAGGTTTTCGGGCGTGCTTTTTATTTTGGGAAATGCACATAAAAAGTGAGGGTTCTGGAAATATTGTATTAGGGATGGATAGAGAAAAATTCACCAAACATATTTGTAAACCGCAGAAAAAGTGCTTTTTTGCAACCAATATATGGATAAAAATATTGATTAATTTGACATTATTGGATATATCATCCTTAGAGATTTCCATTATTATGCTGACCATATTTTTTTTGGCGATTTTTAAGCCAAAAATAGGAAAATTAATAAGGGAAATTCCAAAAAAGTAAATGTTTTAAAGCCTTTCGCCGACTTGCATCGTATATTTAAAAATGTTAAGATTTTTGAGGGCGAAGAAATGCCTGCCCTAAAATTTAAAACGAAACAAAAAAATTATTGGAGGTTTTTTTCATGGTAACAGATTTGACGCATACGGTCCAGCAGGGCGACACCCTAAGCCAGATTGCGGCCCATTACGAAGTATCCATTGATTCTTTGTTGGAATGGAACCACATTGAAAACCAAAACTTGATTTATGATGGCGAGATGCTTATCCTCCTCCCAGATGGGCTGACAGGGGGCGAGGAAGAAAATTATACATACGATGCGCCAGTGGATGTGGACGAAAGCGCAGGATTTACCCAGGCGGAACTGACCTTATTGGCACAGCTTGTCTTTAACGAAGCGAATGTTGAGCCTTATGAAGGCAAGATGGCAGTTGTCCATGTCGTTCTCAACCGGATGGCCTCAGGTCAGTTCCCAGGGACGGTAGAAGACGTCATCCATCAAAAAAACCAGTTTTCCGGGTCGGCTCATTTGGCATCCAAGCCTGTGAGCGATGAAAACATGCAGGCAGTCAAAGATGCACTGAATAGCCCGGATATTACCGGGGGAGCCCTTTACTTTTGGGACCCGAGCCTTTCAAGCGACTCGTATATGAAAACCCTCGATGTCCTTAAGGTCATAGGCGGCCACGAATTTTTAGCTTAATCATTTTACCCCCAAAAAGCAAAGCTGCTTTTTGGGGGTATTTTTATAGGGGGATGCTGTCAAAATAAACGGTGTCCAAAGGCAATTCCAGGCTGCCGTCCAAATCATCCAGCAAAAAATGGGTGCCATGCTCAGAGATTTCCATGGTGCGCTGATTGTAAGGGCTTATATCAAACAACTTGTCCTCCCCGTTATCAAACGTAATAATAGCATGGGTATCGTCCTTCATCACGAGGCGGACGGCTTTTTCAGGTAGGCCATAGGCCAGTTCATAATCCGACGTCCCGATGTTTTCAGGCTCGGTTTCATCCAAGGCATTGTAAATGGCATCCCCTAAATTTACCTCATCCCCCTCGTTTTTCCTCGTCCTTGTCAAAGGCATGCAATCGCCTCCTTTTCGCTATTTTTTGAACACCCGGGATTTTTTTGCCCCGAGCTTTTTGGGGGCAGCCGGTTTTTTTGATTCAACAGGCGTTTTTTTAGTTGCCGGCCCCTTTGGGACCGGTGCTAAAACCTGCAGCTCGCCATGGGAAAGGGAGGCCTGCAAGATGTCGATGCCAAAGGCTTTTTGATATTTTTTTAAGGTGCTCATTTGCTTTTGGTCGATGATGGCCACCGATTTGCCATGGGCAGTGCCACGGGCGGTCCGCCCGGAGCGGTGCAAATATTCCTGCGGGCTTGCGGGAAGGTCAAGATGGATGACATGGCTGATTTCAGGCACGTCAAGGCCCCTGGCCGTCAGGTCGGAGGATACCAGGAGCTTCACCTTTCCAGACCTAAAGGCTTCCATGGCTTCTTGCCGCTCGGATTTTTTGGTATTGCCCCGCATGATGTAAAGGTCGCGTTTATGGAATTCCAGTTTCCCGGCAATCTCATTCATGGAGGCGTTATGGTTCACAAAGATAAGGGCGCGTTTTGGCTCTTCCGCTGCAATAAGTTTCCTTAAGAGTTCGAATTTATCCCGCCGTTCCCCTTGCAGGTACAAATGGGTGATGTTGGGGTTCATTTCCCCGCCTTCGTCGTTGGTCAACGTGACCGGCTCCTTCATCAGTCCCTTGGCAAGTTCGCGGGTCGTGTCGGAAATGGACGCTGAAAATAGGCAAAGCTGCCGGTCCCTTAACGTTGACTTGACAATGTCTTGCACCGTTTCGGAATTGGTGTTGTCCAACAGGCTGTCGGCCTCGTCCAAAACGATGGTTTTTATGGTATGGGCCGTAATTTTTTTCTTTTTGATAAGCTCAAGGATCCGGCCGGCGGAGCCGATGACAATATGGGGTTTTTCCCTTAGTTTTTTTATTTGGTTGTCAAGGCTCGCCCCGCCCATGATGAGGGCGTGGGTAATGGGAAGCTC
>WRGF01000048.1 GCA_009787345.1 Turicibacter sp.
AACTCTCCATAATAGATAAGCTTGTAGCTCGTTTATTTCTTAAAACTTGGCGTTCTGTTTAGTTTTCAAAGAACTTCGGCGTTTCTCTCTTTCAAGATCGACGCTTATTATTATATAACATTCAACATCTCGTGTCAAGCGTTATTTTTAAGTTTTTTCGATAGCCGTTTTTAGCGGCTTAATTATAAGCCCATGCGGGCACCGTAGTGTCAACAAGTTTTTATAATTTTGTTTGTCGTAATTTGCCGCTGTTTGCGACTTGATAATAATACCATGGTTGCAAGGTTGCGTCAATACTTTTCGTTCAAATAAATTCAGCGTTTTTTAGCATATATCCTACCTGTGGATAGTATTTTCGGGGCTTGTGCATAAGTAGTGCTCCTAGTCGTTGAGGTTATAGGGTTTTAGTATCCGCGAGCTATCTTGTCCACAAGTTATGCACAGAAAAAAACCAGGCGATTTACCCGGTTTTAGGATAGTTTTGCGATGTCTGTCCGGAAAAAAAGTTCCTGACAGTCGATTTTTTGCAGTTCTTTGTAGACTTTGGCACGGGCTTCGTCGAGATTTTTCCCGCTTCCGACGACGAATAATACGCGTCCGCCGTTGATGGCATAGTCCGTTCCCGCTGCTTTGGTGCCCATGTGGTACACGTCAACGCCTTCTAATTTGTCCAATCCTTTGATGACGGCACCGGATTCATACTTTTCCGGGTACCCTGCTGCTGCCAATACGACACCGACGGTCTGTTCATCGGACCATTTTAGTTCGATGTCCTGTCCGTTTAATAAGGATAAGGCAATGTCCGTCAACTTGGTTTCCAAGCGTGGGAGCAAGACTTCCGTTTCCGGGTCCCCGAAACGGGCGTTGAATTCGATGGTTTTGCACCCATCAGCCGTTTTGATCATTCCGGCATATAAAATCCCTGTGAACGGGATGCCTTCTTTGGTCATGGCTTCGACGGTTGGGATAACCACCGTGCGGATGGCTTCCTCGTAATCTGCGTCGGTGATGGCTGGGTGGGGGCTATGGGAACCCATCCCGCCAGTGTTGAGTCCTTCATCGTTGTCGAAGGCGCGCTTGTAGTCACGGGCAATGAGCATGGGCTTCACGATGCCGTTTGAAACGAAGGACATTAGGGAGAATTCTTCCCCATCCAAAAATTCCTCGATGACCACACGGGCTCCTGCTTCGGCGAATTTCCCGCCAACCAGCATATCCTTCACGGTGTCTATGGCTTCTTCAAGGCTTTGGCAGATGACGACACCTTTCCCGGCAGCCAGACCATCCGCTTTGATGACGATTGGCATTTTTTGCGCCTGCAAGTATGCGATGGCTTCATCAACATCGGTGAATTCCCCGTAAGCCGCAGTCGGGACGTTGTATTTCGCCATAATCTGCTTGGCGAACGCTTTGCTTCCTTCGATGAAGGCTGCTGCTTTTGTGGGACCGAATGCTTTTAGCCCCACGCTATCAAATTTATCCACAACACCTGCCATCAAGGCGGATTCAGGTCCCACGATGGTCAGGTCGATGCCTTCTGCTTGTGCAAATTCAGCCAGAATGTCCGACTGTGTTTCTTCGATATTGACTAGGGTTGATTCTTCCATGCCGGCATTTCCCGGTGCACAAAAAATTTCCTCAACCCCGTCGCGCTTCAACTTTTTGACTATGGCATGCTCGCGCCCGCCACGTCCGATAACTAAAACTTTCATTAGCCTACCTCCAAGTCCATTAATAATTTAAAACTGCGCTTCTCAAACCCATTTTTCATGTAAAATTCATGAGCCCGCACCCGGTGAAAGCTACTGGTAAGCTCGATTAAAATGCAACCCTCTGCCTTAGCATATTCCACAGCGGAGGCTAGTAAAGCTTTGCCAATCCCTAAATTCCGGATGTTTTGGGTGACCACTAATTCTTCGAGGGTAGCTATTTTGGCGGCATGATGGAGGTGGAAATCCGTGCTCACGTGCAGGAATCCCGTTGGTGCCCCGTTCGACTCAGCGATGACCAAGTGATTTCGGGGGCTGTCCAACTTATCCCTGAATATTTTTTCAAAGTTAGGGCTGTCCAGTATGTCGTCCTCCAACTCGCACAGGAGTCCGTAAACTGCTTTTGAATCGGTTTCCATGCATTCCCGGATTTCCACTGCCATCGCTTCTCCCCCGTCCTTAATGTTTGAAATGCCTTACTTTCGTGAATACCATGGCGATTCCCAGCTTGTTGCAAGCGTCGATGGAATCTTGGTCTTTGATGGACCCTCCTGGTTGGATGATGGCTTTGATGCCGTATTTGGCTGCCAGTTCAATGGTATCGGACATTGGGAAGAAGGCATCGGACGCCAAATAAGACGCTTTTGCTTTTTCTGCCGCTTGTTCTAGGGCGATTTTCGCTGCCCCGACACGGTTCATTTGCCCGGCACCCACACCGATGGTCATGTTGTCTTTAACTAGGGCGATGGCATTGGATTTCACGTGCTTCACGACTTTGAAGCCGAATAATAATTGCTCTAAGTCCTCTTGGGAAGGCTTGGCTTCGGTAACGATTTCCAGGTCGTCCAACGTGATTTCTTTGGTGTCAGCGTCTTGCATGAGCAATCCGCCTTTAACGGTGGTCAATTTCTGGTTCGGCTGCAATCGGTCGCTCATGTCCGTGGTCAATAATCGCAAGTTTTTCTTGGCTGTCAAAATGTCAAGGGCTTCTTTGGTAAAGCTTGGCGCAATGACGATTTCCAAGAAGATTTTAGATAATTTTTCGGCTAGAGATGCTGTAATCTCTCCGTTGATGGCAACGATTCCTCCAAAGATGGACGTGGAATCAGCTTCATACGCTTTATCGAAAGCCTCTTCAACATTGGCTCCCATTCCCACACCGCAAGGGTTCATGTGCTTGACCGCTACCGCTGCCGGCTTGTCAAACTCGGATAGGATTTCAAGGGCAGCATTTGCGTCTGCGATGTTATTATAAGAAAGTTCTTTCCCATGAAGCTGTTCGGAAGCTACTACACTGTAAGAAGGCTTGTCCAATGTTTGATAAAAAGTCGCTGATTGGTGCGGATTTTCCCCATAGCGAAGGGATTGCTTCACTTCAAAGGTTTTGGTCAACTTGGTTGGGATGGCAACTTCGTTGATTTCGTTGAAGTAATCAGCTATCATGGCGTCGTAAGCCGCTGTGTGGTTGAAAACCTTCCCAGCAAGCATTTGACGGGTCGCTAAAGTTGTGTTCCCGCTGGCAAGCTCAGTTACTACCAAGTCGTAGTCGTTAGCATCTACCACCACAGTTACGTCATTAAAGTTTTTCGCCGCTGAACGGAGCATGGAAGGCCCGCCGATGTCGATGTTCTCGATTTTATCCTCGTGGGTCGCATTGGGATTTTGGATGGTCTGGGCAAATGGGTACAGGTTCACGCACACCAAGTCGATGTAACCGATGCCATTCTCAGCCACTTGCGTGTTATGAAGCTCGTTGCCACGTTTCGCCAATAACCCACCATGAACAAGTGGGTGAAGGGTTTTAACCCGTCCTTCTAAAATTTCCGGGAAACCTGTCACTTCGTCGATGGAGATTGCCGGCAATCCCGCGTCTTTGATGGCCTTGAAAGTCCCGCCTGTGGAGATAATTTCGAAGCCAAATTCCACTAATTTCTGGATGAATGGGATAAGCCCACTTTTATCCGATACGCTCACTAACGCACGTTTTTGCATATACTTCACTCCTTGGGTAAAGTCGGGCAACAAGAAGAATAGCATTTCCTTGTCACCAAACTGTTATTTATTGAAAATCATAGGCTAGTCGTTCGTCATAAGTCAATCTGCCAATATCCCCAATGGCGATTTTGCGGTAGAGCTCCCGTGAAGCACGGAGCCTGTTTTGTTTCCCATCTGGGAACTCAAAGGTGACGAAGCGAAGAAGCCGTTGTTTTTTGATGACTGTGACCCATTCTACTTGAAGGGAACCGTCGTTTTCTAGGATTTCTTGGCGACCGCGTTGCTGTAACGGTTTCCATTCTGGTAAAATAAACGCTAAGATTTCTACTATTACTTCCGCTAAAAACCAAAATATTGCTTCCCACATATTCTTCTCCTGGACTCGCTAGTGACAAATATAGTTAATTGTGCTACTATAAGATGAGATAAAAATCCGTTAGGAGGGGCAAAATGAAGAAATCCACCCAGAATTATCTCATGTTGGTATTAGCTGTTATTGCCGTACAAATCGGTTGGCCACTCCTTCGGGGCAATCCCATTAACTTGCCCTCCCTTGGGATATGGCTGATTTTGCCGCTGGTTTTGAAAATCGACAAGAAAGGTATCTTGCAAACCCTTGTTGGAATTTTTTGCTCGGTGATATTCCTTGTCCTCATATACGCCCTGTTTATCAACGGGAATCAAAACGGTTTGGTAGACTGGCTGTCCACTATCGGGATAACCCTGTTTTTCGGCATACTCGCCTTGATTTCCTTTTTTGACAAGAGGATTGCAAGGTATGTCAGAAACCTAAATAAATAAGGTCACGCACTTAAAAACGTGCTTGCTGACTATGTATAGACGACAACACCTTAGTCTTTGCCCCTTCTAAAAATGGCGTGATTTCGCTGATTTCATCAAAACTTATATCAATGGTGCACTATTCGTTTTTAGAATGATTTTTTTTAAACCACTCTTCTACTGAAATCACTATCCCTACGTAATCGAATTCCCTTTGGCTATCCCTATCTTTTGATAAATGAGAATCAAAGATTATCCCACTACGCCCTAAACTTCCCATCAGTAAAAAAACTATTTTAAAACATGTATCATCTATTCCATTTTTGTTTTCATTGCGAATATTCAAGATGATATGCTCATCCGATCGGAGGAGAGCGATTTTATTATTTGATTCTAATTGAGTTTCAATTAACTTTAGGATATCTAATATTTTATTTTCCGCAAATTGCTTTTTTTCTGCCTTATTTATATCACTCACTCATTTCTAGGGCTATGTCTATACCAATTTTAATTACTATTCACATAATACACATAGGGACAATCCACGGCTGATTTACGAACGGAAAAAAATGGAAAAAAGAATATTTTTCCTTCACTTCATCACTCTTATTGAATAAATCTTCTATTTTATTGGGG
>WRGF01000049.1 GCA_009787345.1 Turicibacter sp.
GTTAGGCTTTCATCTAACAATTCGTCGACATCGCTAGGTACGGCCCTAAAAGCAATACCCGCCAATTCCAACAGCTCTTTTCTCCGGGGAGAGGCGGATGCTAAGATAAATTCCACAAAGGTGCACCTCCTATCCGCGCAGAGTGTTCGGTACGGAAATCCCTGTACTCATTTAGTATTGTCTAAGGAATTAAAATTTAATCCCGGTAATATTTGTGGGATGAAAGAAGTGCTGGTCATTAGAAGCGGGAATCCCAAGGCTCTTAGACCGGTCTATTCCGTTAAATAATTGAAAAAGTGATTGACATTTTGGCGATATAGCTATAATATATAAGCTAATAGAAACGTTGAAGAGACGAGTAGCTTATGAAAGATGTCTTAGCGAGTCAGGGACGGTGGGAGCCTGATACGGAGGCATAGGTGAAGAACAGCTCGGAGTTGCTTGCTGAAAGGAGGTTGCCTCCCATTAGGTTAAGCCGTTGCCCGCGTTAAGGGAAAAGTGCCGGCCTGTTGTGGCTGGAATTTGGGTGGTACCACGGATTAACAGTCATTCGTCCCTTTTTGGGCGAAGCGACTGTTTTTTTATGCCAAAGAAGGATATTTACAAAGGAGATGAACAACGTGGAAAAATTAGTCGTCAGGCAATTATATAGGAATACGGAGCGTTATGCTGGGCAAACTGTCCAATTAAGCGGATGGGTGCGGAACAACCGTGCTCAAAAATCATTTGGTTTTTTGAATATTAACGACGGGACTTTCTTCGAAACGATTCAGGCGGTATATTCTGAGGAGAACATCGAGAATTTTAAGGATGTCCAAAAATTTAGGGTGGGTTCGTCTGTTACGGTCATGGGGACTGTGGTGGCGACGCCAAATGCGAAGCAGCCTTTTGAGATCCAGGCAACCCGGGTCATCCTTGAAGGGGACTGTCCTGAAAACTATCCGATTCAGCCGAAACGCCATAGCCGAGAATTCCTTAGGGAAATGGCGCACCTTCGCCCACGCACCAACTTGTTTTCAGCCGTATTTAGGGTGCGTTCCTTAATCGCCCATGCGGTGCATTGCTTCTTCCAAGACCAAAACTTCGTTTATGTCCATACACCGATTATTACAGGGGCCGATGCAGAGGGTGCAGGGGAAATGTTTCAGGTGACGACTCATGACTTGAAAAAAGTACCGTACAACGATGAAAAAGAAATTGACTTCAAACAGGATTTCTTCGGCAAGGCGACAAACTTAACCGTTTCCGGGCAGTTAAATGCTGAAACCTTTGCTTTGGCATTTAGGGACGTCTACACATTTGGACCGACTTTTAGGGCGGAAAATTCAAATACCCAGCGTCATGCGGCAGAATTTTGGATGATTGAGCCGGAGATCGCCTTTGCTGATTTAGAGGACGATATGAATTTGGCGGAGTCCATGATTAAATACATTATCAACTATGTCTTGGAAAAGGCTCCTGAAGAAATGGCGTTTTTTGACCAGTTCGTCAGCAAGGGGGTCGTTGAACGGGCAAAAGCAGTGGCCATCTCGAATTTCAAGCGTGTACCTTACACAGAGGCCATTGAAATTTTAACAGGCTGCGGCAAGAATTTCGAAAACCCGGTATCTTGGGGAATTGACTTAGCGACTGAGCACGAGCGTTATTTAACGGACGAACATTTTAAAGCGCCGATTTTTGTTACTAACTATCCGAAAGACATCAAAGCGTTTTACATGCGGATGAACGATGATCAAAAGACGGTTGCCGCCATGGACTTATTGGTGCCTGGTGTCGGGGAACTTATTGGGGGGTCCCAGCGCGAGGAACGCTTGGATATCCTCGAAGCGCGCATGGACGAAATCGGCGTCTCTAAAGACGACCTGGACTGGTATCTGGACCTTCGCCGCTATGGTGGGGTGAAGCATGCCGGATACGGGATGGGCTTTGAACGGATGGTGATGTACTTGACAGGGGTTGAGAACATCCGCGATGTCATCCCTTTCCCAAGGACTCCGAAAAACGCAGAATTTTAAGAGCCATAAGAGAAGGGGGACCGTCAGGGAATCCCTTCTTTTCCACGTTATAAGGGAGCTTCCAAAAAAGTAGGGCATTTAGCAAAACCCACGAAAATGTATACAATTCAAAATTTTCTGCTATAATCATTAGTACATGGTTGCGGATTTATGTTATAATTGAAAAATGTTTGTAATTATGATGCGATGGATGATGATAAAATGGCTAAGAAAATTGATGGGACGGTTAGTTTTTACCTCCGTTCGAAAAACGGTGCTGACGTAACAGAAACCAAATACGAGGCAGCAGCAACCCTATATAAAAAAGACCAGAAGCGGTTTTTATTTTTTGAAGAGAGCAGCATGGAAGATGATTCCGTGACCAAGTGCCGGATGGAGTTTGATGAAGAAACCATCAGGATCAGGCGTGACGGGCATCTGATAATGGACCAGCAGTATAAGATCCACAAAGAAATTCAGGGTTATTTCAAGACCCCATTTGGCGAACTGCCGACCCGGGTCAAGACCCACCGCTATAAATTGCTTCAGGAATCGGAACATAGGTTGGTGATCGGGCTGGCTTACGAACTGTTTATATCAGAGGACAATGCGGGGAAATACGATTTGAAGGTGCAGTTTGATAAGGAGGCAGCCCAATGATCCAACAACTTAAGGAAAACCTGAAACAAGAAATCAAAAATGCCGTCTTAAAAACCGGCTTGGTGCAAGACGAAGCAGTCAATGTTATTTTGGAAAACACCAGGGATAAGACCCACGGGGATTATGCAACCAATGTGGCCATGCAGCTTACAAAAATCGCTAAGAAAAACCCGCGCGCCATCGCTGAAGATATCCTGAACCATTTCAATAAAGAGCAAGCTAATGTGACGCAGGTTGATATTGCGGGACCAGGTTTCATCAACTTTTTCATGGATCAGAACGTACTTACACGCTCTATCAAGGATATTTTAGAAGCAGGAAATGCCTACGGGAAAAGCAATGCTGGAAATGGCGCTAAATATAACGTGGAGTATGTATCTGCCAATCCAACAGGGGACCTTCATTTAGGGCATGCCCGTGGCGCGGCCCTTGGGGATGCTTTGTGCCGTATTTTAAGTGCGGCCGGCTACGATGTTACCCGTGAATATTATGTCAATGACGCCGGGAACCAAATCAATAATTTAGTAATTTCCGCATATACCCGTTACTTGCAGGCATTAGGCCGTGATGCAAAGCTTCCTGAGGATGCATACCATGGGCCTGATATAATCGAGCTTGGAAAACAAATGGCAGCGGAGCATGAAAGTAAATTCGTAGATAAATTTGAAGAATTTTACGGGGAAATACGCCAAATCGCATTGACATTTGAACTGGATAAAATCAAGCGGGACTTAGGTGACTTCGGTGTAGAATTTGATATGTACACATCTGAGCAGTCCTTATACGACCAAAACCTGGTAGCGAAGTCCATCAGCTTGCTAGAGGAAAAAGGTTATATATACGATGAGGATGGGGCCAAGTGGCTTCGCTCCACCGATTTCGGAGACGATAAAGACCGTGTATTAAGGAAATCAGACGGTTCTTTCACCTATTTGACACCGGATGTTGCTAACCACATAGAAAAATTAAAACGTGGCAATGATAAATTGGTGGATATTTGGGGTGCCGACCACCATGGTTATATCGCCCGCGTCAAAGCCGCTATGCAGGCTCTTGGCCATGAAGCAGATAAATTAGAAGTGGATATCATCCAAATGGTCCGTTTGATCAAAGACGGCCAGGAGTTTAAGATGTCCAAGCGTACAGGCAAAGCAGTGACTATCCGTGACCTGATGGAAGAGGTAGGCGTGGATGCCACCCGTTACTTCTTCGTCATGCGCAGCGGGGAAACCCAGATGGACTTTGATATCAACCTCGCAAAGGAGCAATCCAACTCAAATCCGGTATTTTATGCCCAATATGCCCATGCCCGTGCCTGTTCCCTCCTTCGACAAGCTGAGGAAAAAGGATTCAAGGCGGCGGTGAGAGACACTTATACCCTTATTAATCACGAAAAAGAATACGAAGTGATCAAATTGATGGGGGAATTCCCAGCAATCATTGCCGATGCAGCTTCCAAGCGCCTTCCGCACCTGCTTTGCAATTATATCAACGATTTAGCGACGGCGTTTCATAGCATGTATAACGCTGAGAAAGTCATCGATGAAAATAACGTAGAAAAAACCAATGAAAAATTAGCACTCATCACCGCGATTAAAATGACGATGGCAAATGCCCTTAATTTAATTGGAGTTTCTGCCCCGGAAAAAATGTAACCTGGAGGAATGACTATGTATAATGAAGAAATGTCTATGCTAGAAGTTGCTGAGCAATTGATCCAACGTAAAATAAAGCCTCAAAAATTCGATAAAATTGCTAAGGAAGTCTGCGAAATCATGGGAATCAGCGCTGAAGAATTTGATGAGCGCGTTGCCCAATTTTACACGGACCTTACTTTAAGCGGAAAGTTCGTTACGGTTGGGGAAGATAAATGGGACCTAAAATCACGTCAAAAATACGATGTTGCCAATTACGACACTTATGACATCTCATTTGATGACGAAGAATTGATCCCAGTCGAAAATGATTTCGATGTTATTGCAGATGCTGACGCAGATGACGATTTCGAAGAGGAAGAAAAAGAAACAGAGGATAGCTACGATGACGAAAGTAGCCCTGAGCTCCCGAAAGAGGAAAGCGACACATTTGAAGGGCTTAATATTTATTCTGAGGAAGAATTGGAATAGCATGTCACAGGCAGTCTGAATCCAGGCTGCTTTTGTTTTTGTGCTAAAATGGGAAGATTGCTGGCAAGTGGCTTATAAATTGACAATAAAAGCTAAAAAAAATTCAAAAAGGGGTTTACAAACCATTAAAAGGGTGGTATTATTAACAAGCCGATAAAGCACCGGAAAAAATCGACAAACAAATTTATAATAACTTATTGACACAGTTATGGGAATGTGGTAATATAATTAAGTCGCTAAAAACGGTGTCGAAAAACGGTATAAATAACGCTTGACACGAGATGCTGAATGTTATATAATAATAAGCGTCGCTCTTGAAGAGAGGAGCGCCGAAGTTCTTTGAAAACTAAACAGAACGCCAAGTTTTGAGATTTAAACGAGCTACAAG
>WRGF01000050.1 GCA_009787345.1 Turicibacter sp.
TAAAAGTTCACGTATAATTTTGCCAAATCGAAAGCGCTTAAGGGAAGTGGATATTTTAGGTAATTAACTCGAAGGAATTTTACTCCTCAGGACTGATTAGAAAGTATATCATAGTTATTTTATCCACATCATCGGGATGAATTCGAAATGATTCCAATTGCTCAAATCCATTTGTTTGCCGAAGAATTCGTCCTATATCATAATGCTGAATAAAACTAAACTGCACCACTTGTCTCTCCGATTGCTCTGCCGTAGCGAATAAAAACTCTATATGCCTAGGTTCCTTCACTTTTATTTTTTCTCTACTAACGATACTGTTGCATAAAAAAAGGCATCTAAATGGATTAAACTCTACCCTAATACTCAATAACAATTCCATAATGTATTTCTTTTTTTCTATCGTTAACTCATCTTCAACATTCAGTGAAGTTGTTGGAAACCAAGATTTAAATTCATTCTCCCAAGGTTCAGAATCGATACTCCAATTGTGTGTGCTAATTCTTTCTAAAAAAAATAATTCGTCGGCAAAATTTATTTTCTTTTCATTGATTGTTTGGTATTTTTCTCTACAATGAAATAGAAATGATATCATGGCCATGATTATTAGAAAAAATGTGACAGAGACTTTTTTTTCTTTAATTGTTCGCTTCAACAACATGACTAAAAGTAGTTGACCATACTCGATTGGCTCCTTGGCGACGTCCTGCCCAATATACATCGAAGGTTATTCTTTTAGCGGCAGTATTATTTACTCGATTCCCTACACCATGTCTTCTAACCCTTGCGTCCATCCGAAAGATATGTCCACTATTTGAATTGGCAAAATGTTGATATAGTAAATAGTCTGGAGAAAGTGCCCTTGAAGCCGCTCGTGGAGAGTCAGTATTAGCAACAAAATCCCCTCCTAGTCGCACATTACTGTTACTATTAGCTCTTATTACATTTTGTATTAAAGATAATGCCGTCCCCGCATTAGCCCCTCCAATATTTGTGGCTAGTCTTGTGGCAACAGAGCTTCCAGCTGAACGTGTCGCTGCCGTAAAAAGATTTGTCAAAGAACGCCTTGTAAACCTTCCCGAGAGTTGATGACTTACGATTTCACTTTGATTTCCTACACCCATCTGTAATGTAACATTCCTATATCGCCATTCTTGATGCCCATTTCCAGTCTGTGTATGTGTTAAAACACCATTTCTCCGAATTGAGATAGATTCAACCACCCTGAACTCAAGAATAAATGTCACCTCTGCAGACCTTCCTATGTTTTGATGAGTTCTTCTAAAAATAGGAATAGAGCTATGTCTTAGTTCTTCCACTCCGATATTTACAGTTCCTGTGAATGATGTCAACGCAAAATCAATTACTGTCCAAACATTTAAACCGCGAGAAGCAACTCCAGTTTCATCCAAAAATTCATTATTAACACCCTCTAAAAGTCCCAGTTTTTGCAAATTTTCTTCTGTTGATTCAATTTCTTCTAAAACTGGTTCAAGGAAATCCATTACCCATAGAAAATCCCTTAAATCTTCGATCTCTTGAAACTGTTGCGAATACAATTCAAAAAATGCTTGCGGTGCCTGAAATTCAAATAAATATATAGAATTATTTTCATCAAGTATATATAGCTTCACATGTGGATTAGCTTTTAAAGATTCTGAGTGAGAGGTCGGCAATAGTAGATTTGAAGATTCGGGTGAGAGATTAACCTCAAATAATAAAACTTCAAAACCGTTTGCCAACTCTGGAATATCAATTAAGAATGATTGTTCATCCCGATTTCCTTTATAAATATTCCCTTCTAAGGGGAGAATAATTTCATTATATCCTCGAGTCAAAAGAAGTTCCAACTGTACAGTATTATCGTTTAATTCAATTTCATTTAAAGTTAGTTCAGCAGTTTGTAGCATGCGTGGCATTATCCTTTTTTCAGCTCGCCCACCAAATGCCCTTTCAAATTCCGTTGGCGACATAACTATCCCCGTTGAGTAGTAAACGTCTTGGAATGAATATGCTTGTTTACCAAGAAATAATTCATCATATTTTGCTTCAACTAACAGTGTGTCTTCAGTATAATCGCTGGGATAAGCCTCCGCAGCAATTACTGTCTGAAGAGATGGGAACAGAATAATGGCTAACATAAAACCTGACAGAACAATTCCAAAAATTTTCATAAAAATCACTCCCAAATTTTCACAAAAATAAAAGCACGTTGCGACCTTGCTTTTATTTCCTGATAGTAAATTTTTTCTAACCAACCCAATGCTAGACTTACAAACACCTCTTCATTAGGTGCCTTGCCTATGATGAAAATCTAAATATCCCGAAGAAAATTCAACATACCGTCACCTCCCAACAACTTTCTTTCCTTAATTATACACCAATATGGTATAATCAAAGAAAAAAAGGCAAATTCGTCTTATTTTGGTAAAAACAGGACAAATTTGTCATTAGGGGGCAGATTTTCATGTGGGGAGCATTCTTAAAAAAAATCCGGGAGGATAAACGAATTCGGGTCAAGGAGATTAGCGAAGGAATTTTTGACTCCCGTACCGTTAATCGCATTGAAAGAGACGAACATATTGGTAGTGCCGATAAGTTCATTCAGCATCTCAACCGCCTGAACATGAGCTTTGGGGAATTCTGTGCCTTGACAGGCGATGACAACCTCACCCGAAGAGAAAATTTAAAATCAGAAATCGGTGAAGCCCTCCGCCAGCAAAATGCTAAAAAAATCAAGAAACTTCTTGATGAAGTTAACTTATGTAAAAAAACTCACCCACATGAAGTGTACTTTATTCACATGGCAGAAGTCTTAATGTCATCCCTTCGATTAATTGAAACGGGTAGTTTTAGCCAAGTCCGAAAAGAGTTGACACAGGTAATGAGCTACCTCGAAATGGATGAATGGTACCAGTATGAGATTTACCTGTTCGTTAGCACCTTCCACATTTACGATTATGACTTTTCCAAAAAACAATGTCAAAAAGCATTCCGTACCATTAATAAGCACTACGATTTTTATAAAAATCAAGAAGTTACCTTCGCCATCTTCAATAATTTTGCTATTAAAGCGCTCATGCATAATGAAGTTATGGAGGCCCACAATGCCATCACCAATGCACTGGCAATGCCCTTATCCACCCAAACCTATTATTTAAAGCACATGTCAAAGGTGCTTCATCAAATCATTTGCTTTAAACTGGGTAATGGACAATACAGCTATGATGAGTTGGTTTATTTCATTCGACATTTCAAAAAAATGGATATGCCTGAGGTCACTCACCAGCTTGTTAAGTTTGCCAATACCCACGGAATTGCAATTCCTTTATAAAATTAGGTAAATACCTGTCTAAAATTCCATCCCGAAGCATATACCATATAGGTAGACTAAATCAGGAGGGTGACAACAAATGAAAAAATTTATGACCGAATTTAAGGATTTCGCATTGAAGGGAAATATTATGAGCATGGCCGTTGGGATGATTATCGGTTTGGCGTTTCAAGGGGTGGTTTCTTCCTTGGCGGAGGACATTATTTCCCCGATTATCGGGCTGTTCACCGGACAAAATTTTGATTATATGGTTTGGGACGTATTGGGGACTACCCTTCGTTATGGGGCATTTTTAACAGCCGTCATCCATTTCTTAATTTTGGCTTTGGTGGTCTTTTTGATGATGAAGGGGATGAACCGCTTGATGACTGCACCTCCAGTCGAAGAAGAAACCACAAAGGAATGCCCTTATTGCTTTTCAGGTGTTCATTTACAGGCCACCCGCTGCTCTTCTTGTACCTCGGTTTTGACTGTAGACGAAGTTGAGAACATTTCTACGGAAGAGGTTGTCTGCATGGAAACCCAAGAAGTACGTGAAAACACGAAACAAATTGCTTTGCCTATTTAGCCACACCTTAGGGAATGGTATAATAGTGATAAGTTACAGGGGGTAAGGGAAGTGTTTTTCTTCCTTTGCCCCCTATTTCAAGGAGTGAGAGTATGGCACGGATTTTAGTGGTGGAGGACGAGAAAGCCATCAATAATTTGATACAGATGAACTTGAAGTTGGTGGGGCATGAATGCGTGGGGGGTCTTGGACGGAAACGCAGCATTTGCGGAACTGGAAAAGAAATCCTTCGACTTGATTTTGCTGGATGTGATGCTTCCAGGGATGGACGGCTTTGAAATTATGGAGAATATCCGCAACCAGGCATCCATCATTTTTTTGACCGCCCGTGGCAGTGTCCAGGATAAAATCAGGGGGCTTAACTTGGGGGCGGACGATTACATGGTGAAGCCCTTTGACATGATGGAGCTTCAGGCACGGGTGGAGAGCGTGCTTCGTTTTAGGGGACGTGAGAGTGGATCTTGACAGCCGGGAGGTCTATTATCACGGGGAGTTAGTGGTCTTTACCCCACAGGAATTTGCCTTGGTGGAAGCCCTCATTACCAACCGAAACATCGCCCTCTCCCGGGAAAAGTTGCTGGAAATTGCGTGGGGTTATGACTATGGTGGCGATACCCGCACCGTGGATGTCCATATTTCCGGAATCCGCAAGAAACTGGGTTGGGAGAAAATTATCAAGACCGTTTACAAACTGGGCTACCGTCTTGAGGTGAAGGGATGAGGCTTAAAACTTTTTTGGCGTCTTATGCTCTTTTCCTCTTCCTTTTATTTGGCACCATAGGTATCATTTCCACTTATTTGACACATAGCCAGACGACGATGCTGAAATCCAGAAGCCTTCGGGAATATCAGACCATTTCCATTTCCCTTGCCAACGACATGGCGACCATTGCCGACCGACTTGACGGGGACGACTTCCTCACAGCCGTTCAGGATCTGGTTGCCGGCTATTCTCTTTTTTATAGCAGCCATAACATCCGGCTCACCCTTGCCGAAGGGACTGGCTCCGAAATCGAAGCGGTGTTTTTGAACCCCGAGCCGGGAACCCACTTGGTCAACGTGCGGGGGCCTTTAAGGAGCCCTTTTGAAAACTTCCAATTGCGGGCTTATCTCGACCTGAGCGAGCCAATGGCTGACATGGCCTACATCCAACGGATGCTCCTGGATTTTGCCTTGATTTTTGCCGTCATCGGGGCGGGTGCCTTCCACTGGATTTTAGGGATTATTTTCAAGCCACTGGACACCATCGCCACGGCTTCCCGTGAAATCG
>WRGF01000051.1 GCA_009787345.1 Turicibacter sp.
AGTTGGCATCCGTGTGGTATGGCAGGAAGTCTACTGCTGCTGTTGTCACGGTTTGCTTTGACCCGCCTGTTTCAAGGGTCAGGCGAAGCGGGTCGTTGTTGCGGATAGGGTTGGTCGGCGTCGTCCAGATTTCGACGGTGTGCTCCCCGGCTTGTTCAATATTGAAGCGGTAGGACAGTTTCGGATTGGCCTCGGCCTCTTCAAACCTGGCGGTAATGGGGAAGACTTTCATCCCGGTACCGCTGCGCCCGTAATTGGCAAGTTCCTCAAATCCGCCTTTATCCGTATCCGTTTTTTTGAAATAATGGTTGGCATCCATGGCGATGACGCCATTATTTTCAAGGAAAGTTTGGGTTGGAAGGCCTGTCACTGCTTCCCCTTTGGCTTGGATGTCAACTGCTACCGTGGCATCCCCGTCCGTAATCAATAAGCGGGCCGTCTGGATATCTGTGCCAAGTTTATCTTTGTGGCAGTAGATGCGGATATCTTCTTGGAATTCAACACTGCCTTGGCGTGAGCTTACTTCCAGCCATTCTAAGGTTTCGCCGCCTTGGATGGTATAATCCAAAAGCCCGAGCCCGTCATTAGCAATTTCCACAAAAACTTCTTCGTTTCCAGCTGAAAGGAAATCATCGACTTTAAGGGCCATTGGGTTCCCATAAGCTTTATGGACGATTTTTGCGTCGTCTTTTCTGGAAACGACCAGGCGCGGGCGGTGGAACGGTTCGACTTCCATGCGCAAAGGATATCGGCAGTTGTCGTCGTTCCAAACGGTAAAGCCAATATGTTCTTCAAGCTCCATCCCTTTCCATTTGCCGTCTTTGAATTTTCCGAACTCCTCAAACATCAGGCGGTCGTCAACAATTGCTTTCGTCACCAGGTCTTTATATAGGTTGGCGATTTTTTTCCCTTGCTTCGCATAATGGGCGTTTTTAGCCGCATATAGATGCATCTTCAATAGGTTGGCACTGGCCATGGCCGGGAAATAGATGGTGCTGTAATAAGCCTCTTGCTCTGAAGGGCTAAGGGATTCGTAAATTTCCTGGTTTTTGTTTTGCAGCTCCAAGGCCTTCCATAACATACGATCGGCTTCCAGGTAATGGGCTGGGTGATAAATCCCCGCATTGAGGGCTTCTGGCCGGCGCATCCCGTTCAAACGGATATAGTCGTGCAGCACTTGCCCCATATCGGATTTAAGCTCGTCGCTTGCCATCGGGAACGTCTGCTCAAGCCATAATTTGGTGAAATCCTGGACGCTGTTTTTGTTGCTGGTCCCATACGTTTCAAAGTCGTAAGCCAGCTCCATGAAGTAGGCCAAAGGCACCTCGTTGAATTTCAGGTCGCCTACGTTGACGATCCACACATCACGGACCCCGTATTCGTATGCCATGGACAGTTGCTCCCACGTTTTTTCATAAGGCGTCGACGGCATCCACTCATAAGAAACCGGCCCGCCATGATAATCGAAGTGGTAGTACATTCCCCATTGGCGCTCCCCAAGCTCAGGGGTTGGAAGGGTCCGCATAAACCCGAAATTATCCTCGCAAAGCATGCAGATGACCCCATCGAGGCCCTCCCAGTCTTTAAGGCCTTCCGCTTCATCGCTGCCATAAAAATACTCTTCCACTTCTTTGTATAATGCTAAAAGCTCTGGGTTTTGCGGGGAATGTTTTTTAATGAGTGCCCGCTGGTTGGTGATGACATCCTTCAACAGGTCCACATTATCCTGGACGGTTGCATCTTTCCCAAGCATCTCGGAATCGTACTCGCCTCGCATGCCGATAGTAATGATTTTTTCATATTTCCCGCTGCGCTTCAGGCCATCTTCCCAGTAATTGTTAAGGCCGTCTTTATTGGTGTAATAGTTCCAAGCCGTCCCATAAGGAGTGTCAGCACCGCGGACTTTTTCCCATTCCTCGCTTGCGCGAAGGCATGGCTCATGATGGCTCGCCCCGACGACAACGCCATACATGTCAGCCAATTCCTCATTGAGGTCGCCCGGCCCATCTAAAGCGAATGATGAAGCCCACATCGCCGGCCAGATGTAGTTCCCTTTTAAGCGGAGTAATAATTCGAAAATATGGTCGTAAGCCGCCGCGCTGGCGCCACCGAATTTATCTGTTGCCCAGTTCCCAAAGCATGGCCATTCGTCGTTGATGAAAAAGCCGCGGTATTTGACGCTTGGCTCCTTGGAAACTTTCTCAATATCTGTGCCAATATGCAGCTCGTCAAGGACAGCGGGCTCCACGTCCCCCCAATAATGGAGGGGCGATACGCCGATGTACTCAGAAAGGGCAAACATCCCATAAATGGTCCCCCGCTTGTCAGAACCAGCGATGAGAAGTTTATCATCGATAAACTGGATGGCAAATACTTCGCTTTTATTCTCAAGCTTTGAAGCATCGAATTTCCCTGTTTGGATGAAGCTTCCTAAAATTTCGCTATTGCCAAGGGTAGCAAAAATAATCTGGTATTCTTTGTTTGTTTGCAACCCGAACGAAGTTATGGGTGCAGACAAACCCACCCGCTTAAAATCACTGGTCACTTTTTCAGCGATGGCCATTACGCCCGGGAGCGTCTCTTTTTCCAAGATAAAATGCACTGCCGTTTTTTTGTCAATTACCCAATTCGATTCCATATTGAATCCCCTTTCATACTTCTTATTCCTCTATTATACCGACAAATGTAACAAATTGCAAAACATTATTATCAATTAAACCGCCCTTTAGGCAAAATTTTGCCTACGCTAAAAAAAATCCCAGGACTTCGTCCTAGGGATTAATTTATCAGCCAAGGGCTTGGCCCTTACAAAGCAAGACCTGCCATGAAGCGTTCGATGCGGACGAGGGCTTCTTTGATTTCTTTCATGCTGGAGGCGTAGCAGCAGCGGATGAACCCTTCCCCGCAATCGCCAAAAGCATCCCCCGGTACGCATAAGACTTTTTCCTGCATCAGCAGCTGTTCGCAAAACTCCTCGGATGACAGGCCTGTTTTCTTGATGTTTGGAAACAGGTAAAAGGCCCCTTTCGGTTCAAAGCATTCAAGGCCTAAGCGCCGCAAGCCTGTTAAAAGGACCCGCCTTCTTTGGTCATATTCGAGGACCATTTTTTCGATGGATGTGCGCCCATTTTTTAGGGCTTCAACCGCCGCATATTGGGCAGTGGTGGGTGAACACATAATCGCATATTGGTGGATTTTTGTCATGGCCGCGATCAAATCAGGGTGTCCGCAGGCATAACCCAACCGCCACCCCGTCATGGCAAAGGCTTTGGAGAAGCCGTTGATGAGGACGGTCTTTTCATACATCTCCGGAAAGGACGCGATGCTGGCATGGACCGTGCCATAAGTCAACTCACCGTAGATTTCATCGGACAAAACAATAATGTCCCGTTCCTTTAAAATCTGTACCAGTGGCTCGAGTTCCTCCCTGGTCATGATGGCCCCGGTCGGGTTGTTAGGAAAAGGCATGATGAGGACCTTGGTCCGCTCATTGGTGGCATCCAGCAATTCCCCGGCGGTCAGCTTGAACTCATTGGCTTCTTTTAACTTGATGACCCTAGCTGTTGCGCCGGTAAAGGCCGTGCAGCCCTGATAAGCCACAAAGCTTGGTTCCGGGATGATGACTTCGTCCCCTGGGCCCACTAACGCACGAAGGGCAAGGTCGATGGCCTCAGAGCCGCCAACCGTGACTAAAACCTGGTCTTCCGGGCGGTAATGGGTCCCAAAACGGCGGGACTGGTATTTGGCGATTTCATGGCGCAGTTCCATAAAACCAGCATTGGAGGAGTAATGGGTATGCCCTTGTTCCAAGGAGTAAATCCCTGCTTCCCGCACGTTCCATGGGGTGACGAAATCAGGCTCCCCTACGCCAAGTGAAATGACCCCTTCCATCTCGTGGACCAAATCAAAAAAACGGCGGATGCCCGAAGGCTTCATGGAACTGATATTTGGCTTGATGAGCTGCTTGACGTCCATCATAAGAAAATCAGCTCCCTGTCGTCAAAATGCTTTTCTTCATAAATGGCCCCGTGCTCCTTGTATTTCTTGAGCATGAAATGGGTAGCAGTCCCTAACACATCCTCTTGGATGGCCAGTTTCTCGGCAACGAAGCTGCCCACCTCTTTCATGGAACGCCCTTCGACGATCACTGCCAAATCGAAACCGCCGGACGACATCAAATAACAGGCCGAAACCTGGTCGAACTGGTAAATGCGCTTGGCAACCGAGTCAAAACCTTCCCCGCGCTGGGGCTGGACTTTAATTTGGATCAGGGCTGTGATGGCATCTTCTTGGGCATTGTCCCAATTGATCAGGGTCGTGTAGCCCGCAATGATGCCGGCCTCCTCTGCTTCTTTGATGAAAGCCCTGACCTCTTCCACTTCGATCCCTGCCCTCACGGCGATTTCCTCGTCGCCCAACCGGCTGTTTTTTTTCAAGATATCCAATACCACATTCATAGCCATCATCCTTGTTCTTCTAGTTTTTCCCTTAATCGTATCAAAGAATCCCCCGATTGACAAGGCCTTTTTTTCGGAATCCTGCTAACCCCTGACTTGCCTGCTACGGCGACCTAAGGGATTGGCTGCCCATCAGGGACATTTTCAGCAAAGGGATTAGGGTTTTCAGCATATTTTCCAAAATTAAATAGAAGTTTCAAGGGATTTGGGGTAAAATAAAGACATCAACCAAACCGAAAAGAGGAAACGACATGACAGCTACGAAAGAAGCAATGCAAGCCATCATCCAGCAAAAGCGGGAAGGCACCAAGTCCCAGGGAAAGAAAAAACGCCCGGCTGGCACCATCGGGGAACCGGCGAAGCGCAAATACAATAAAAAACCCGGTGGGTTATTCGACAAATAGGAGGAGCCAATTTGAGCACATTTACTGAACTGAACCTTGGCCCTGCTTTGCTCGAGGGGCTTAAGCGCCAAAACATCGCTTCCCCTACCCCCATCCAGTCCCTGGCAATCCCTGAAATCCTGAAAGGGGCCGATGTCATCGCCCAAAGCCATACGGGATCTGGGAAAACGCTGGCTTTTTTGCTCCCTTTGTTTTCAAAGATCGATGAAAGCCTTAGGCAGACCCAGGTGCTGGTCTTGGCGCCTACCCATGAGCTGGCCGTCCAGATTGCCGCGCAGGCGAAGATGTTGGCACAAAACTCGGAGCTTCCCATTACCCACGCCCTCATCATGGGCGGGGCGAGCCTTGACAACCAAATAAAAAAACTAAGGGAAAAACCCCATATTGTCATCGGCTCC
>WRGF01000052.1 GCA_009787345.1 Turicibacter sp.
AAGAACCCGTTGCCCCGCCAATCCCGTCACGGCCAGTACGGCCACCGAGTAAAATAATCACGTCGCCAGTGGCTGGTTTAAGGCGAAGGACATCGCTTGCCTTGACTGCACCAACAACCGCACCGGTTTCCATGTGCTTCGCTTTGTAGCCTTCATGGTAGATTTCACGGACAAAGGTTGTCGGCAACCCGATTTGGTTTCCGTAAGAGGAGTTTCCGTGGGCACTTCCTTTGGAAATCACTTTTTGAGGAAGTTTCCCTTCCATGGTATCTTCGATCGGCTCTAAAATGTCGGCGCTACCGCTGATTCGCATGGCTTGATAAACGTAAGAACGCCCGGAAAGCGGGTCGCGGATTGCCCCACCGATACAAGTAGAAGCCCCACCAAATGGCTCGATTTCAGTTGGGTGGTTATGGGTTTCATTTTTGAACATCAATAACCATGGCTCATTTTTGCCGTCAATGTCCACGTTGATGTAAATACTGCAAGCGTTGATTTCATCGGAAACTTCCAAGTCATTCAAAAGACCCAATTTGCGTTGCTCTTTCATCACGATGGTCGCCATGTCCATCAGCGTCATTTTCTTGCGGTTGTTGTGGACACGCTCACGCATGGAGCAGTAATCGTCAAAAGTTTTTTGAAGCACATCATGGAAACGCCCCTCACCAAACGTCACGCCTTTAATCAGCGTTTCAAACGTGGTGTGGCGGCAGTGGTCGGACCAATAAGTATCCAGCACCTTAAGCTCGGTTTCCGTCGGGTTGCGCTTCTCCGTGTTTTGGAAATACGCCTGAATCATGGTAATATCCGCAAGGGACATGGCCATCCCGTGGGATTTTAGGAAGCCTTCAAGCCCATCTTGGTCTAATGCTATGAACCCTTCGTATATTTGAACGGGATCCGGAGTCACATTTTCATTTAGGGCAAGGGGTGCCAGCATGTTTTTCTCACGGGATTCAATGGGGTTGATGTAGTAAGATTTGACCTTTTCCACATCGGCGCCATCATCCAGGATAATGACCTTTCCGCTTTTAACCACCACTTGGTCATTCCCTGTTAGAAGGGTCACGCATTGCATGGCAGAATCGGCACGTTGGTCGTATTGCCCTGGTAAAAATTCAGTGGCGAAGTAAGTTTTTCCAGTCAAATCAAGCTCATGGCTCACTTCATCCGTTACCGTTTCCGACAACACGTTATTTTTAGCGGTTTCCAGTTCAAGTTCATTGACATTGAACAGGTCATAGACATTGATGACACGCACATTTTGCAAGTCCAGATGCAGGGACTCGTTCAAATCACGGCGAAGGCTGTTGGCTTCCGTTGCGAATTCATTTCGCTTTTCGACAAAAACTCGGTACTGGCTCATTGGTTTCTTCCTCCATTTACGCTGGAAAATCCGTTAAAAACTTTTCCACTGTTTTCGATACTTTATCTTTATCCACATCCACAAAGTTCATATGCCCGACTTTGCGGCCTCGTTTCATTTCGTCTTTTCCATACAGGTGAAGCTTCGCCCAGCCAAATTCAGGCTGCTGCCACATTTTCAGGGCATAATCCACGTGCTGGCCAAGCAAATTGACCATCATAGTCGGTGCCAGCAAACGGGGTTTCACAAGGGGAAGCCCTGCCACGGCGCGGATATGCTGCTCAAACTGGGACACGTTATAGCCATCCATGGTCAAATGCCCGGAATTATGGGGCCTTGGCGCCAATTCGTTGATGATGATATCGTCCCCAACCACAAACATTTCAATCGCCAGCGTGCCGACGAAATCGAGTTTTTCCATGAGGCCCTTGGCAACGGCTTCCGCTTTTTTGGCAAGGGAATCGCTGATGTTGGCAGGGGCTGTGCTTAGGTGAAGGATGGAGTTTTCATGGACGTTTTCCACCGCCCCGAAGGATTCCACCTCGCCATGGACACTGCGGGTCACGATGACGGAAATTTCCTTGGTGAAGTTGATGAACCCTTCCAACACGCATTGGTGCTCGGCAACAACAGATTTTACTTGCTCTAAATCCGCCTCGCTTCTTAGCACCCACTGGCCTTTCCCGTCATAACCGCCCGTCGCCGTTTTTAAAACGCTGGGAAATCCGATTTTGGAAACGGCTGCTAACAATTCTTCGTTGCTTGAAACGGCAGCAAAAGGCGCTGTGTCGTACCCCGCTTCATTTATGGCTGTTTTTTCAAGGATGCGGTGCTGGGTGATGGCAACGGGGCGGGGTCCTTGTGGCAGGTACCCAAATTCGGACAGCTCTGCCACGGTTTCGCTTGAAATGTTCTCGAACTCATACGTAGTCACATCCGACACCGTCAGCAATTCCTTCAAAGCATTCACATCGTCATAGGGGGCATTGATTTCAATATCGGCAACCTGGGCTAAAGGCCCTCCAACGGTTGGTTCCAACACTGCCACTTTATAGCCCATGTTCTTGGCGGCAATGGCCATCATCCGTCCTAACTGCCCGCCCCCGATAATGCCAATGGTCGCTGGTGGCAAAATGGTTTTAGTCATCAAGGTCACCATCCTCCATGACTTTATCGGTCATTTCCTGACGGTAAATTTTCAGCTTCACGGCTAAATCATCGTAGGTGGTGCTTAAAATGGACGTTGCCAGCAAGCCAGCGTTTTTAGCACCCGCAGCCCCGATGGCAACCGTCGCCACTGGAATCCCGCCTGGCATCTGGACAATGGAAAGCAAGGAATCCATCCCGCTAAGGGCTTTGGACTGGACCGGGACACCGATAACAGGCAAGGTCGTCTTAGCGGCAACCATCCCTGGCAAGTGGGCTGCCCCCCCAGCACCGGCGATAATCACTTTAATCCCACGGCTGCGGGCCTCCTCGGCATATTCAAACATCAAATCCGGCGTCCTGTGGGCGGAAACGACGCGGGCTTCATAAGAAACCCCCATCTCGTCCAACACAGCGATGGCTTCTTCCATGGTTGGTAAATCAGACTTGCTGCCCATGATGACACCGACTAGCGGCTTCTCGGAAATCGGGTAGAGTTTTTGCATATGGCACCTCCTAGAATAATCCTACAATTTCACCTTCAGGTGTCAAATCCATATTAAGTGCCGCTGGCTTTTTAGGAAGCCCTGGCATAGTAAGCACGTTGCCTGTCAAACAAACGATAAATCCAGCACCCGCTGAAATGCGGACTTCGCGGACGGTAATGTCAAAATCAGTTGGGCGGCCAATCAGCGTCGGGTCATCCGATAAAGAAGCCGGCGTTTTCGCCATGCAAACCAGGTAATCCCCATAGCCTAGGTCTTTGATGGTTTGAAGTTGTTGCTTCGCTTCCTCGGTGAAGATAACCCCACGGGCACCATAAATATTTTTAGCGATGATTACCGCTTTTTCTTCGAAAGATTGCCCACGCTCGTAAAGCGGTTTGAAGTCGGATGGCTTGTTTTCGATGGTTTCTACGACAAGTTTCGCTAACTCCACAGTTCCTTTCCCGCCTTCTGCCCATCCTTTGGCAACAGCTGCGGGGTGATTGTTTTCCTTGCACCAGTTCATCAAGAACTCAACCTCTGCGTCGGTATCGAAAACGAAATGGTTTAGGGAGACCACATAAGGGACACCGAATTTCGTGACGGAATCAATGTGCTTCGCTAAGTTTTCCACACCTTTGGCAAGGGCCTCTACGTTTTCAGCCTGCAAATCGTCTTTGGCAACGCCACCATGCATTTTAAGGGCACGGATGGTGGCGACGATGACAACGGCTTCAGGATTCAGGTTTCCTTCGCGGCATTTGATGTTGAAGAATTTCTCAGCTCCAAGGTCTGCCCCGAATCCGGCTTCCGTTACGACATAATCCCCCATTTTAAGGGCAGTTTTTGTGGCGATGATGGAGTTGCAACCATGGGCGATGTTGGCAAAAGGCCCGCCATGGACAACAGCCGCTGTGTTTTCAGTAGTTTGGACCAGGTTCGGCTTCAACGCATCCTTTAATAACATGGTGATGGCACCTTCGATGGCAAGGTCTTTGACACGGACTGCCACGTCAGCAGGCGTGTAACCGACGATGATGTTGGCAATGCGGTTTTTCAGGTCCTCGTAGCTAGTCGCCAAGCAAAGGATGGCCATGATTTCCGAAGCAACGGTGATGTTGAAGCCGTCATTGCGCTCAATCCCATTGAATTTAGAACCTTGCCCGATGGTGATGTCGCGAAGGTTGCGGTCGTTGACATCCACACAGCGTTTGAACACCACTTTGTTCGGGTCGATGTCCATTTCATTTCCTTGATAGATATGGTTGTCTACTAAGGCACAGATGGTGTTATTGGCAGCCGTGATGGCGTGCATGTCTCCGGTAAAGTGAAGGTTCAAATCCTCCATTGGCAACACTTGGGCATATCCTCCGCCAGCGGCCCCGCCTTTAATCCCCATAACCGGTCCTAAAGATGGCTCGCGCAATGCGATGACTGTATTTTTCCCAATTTCGGACAAGCCCATTCCCAAACTGACCGTCGTTGTGGTTTTCCCCTCGCCTGCTGGTGTCGGGCTGATGGCTGTAACCAAGATCAACTTCCCATCCGGCTTATCCTGATTCATAATGTCCAAGTCGATTTTCGCTTTATACTTCCCGTATTGCTCGATATGGTCTGTAATGTTGTACTGCTCTGCAATTTCAGTGATAGGCTTCAGTTGGATGGATTTTGCAATTTTTAAGTCGTTGTTCATCTTGGCACGCTCCTATTTTTTTGATTTTTTCTCATTTCAAACGCAAAAAGGCACCTTCTTTGGCTGAGAAAGGTGCCGGCACTCCCCCAATTTTTCCCGGGAAATAGCTGCTTGCAACCTTCATAGTCCCTTCATTTACGGCAAAGGGGTAGAGACTTTCGAACCATATCATCGAATTTATATGAGGGCATTGCGGTTGAAATAAAAAACACATATAAGATTTTGGGTACAGTGCTCCTATCTCATATGTGGTGGTTTATTATGCTCGTTAAGAAAAAAGACAGTCGGATTCCCTCAGGAACCATTACCATAAAATGATGGGCCGTGTTCATAAAGGATACCTCCTTGTCGAAGTTTGCTTAACATCCTTTTTGATTATAACCTATTCCCCTGAAAATGACAACCCCTTCCTTACATTTTTACAAACATCTAGGCTTTTTTTCGCATTTTATGCTAATTCCGACACCTTTATACAAAATGGGGCTTGAAAACGCACCTATATAGACGGCAATTGAGTTTTAGAAAATGAAACAATCTGAATGATCGCCAAACTCAAAATTGGAGGCAAAGACGATCCCTCGCTACTTCCGGGT
>WRGF01000053.1 GCA_009787345.1 Turicibacter sp.
ATAGCGGCGTGCGGGTCAGGCTGTACGATACCCACCATCCAGATGAACCTGTGGACATTCCTTATTATGAAACGATCAATGGGAGTGTCCCGCAGCCGCCTGTCGGTTATGTCCAAACGGATGGGACTTGGGTGCATGAAGACCCTGTTGGACGCTTTCAGGAGCGGGGCAACGAGGTTAGGGCCTATGCGGTGAGGCAAAATACTGCGACAGGGGCCGAAACCCTGGGTCATGGGATGGAATATCCTGTCCTTGACGTGACCCCGCCGAGCCCTGCCGGGATTGCCACCCCATACCTCCACGTCGCAAGCACCAGCATAGATGGGACAGCCCCGCTGGATGCCATGGGCGTGGTGGTGGAAATCAGCCGGTTCAATGAAGCTGCTGGCGCTTATGAAGTGGTGCAAACGCTGAGTGCCGAGATTTATGGTGCTGAGCAGGCAGGTTATGAACTAGAGGCTGAAGAGCAAGAAAGCGATGACCAGCCCGGTGCTGAGCAAGTTTGGTCTGTTCCAATCCCGGAAGGCACCCTCCAAGCAGGCGACCGCCTGCAAGTGCTCCTTCATGACGGTGCTGACCAGCTGACGGACGCTGATTTCGACTTCCCGTTGGCAACAGAGGGCAGGCGGGTACCGGCGACGCATCAAGCCGCTCCCATTGGGAACCAAAACCCAAGGGTTGCCGCACTCCCTTACCGTGATGCTTTATTTATGGTTGGGCCGACGATGACGGTGCTTCCCATGGAAGCGCCGAGGAACCCGGATGGCTTGCAACCGGTGGTTCCGTTGGACCCGCCACAGCTGCATCCAGGTGCCCTTCGCATCGATTTCGCCTCTAACTTTAGGTTTGGGGAAATTGTGATCGGCACAGGTGCCCTAAGCGCAACGGCATACCCGCAAATGGTACTCCCAGAAGGGGCCGACGAGCCTGTTGAGAGCGATTTATGGGTGCAGGTGACCGACCAAAGGCAAAATGCAACAGGTTGGAGACTTCATGTGGAGATGGACCAGCCGTTTAGCAATGGCAACCACGTCCTGACAGGGGCCCAGGTCCTCATCAGGCAAGGCCGTCGGCAACGGGTTTATCCATGGACGGAATCCAGTATAGGGGAAATTCCCCTGAGAAACATTGTCGTAGCGCCAGAGGAGCGTGTGCAACTTGTCATGTACGCCACTGGCGATGAACGGACGGGCACACATTTGGCTAGCTTCGACCCGGCCCATGTCACCTTTGAATTGCCGGCCAACACCGCGGTCATGCCAGGCGACTACCAAGCGGGCTTCAGATGGACTTTAAGCACCACCCCTTTAAATAATTTGGAATAATGCTACGGCAACTACCTTGATTGGAAGGGTAGTTGCCGTTTTTTCATCATTCCCCGAAATTTTGCATATAATAAAAACGGTAGCCAACGGAGTAGCCAATATGGTAAAATAAAGTTAAGAATGGGCAACAAGAAACGGGGCTATGAATTTGGGACAAAAAGACACAGCATTTACTTACATGATGAAGCAAGACCCGAAATACACAGCCGACACTTACAAAGCATTGACAGGAAAATGGGTCAATCCTGAACTGATCAAGCCATTCAATCTAGGGGACCGGTTTGAAAAATCCCCCCGGTACAACGACGTGGCATTCCTCCTTGACGGTTGGAATCTCTTGGTCTTGATTGAGCACCAAAGCACCTTAAATCCCAACATGTGCTTTCGGATGCTAGAATATTACCTCCATCTAGTGGACCTATACATCCGGGACAACAACCTGAAAAAGTATGCCACCAAGGAAATGGTGCTCCCGAAAGCGGAGTTTTACGTGGTGTACAATGGCAAGGCACCCCTTAAAAGCGAAATCCTAAAACTGGACTTAGGCTCCATCTATGCCGAGGCGAAGGTCCTAGACATCCATTTCGACCAACTAAAAGACAAAAGCAAAAACAACGCATTGGCGGGATACGCGCGGTTCATCGAGCACGCAAACTCCATGAGCGTCAAGGAAGCCATCCAAAAGACAAAAGAAGAAGGTTATTTACCTGAATTTTTCCAAGAAGGGAAGTTGGTAAACATGTTTGCGGAGATTTTCTCTTATGATAACGAGTTGAGGTACGAAGGGCGAATGGAAGGGCGAATGGAAGGGAGAATGGAAGGCCGAATGGAAGGGAAGCAGGAAGGAAAGCAGGAAGGGAAACAAGAAGAACAGTTTAAAATAGTTTCGGGGATGCTTCAAGACGGTATGGATGAATCCCTTATCAAAAAATATGCAAGCATCACCGACCAACGCTTGGCGGAAATCAAAGCGCAACTTAAAAACTGACATACTGTCTTATACCCGAATCCTTGCGGGGGTTCTTCATACGGAATAAATGCTACGGCAACTACCTTGATTGGAAGGGTAGTTGCCGTTTTTTTTATACATCTTTGTCGAATTATGTAAGAGGTGTATGAGGGTGGTACAAAATTCGACAGCCTTATTAACATCGTTTGGCTTTAGTGGTATGATTAAGGGCGTATATTGATAGGGCGGTTGCCCGATGCCATGTTTGAAAAACGCAGAAAAATAGCAGCATTTCACATAAAAAGGAGCGTGGGGGCTTATGAAAAAATTGAAATACTTGGCACTCTTAGGACTGGCGGGGGACTTGTTGCTGAGCCCGTTGGGGCTGGCGGTCGCCGTTTTTGGAAGCCAGTACAGGGGAGGGATAGCCGAAGAAGTTTATGAGGCCATGGACGTTGAGGAATATGAACCTTTGATGGCGGATGAGCGCTTATATGATGTTTTTGAAGAGGATGGCCTTGAAATTTCAGAAGAGGAGTACCTTTATGAGGGGCGAGATGTGGAAGCGGAAGATGCAGATGCGGGTGATAGCGACGAGCTTGTTTTCCTCACCCGTGAAGAGGCGCTGCTTTTGTCCGATGAGGAAATCAGGGAATTGGGCGGGGAGGTCATGGAAGCCGAGCGGATTTCACCTTTTGCGAGGCATTTTGGCGATGAAAACGTGCCTTGGCGGGAGCTTGCGGCTTACAATGCCTGCCCGAACCGCAATGGAGATGGCAGCTTTATTTTAAATGCCATTATTGTTGACTCGCCGAATGCAGAGGGTACAAATGTTGCAGCTACCCAATGTGTCAACACCGCTGCCGCGTTAAATGCTGCTTGGAACCATAATGCAGTCAGACGGATTATCATGATGGCTGACATTACATTGGCAGCCAGTGATGCGATCACCCGCAATACCAGCCTTGAATTTGATGGAAATGGCCGGCGCCCGGATGGCCGACCCAGTGGGAACGGGGCTGGCGGGGATGGGTTTACCCTGACCCAGCCTGCGTTGACCCATACGCTGAATCTAGGGGCAGCCGCAGGTGCCGGGGGCGCAGAAGTTGGGCTTGGGCTAACAGCGGTTACCAACGATACCGTGAACATCCCCTTCCAAGACGGCGGGGGGGCGCTCCTGCATTTTCATAGCGTGGTGGTGGCCAGCCCCTCGACGGCTGGCTTAACAGGAAATCCCGCTGGGGCAGCCTTCATCAACTCCACTGTCCCCTGGTATTATAGCAATAATCCGGCAGCTCCAGCCCGGCGGAACCGCACGGGGACATGGCGTTTTAGATTTGGGAATGTCCGCTCCAATGGGGTGGCCATTGAGGGGCGGGATGCCATAAGCGGGCGAGTGACCGATTGGTCCATCCCGCAAACCAGTGGGCAAGCAGGCATCCAGCGTTTCCTTCGGGCACCCCAAGCAGAAGTCACTTTTTACGGGGATGTCTTGCTGAACACCCGTGGGCAAAATGCCTATGTGGGCAAAGTCTTGGTGGAAGATGACGCCCTTTTGGTAGGAAATATGTCTGCTGGCTATAATGATTTTTATGGGAACATCTGGTTTAATGTGCGGATGCACGGGGAAACGACAGGTTCGGATCCATCCTGTGGGCGCTTGACCGTGCCTGAGGGAACGGACTGCCGCAACAGTGTCGTCCTCGGACGTGGGGCCAGGGCGATTTTTACCTCCACGACGGCTTTGTCCCATGCCCCTGCCGTCCACGGACATTGGAGAAATTTGGTCATCGGGGAACAGGCAACTTTTGAAACTTCCCAAAATGCCCCTGCCATTGCGTTCAATAGCAACATTGCCAATACAGGCGGGATTGAATCTGTTCGAAATGCCACCCAAACGGTACGTGTCCATTCAGGCGGGCGCTTGGTGGCGACCCGACGGGATGTGGGGCCGGTCATCCACAATGTGGGACCTAATGTGACCAATGCCGGTGGCTTGGTAGCTTCCAATGCCTTGATTGACATCCGCCCTGGCGGGGAGCTTTACGTGCTGGGCAACACTACGGCAGCCTTGATCAATTTGACGGGAATCAATAACCGGTTGCAAGTAGAAGCTGGGGCCCTTGTGGATCTTCGCAATGAAAATGCAGCTGGTACGTCACGCCTGTTTGAACGTGGTGGCAATTATCGATTCGAAAACATGGGTGAGGCCATCCTTTGGACGACGTCAGGGGGAAATGCCATGAACACCCGCCCTGCAACCCATTCTTTTTCCCATGTGGCTGATTTAGCCATTACGGGGACGGCTGCGGCTGGGATTGTTTCTAGCGACCCTGGACTTCAGTCAACGTTAAGGGGCACGGCTAACTTCCGCCGTCTGGTCACCACCACACAGTCCCCAACCATTAGCCACATCGAGCCTGTAACCGAGGGCGATACAACGATTAGTGGTCGGGTCATTTGGCCGGATATCCCGGTAAGCCTTGGGGTGGGGAATGGGATCATCGGGCGAGGCATCCCGATGGGTCCCCTGGTGGGAAGCTTTGGGAGATCCATTTTACTAAATGACACCTTCCATCCTGCATGGGTCCGACAATACAGCTATGCAGAAGGTTATGAACATGAGGAGCCTGAACGGTATTTGTCTGGGCTTGTCCCGGGAAATGCCTTAACGGTTCCCCTTGACGAAGATGGCAGCTTTACCCACGCTACCCAGCCCCAAGAGGCAGGGGCTTACATCATGGCTCGCTTAAACGACGGGGACGATGGGGTTTCCACTTGGGTCTCTTTCCCTGAGGACGGTATCGGGGAGGGGATGGTTTTTGACCCTGATTACGATACCTACGACGAAGATGGACAAGGGTTGATGTTCATCACCTCGGCTGAGTCCAGGTCTTGGACGGACCAGCAAGTCAGGGAGGCCGGCGGCGGGGTGTCACGCCCAGCCCCTGCCATTAACCCGCAGTCTCTGGCAAGGAATACGGTACCATGGCGGGATTTGGCCCCCCACAATGCC
>WRGF01000054.1 GCA_009787345.1 Turicibacter sp.
GGTTTTTGAGTGCTGTGTCACTGATGTGCGAAATCGGTGACTTCGCTGCCTTCAAAAAAGCCAAGCAGCTGATCGGCTACTTCGGGATTGACCCTTCTGTCAACCAGTCAGGTAATTTCTAGGGAACCCGCAACAAAATGTCTAAGAGGGGTTCAAGGATTGCCCGCAGGGTCTTGTTCATGATGGCCGTCCAATCCATCGGCACAACCCGAAACGGCATTTCCAAGAATCCCCCCATCAGGGATTACTACCTTGAGAAATGCCAGGCGGGCAAGCCGAAGATGGTGGCACTCGGAGCCGTCATGGGCAAGCTTTGCAAGATTATTTTTGCCGTCCTGAGGGATGGGAAGCCATATGTCATAAAGACTAGGGAAGAACACTACAAAGAGTACGTTTCCAAACAATTCCCAGAGGTTAAACACCTAGAATAGCCGCATAGCCAAGGAATAACCATAATCTAAATATTGTTAATAAAGTCCTGTGGAAACATAGGGTTAGTTCAATGCACCCTTTTTTAGGAGCATTGCTCCTAAAAAAATTTTCATCATTGCTTGACTTTACTTAGCAGGACTTTTCCATAATGGTCAGCGCCGCCTCAGGATTGACCGTGGACAAAAGCCCCATGGCTGCCAGGATGTAGCGCCTGTCAATGGATGCTTGAAGCTGTTTGGGCTTAAGGGACGAGGGGTTGGCCCCATCAAAGCTGGCGGCTTTTAAAACCTGCCCTAACCCTTCCCCTTTGAGGAGCGCCCCGCCGGTGAGGATGATGGATTTGACTTCCCGAAGGTCTTTTCCGCATTGGCAATAAGCCAGCCCCATGGGTGTATAGACGGATTCCATGGTCCCTGCGTGGCGCCCCACCGCCAAATGGACGGCACCAAATGCCAGCGCGCCATCAAAGGCTGATTCCCCTTCACCTGGCAGATAGCCAGGGTCATGGCTGATTTTTTTTAGGTATCCTGCTAAACCCGGCCCGCTTTTTTGTATAAGGCTTTCAAGCCCCATCCCTTCCACAATGCCCATGGCCCCGTAGCGCATGCCTATGTCCCCTTCCACGGTGCGCTTCCCATAAGGTTCCATCACGCCCTTTAGGATGACATTATCCCCTGATGGGTTCCCGCTGGCAAAGGAATACACATCGGTGGTGGCGCGCCGCCAAGGTCAATGGCCATGAGGTCGCCCCATGACGAAGAGAGGGTTTTTAGAGCCTCCATGACCGCAGCCGGCGTGGGCATCAAGACCTGGTTTTGGTCCAGCCCCTTGGCAAAGGCCATGCGGCTTAAAAACAGGCTGCGGATTTTTTCTTTGACCGGTTCCAAATTCAAGACACCAAAGGCAGGCATGACGTTTTCACAGACTTCAACCTTTTTCCCCCTGAGGATTTGCGCCACCCTTGAAGCAACCGCCCGGTTGCCCGCTACGATGATGTCCCGTTCAAATAAGGCGTGGGAAAGCATTTTAGCATTGTGCAAAACCGCCTTGGAATTGCCCCCATCAATGCCCCCTGTCAGTAATAGGAGGTCAGGGGCAAGCCCCTCGATTTCGGCGACGTCACCCTCCGTCAGCTCAAAGGAATAACTTTTCAGCACCTTTGCCCCGGCACCAAAACAGGCCAGGCGCGCCGCTTTCTCAGTCAAGGAAGGCACCAGCCCGATGGCCACTATGCTAAGTCCGCCGGCAGCGCTGGAACAGGCAAGGGTTTTCTCATAAACAATCGGACCGGTGATGGCTTCAAGCCGCTTCTCGGCTTCATGAAGGCCAACACCGATGCCACCCACCGTCGTAAAAGCCTGGGCGCATCCTAAAATGGCTGCATTTTCCACATCAATGGCGGTAATTTTCGTGAAGGTGCTCCCAAAATCGATGAATTTCATGGCCCTCACCACCCTAAGTCCTCCCTCAGGCAAACAACAGCCTCCTCTGGCGAGGTCCCAGGGGGGAAAACCCGGTCAAAGCCCATGGCCATAAAACGGCGCTTTACCTCGTCAAACGACTGCTTGCCCACCACGATGTTGCCACCCACATAAAGGAGGATGCCATCAAGCCCTGCCTCCTGGCATTTGTCCCGAAACCCCCGGCAATCCAACTCCCCATGGCCATAAAGGCTGGAAACAATAATCGCATCCGCCGCTGCCTCGATGGCCGCTTCGATAAACTCTTCTTGGGAAACCATCACCCCTAGGTTGGTCACCAAAAACCCATTCTCCGTAAAGACATGGTATAAAATCTTATTGCCCACCGCATGGACATCGGAGCCTATGACCCCCAGTATCAGTTTTATCATGGGCATGCACCCCCTTGGTAAATCATATGTCGAAAGATCGGCAGGAATGCAAAAAGGGGGCAAAAACCCCTGAATCCAAAAAATAAGGCAAAGGCCATAGGAGCGTTTTTTTCTCCTATGGCCTTTGCCTTATTTGATTTGCCGCTGACCGAACTTGCACTCTGAAAGCAGCGGGCAATCCCCGCATTTTGGGTTTCTTGCCGTGCAGTGGTAGCGCCCGAAAAATATCATGACGTGATGGGCTTTGGACCAGCGTTCTTTTGGCAACAGGTACATGAGCCTTTCTTCCACCTCAAGGACGCTAGCCGATTTTTTTGCCATGCCCAGCCGCTTGGCGATGCGCTCAACATGGGTGTCCACGGCAATGGCTGGGTAATCGAAGGCAACGGACATGACCACGTTGGCAGTTTTTCGCCCCACGCCGGGAAGCTTTACCAGTTCCTCATGGACCGGTGGGACAGTGCCGCCATGCTTGTCCAATAAAATCTGGCAAAGCGCCTGGATATTCTTGGCCTTCATCCGGTACAGGCCGATGGTCCGTACATCTTCTTGGAGTTCCTCTAGGGTGACTGCCAAATAATCCTGTGGGGTTTTATACTTTTGAAATAGCTTGTCCGTCAGGACATTGACCATCTTATCAGTGGTCTGGGCTGACATCAACACGGCGAGGGTCAGTTCGAAGGCATTTTCGTGGTTGAGCTCGCAGTGGGCGTCGGGGAACAGGTTTTCCATGACATCGATGCATTGCACCGCTTTTTTCTTTGAAACCATCAGATTTCCCCCATCCAGTCGTAGTAGTCATTAGGGTCTGCTTTGGGTCCATCCTGTGGAATGGTGCTTTCGGCCCTTCGGTTGCGAAACTCGATCATTTGCCGTTTTGCCCCTTCAACGGTGGTGACGTTCTTTTTTTTCCAATCAAGCAGTATTTTATCTACATACTTAATGGAGGTGATCTGATTCGACTTCATTTCCATTAAAGCCAGCTTGATGATTTCGGGGTCGAACCCATCATCGTCAAGCCACATATGGGCCGTTTCGATGTCCTTTGGCGACAACAGCCCGAAATCCCGTTCCAAGAGGTTGAACAGCTCTTCCTTAGAACCCGCTGCCCCTTTGCGGTTTTTTTGCCTAAAGGCGGTTTCTACCTTGCCAAACAGGGGGATAAGGGAGTATTCCTCGAAACGCCGCCCCGCCCCATCCGCTTTTTGGGTCACTTCGATGAATCCCTGGCCAAGGCCATTCATAAGAAGGCCCGCCACCCCGCTTTCGCCAATGGTAAGGTACTGGGCTAAATCCGCCACGTTCCAACCAGTGGGATTGGTCTTTAGCATTTTCGCCAACATCACAAAAAAGACGTATTCCGTTTCTGTGAGCCCCAAATCTTTATAAGTTTCCAGCAAAATGGCTGAAAAATCCAGTGCATCCGCTTTCCAAAGTTCAAACATGCTGCCACCTCAATCCAAAGTAAAACTAAGCACGGCTTCGCCTGTGAGGGCATTGGCCACGACGTATTTCACCCCATCGGGGGTATTTGCCACCAGCTCATAAACCGGTTCGCCGCCCATCCGCCCGAGGCTGTTACGGACCACATCCACCTCGGGCATATGCTTTGCAATCAACTGGTCGGCAGACATCAAGTCGCTGGCGAGGACCTGTTGGGCTACCGTATTGTCCTGGATAAAGTAAACCTGTTGTGAGCCGTCTACCAACTGGACCCGTGCTACCAAATAGTTTTCAGGGCCATCAAATGAAGAAATCGCCAGCACCACGGAAACCTCCGGCAAATTAGCGACGCTGCGGGCATAGCTTAAAAGCCTCCGCTCATGGCTGTTGGCATAAAAGACGACGGCGCCAATGGCAATAATAAGAAAAGTCCCGATGGCAAGGGCAGTGGCAAACCATCTATTCCTACGTTTTCGCTGATACATCCTGTCCTCCAATAAACGCTAAAATTTCTGCGGGGCTGTTTTTGATTTTTTGGCTAAGCACCGCCCATTCCACCTGTTCAAGCAGCTTCTTGGCATTAGGCCCCGGCGAAATGCCCGCGGCACTTAACATATTTGAGGCCGTCATAGCAAGTTCCCCCCGGTTTGAAATAACCAGCTGCTGGGGGATAAAAGCCTCATCCGACTTCCCAAAAACCACGCGCATCCGCCAAAGGGCGGCAGCTGTTTCCATCCCATCGGCATATTGCACCCATAAAAGAGGCGCCCCGTCCAAAAAATAGCCATGGGTTTTGGCAATGAGGCGCTTTTGGGATTTGGACAAGGGCCACCCCGCCATATATTCCTTGATGCCCCCCGAAAAAAAAGAAGCGGCCAAAAATAAGTCCAAGCTGTTTTTTAGGGTTGACAGCACCTTGGTATCAAGGCGGGCCAGGGGCTTAAGATCCGGAAAATGGGCCAACAGGCCTGCCTGGATCATCAAGCCGAGGGCTTTTTCCTTAAACTTCCCGTCCATCAACCCTTCCAGTTCTTTCATGACCCGCTCGCGCGCCAGGTTTGCCGTCAAATAACCGTAGTCTTTTATGGCTTGCTGGCAACCGTTGTCCAGCTCAAAGCCCAGTTTGGAGACAAAGCGCAGTGCCCGAAGCATCCTTAGGGGATCCTCAAAAAAGCGCTGGCCCGCATTGCCGACAGCCCGAATCAGGCCGCCCCTTAAATCTGCTGAACCCATTAGGGGATCAAAGACCTGTCCATTTTTATCCATTGCCAGCGCATTGATGGTAAAATCCCGCCGGCGAAGGTCTTCCTCCAAAGAAGTGGTAAATGAAACGGATTCCGGCCGGCGAAAATCCCGGTACTCGCCATCCATACGGTAAGTGGTCACCTCAATGGGCACTTTTCCCACCAAAACCGTGACGGTTCCATGGCCGATGCCTGTGGGGACACAGTTATCAAATAGGCCCATGACACTTACGGGCATTGCGCTGGTGGTGATGTCGACGTCGTGGATTTCCCGCCCCAAAAGTGCATCCCGGACCATGCCGCCCACAAAAAAGGCCTCAAACCCGGCTGCTTCCAATCGTTGTAGGACTGACGTCCCTGCTTCCATCAATGTCATGGCGGCACCCCTTCAATCTCTTATGATTCAATTATACCAAAACATCCCTCAAACGCAAAGCGAAACAGGCTGAAAAACGGCGGGCATAGCGAAAGGAGCAGTTTTTTTCG
>WRGF01000055.1 GCA_009787345.1 Turicibacter sp.
GGGCTATATGCACCCAATTTTCGGGCCGTGGCGGACAGCTCCCATTACAGCGAGCCCGCCATCGAGCCATTTTATCAGTTAGTGGGTGTCGTCACTTCCCAAAATGCCCGTGGCATGGGAATCGGCGCTAAATTGCTGGGCCATCAGTTGGAAATTTTGGACGCCAAAGGCATTCCCACTTACCTCGAAGCCAGCACCCCTTATAACGGCGGCGGGATTTACGGGAAATTCGGCTACCAACCGGTGGGGGAACTGATGCATTTCGCCAAAAATGCGGTGCTGTACCCACTTTACCGGCCGGCCAAGAAAAAATCCGTCATGGAATTCGGCGGCTACGACTGGCTGGTCCTAGAAGAGGAGGCCGATAATTATTTGCTAATCTCCAAGGATGTCTTGGAACCCGCTATTTACCACGAAAAATTTGAGCCTGTTTTGTGGAATGAATGCTCAATCCGCAAGTATTTGAACGATGTCTTTTTAGGTACTTTTTCAAAAGCAGAGCGGGAGCGGATCCTGGAATCCCCTTTCAAAGTTGATGGCAATCCGTGGTTTAGCACCGCCACCGGCGGCATGAGCATCGACCCCGTCTTTTTGCTGTCTGTTGAAGAAGTTATCCAGTATTTCGGGGACAGCGGGCAGTTGAAAAACCCAACCAACCCTTTTGAAATCGACGACTCCTTCAATGAGGAAAGGGCTGCCACGTTGCCGGATGGCACCCCCGCCCGCTGGTTGCTCCGGACACCGGGAAAAACCAGTGATTTCACCTGCACTGTCACCAATGGGGGAAAAATTTCCATCAGCGGTGATTTTGTCAACCGTGCTAGCACGCCACTATTTCAAGTGGGCATCCGACCCGCTATTAGGCTAAAAAAGGAAGGGGATGCAAAAAATGATTTTAACCAACCATTCTGGGCCTAAAACCGCGTTTATCTACGACGAAAGCTACTTCTGGCACAATGCCGGAGGGGGAGCCTTGTTCGAGCCGGCAGGCGGCTACATCCAAGAACTTGGCTCCGTCGAAAGCCCCGAAAGCAAGCGCCGGGTCAAGAATTTACTGGAACGAAGCGGGCTCTTAGGGGAACTGGCCCAAGTCAAGCCCATTTCAGCTACGGATGAGCAGTTAGCATATTTCCACACACAAAGGCACATAGAAGCCGTCCGTGAAATGAGCAAAATTGGTGGCCTCGACTGTGGGGACTCCGCCATCGTAGGGAAAGGCTCCTTTGAAATCGCCAAGTTAGCGGCAGGGGGTGCCATCCAGGCAGTTAAAACCGTAATCGAATCCCCAGATATCAAGTCTGCCTATGTTTTGACACGCCCTCCAGGCCATCACGCAGAAGCCGACCAAGGCATTGGTTTTTGTATTTTCAACAATGTGGTTATCGCTACTAAATATGCTCAAAAGGAACTGGGAATAAAAAAAGTCCTAATCCTGGACTGGGATGCCCATCATGGGAACGGAACGGAAGATGCCTTTTATGAGGACGAAAATATCCTGTTCATCTCCTTGCACCAAGACAATTTAGAACCTATCGGACGCGGGCGTCCTGAGCAAAATGGCAAAGGAAAAGGCCAGGGATTCACCATGAATATCCCATTGCCAGCGGCTTCCGGTGACGCGGTTTATCAATATGCTTTTGAGGAAATCGTCATCCCTGCCATCGAAAAATTCCAACCCGAGCTGATTTTAGTATCCGCCGGGCAGGACGCAAGCATCTTTGACCCCCTTGCTAGGATGATGCTCTCCATGGAAGGCTACCGGTATATGGCAAAAAGGATTAAAGAAATGGCAAACAAGTTTTCAGGTGGGCGGTTGGTCTGCCTACATGAAGGCGGTTACTGCCCGACTTACGTCCCGTTTTGCACCCATGCCATCATCGAAGCCATCAGCGGCGTCCAAACCGATGTGGAGGATCCCTTTATTTATGCCATGGCGGGAACCAACTACCAGCAAATCATGCCCCACCAAAAAGAGCAAGTGGATAAGGTAAAAAATCAGTTACTGGGATTAAAGGGCAAATCCCAGTAACAATTTAGGAGGTGATAAAAATGAATGAACAGACACAAAAATATTGGCAGGCATATTGCCAAAAGAATAACCTAGACCCAAAAACGGAAGCAGATGCTTTTCAATTTGGCTATGATGCCGATGCCTTGGGGCAATTAATCGTAGACGGCATTAAAACCGCAACTTGCAGCGGCAAAGTGTTTTACGATTTGGAAAAAGAACCCCTCCCACAAGCCGGGACTTATGATGTTGTGCTTAACAGTAAAGACGAGCCCATGTGCATCATTCAGGTAACCGATGTGACCGTCATGCCCTTTAATGAGGTGCCAGAATCCTTTGCCCGTGCCGAAGGCGAAGGGGATTTAAGCTACGACTACTGGTACCAAGGCCATGTGGACTTTTTCACAGAAGCCTGCAAAGAAGCCGGCGTGCCATTTACTTTGGAAATGCCGGTCGTCTGTGAAAGGTTTCATGTGGTGGATGTTTATAACGGATAGTTTTAGATAAGACGAACGAGCCTGGGTGGGTGCTTTAGCAACTGTCCAGGCTTTTTTGGCATTTACCCTCCTGATTTTTCATAAACTTAAGAATAGTATGAGTGTTTGAAGGAGAGTGAAGCCAAATGAGGAAACTATTTGCCAAGACTGTGACGGTCATTGCTACGAAGGAAAATGCAGAACTTCAGAGTTTGCTTTGTAATTTGTGCAAGGAGAAAGGTTATAAGGTGAAGCGGGAGACGGAGGCGAAGATTTCGTTTTTGCCGAAGCTGTTTGGGATTAAGGGGAAGGTTATTTATTTGGATGGTTCGCCGGAATATCATAGCCGGGTCAATGTGACCCCTTGGGTTTATGATGAGTGTGCCATGGTTTATGGCTACACTGCCGATTATGCGGTGATTGGTTGCCAGAAAAATTTCGACACGATGATCAATGTGGCTATTGATAAGGGACTTAGCCTGCCGGTGGCTTGCCTGAGCCGGGAAGAGATTGCTAATGAAATGGATTGTGGGAACGAAAATTTATTGGCTAAGGCTGTGGATCTAGCGATTGGCAAGGATAATTTGATTGCCAATGCAGTGGGGACAACCAAGAATTTCATGAATGCTTTTGGCAAGGATAATGTGCTGACCAATGCGGTGGGGACCACGAAGAATATGATGAAACAGCATGCCATTGATTGGGATAAAATCTGGGATATCCAGGAGGATTTCCTAAGTGCGTTTCCAAAAATCGGATGGTTGGAAGCACGAAAACAAAGGCTGTGGGAAAATCAGGGGAATGACTTCCTTGGCAAGAAAAATGAGTTCGCCCTGAACCTGAAAAAGGGGCTGGCGGTGAAGTTTGTGGAGGAGGATTTGAAGGCGTTTATGAGGGGGCGATAGGGATGGAGCGATTGCTGCTTGAACAGTTCAAGGATGTTGCCAGCGGGCGGATGCGAAACGGGGCGACCATTCAGGGGTACCGGGTCAGCGTGCAAAAGGACGGGCATTTCAGCGGCTATGACCAAAAATCGGGGAAGAGCTTTCATGGGGTGGTTGTGGACGGGAACGTGACCCGGCTCAGTTATGGCGGCCAGGCGTGTATTTTGAATGGGAAGTATACGCTGGCGGGGGAGAAGGGGATTACTTATTGATGGATGAGGGAGTATGGACTTTCGTAGGAGAGTTGATACTTCCTTTTTTTTAGTGTAAAATAAGGGGAAGAAGAGCGTTGGGAGGTTTGTGAGATGAAGGCTTTGCCCATTGGGATCGACGATTTTGAAAAGATTATTTCTGAAAATTATTATATGGACAAGACCTTGCTGATAAAAGAGCTTCTTGACCAACAAGCTTATGTGACCCTTTTTACCCGCCCCAGGCGGTTTGGCAAGTCATTGAATATGAGTATGCTCCAACATTTTTTTGAAAATACAAAAAAAAGAAGGTATCAGGAAAACAGGTTGCAGAAGATATTCAGCTTGAACTTAAAATTCCCAATCGGGAAGTGCGCTTCATTGATAAAAATAAAATTAAGGATTGGTTTTCAGAGCACGTAAAAATCCAAGATTCCCGGTCATTTTTAAAAGCGATTACCGAAAAAAACGTAGAAGCGCTAGAAGATGAGCTGAATGGAAGAATGCTAAAACTCATTAGTTATTTGGACAGTCATGAGAATTTTTACCATGGATTTTTGGTGGGGGTTTTATCCAATGTGCAAGGTTATGAAATTAAATCGAACCGTGAAAGCGGAAAAGGCCGTTCTGACATCTTTATGAAAAATAAAGGTGTCAAAAAGAACACTGTTATTTTTGAGTTGAAAGTCATTAAGGATAGGGAAGATCCGGAAATGGTGGCAAGCAGGGCACTTGCTCAAATTGAGGAAAAAAATTACGTTGCAGAGCTTGAAGCGGCGGGCTTCAAGGACATCCTTCAGTATGGCATTGCATTCCGGGGAAAAGAGTGCCTGATAAAGGTGAAATAAAAAACCACAGGGATTTGGCGAAAATGTTTTGCCAAATCCCTGTGGTTTTTACAACTGCGGCCAGATGGTTTCATAAACGGCTTTTAAAATATCGCTGTCGCGGTGCTCCTCATGGGCGGTAATGGTAATGGTAGCTTTTTCCCTTGGGAAGATAATGGAATACTGTCCGTATTTGCCGTCCAACCGGTAGGTGCCGGGAACCTGGCCCAGCCAGACCTGATAGCCATACTCCCGACCATTGGGGGAAGCATTGGGGAGTTTAGTGTGCAGGCTATCTGACCAACAGGATTTGATAAATTCAGGGCTGACGATGTGGTGCCCATTATAAGTCCCTTCCCCTAAAAACACTTCGCCAATCCGGGACAGCTCTTCCGTTGTGAGGAAAAGCCCGGTTGCCCCAAGGGTGTGTCCACGAGGGCAAGCAAACCACTGGGGGTTTTGGATGCCTAAAATATCAAACAGGCGGGGGACCAAAAAATCTCGGAGGGTTTGCCCAGAAATCCGCTCCACCAAGAGGGATAATGCGTAAGTGCAGCCGTTGGAATAATAAAACTTCTCACCGGGCTTGGACTTGACTTCGTGTCTGAAAAATGCCTCTAAGTTGTCTTGGTCTAGGCTTCGGAACTCGCCGAAAAAAGCAAGTTTTCCTGATGCCATATGGAGGAGGTCTCTCACGGTAATTTCCTCACTGCCAGGTGTGGAAACTCCTATGTACTCTGGGAAGTAGCTGAGGAGGGTGTCGCTTAATTTTAAGCTGCCAGCGTCTTGGAGCATACCGATGGCAAGGGCCGTGACAGCTTTGCTGGCGGAATAAATGTTGACCCGATCGTCGCTTCGAAACCTCTGTTCAACCCGCTTTCCTTCCTGTTTAACCACGATGCCATATACATTTAAATTCTGCTCTGCCACTGTCAGGCGAAAATCGCTTAAGATGGATTTGTCCATAATGCCTCCTTCAGATTCGTTGTAACACCTATCTTCCTATTATATCATTTACGGCAAAAAGTGCTAATTTTTTAAAGGTTTTTTCGCTTTATTTCGCCAAAAAGTGTAGAAATGCCAATGAAAGTGCAGTATAATC
>WRGF01000056.1 GCA_009787345.1 Turicibacter sp.
TCTGGTGAAACGAGAGTCATTACGGTGACTTGTGATGCGGAATAAATTATAGCGAGTTATTATTTTCCCATAATATCCCATTCATAAATCGGCCGTGCATTATACCCACCATACATCCCTTCCTATCAATGCCAATAAAAATGCCATATCATTTATCCTCCTTCCTATCTTGGACTAATTGAATCATACACTGAAAATCTATTCCCCCCTAGGACATCCGTGTCCATTTTATCGTATAAAAAAAATATGTAAAACTATGTGTTTTTCTCTCGAATCATGTTATAATTCATGTATTGGGAGGTGTAATCCGTTATGAGTGAAAGCAATGTGATTTCAAAAAGTGAACTCGGTTTAAAAATCCGCCAGCTTCGGGAAATGAAAAAAATGTCCCGGATGGATTTTTGCGGAGATGAAACCCGATTAAGCGTAAAACAGCTTGCACGGATTGAAAGTGGAAAGTCCTTGCCTAGTATAAATTCTATCCTTTTTATCTCTCAACGATTAAATATTTCTGTTTCAGACTTAGTGGACACTGAAAAATTCATGTTATCCCCACGCTATAATGAACTCAAGTCTTTGTTATTGCGGGGCTTTATTTACGGAAACCCTCAACAGACACAAAAATACATGGAAATTTTTACAGAAATTGAGTTGAAATTCTTTAACACACTTTCAGAAGAAGAACAGCTACAAATCCAGATTTTAAAGACTTTGCACATTAAGGACTACCCAAACCGCCTTAATTTTATTGATGAAATAATTCAGGACTACTTTCAACAGGTAAGGAAAAAATCTAGATTTTCAGAAAATGACCTGATGATTCTATCCATGTATTACCTTCACACCTACCATCATCCTTACGAGCAAGAAATATTTGATAATTTTTTAACCCAGCTATTCGCCCAGTCTATAAATGCTATGAATCTTGAAGCTAACTTGGTTAACCGCACTTTGTATGCCGCTGCTTCAACACTTATAAAAGATAAGCGATACCACAAATTATTTGATTTAACTGATATTTCCATCGCATTAATGGTTCGCAACTCTGATTTTCAAAGAATGCCAGTAGCACTAATGCTTCAAGGAAAATACTGGCTGTTGGAAAAACAAGATGAGATTAAAGCCGGTGAAAAATATCAAGAGGCTTCTCAACTGGCAAGGCTCCAGCAAGATACTTTCCTTGCAGAAAAAATTATGGTTGAATGGGAGGTTGACTTTAAACTCAAATCGGCATAATAAAAAGACCAATAATCCCGAAAGCATTGGGATTATTGGTCTTTTTATTATGCCATCCAGCTCTCATCCGACGGGTCTTTTCTCCACTGGGATAGTTTCGTAACGGACGACTCGGATATTTTTCCGATACTTGCTGCTACGTTCACCAAAGTATCATAGTTGCAAAGGGAAACATTTTTAACGTTGGCTTCTTTTAAGTTGGACAATCCTTTTTCCAGTTCGTAAGAGAAGATGGAAACAATGCCTAGGACATCGCAGCCTGCTTCGCGAAGGGCTTCTACTGCTTCGATGGACGATTTCGCCGTGGAAATCAAGTCTTCCACCACAACGACTTTCATCCCTTCTTTGACTAGTCCTTCGATTTGGTTGCCGCGCCCGTGCTTTTTGGCACTGGAGCGGACATAGCCCATTGGCATATCCAGTTTATCAGCGATGATGGCAGCATGGGGGATTCCCGCTGTTGCCGTTCCCATCAACATCTCTGCTTCCGGGAAGTTGGCTTTGACTAAATCCACAAGCCCCGCTTCGATGTCTTGGCGGACTTTGGGGAATGACAACGTTAAACGGTTGTCGCAGTAAATCGGCGACTTGATTCCAGAAGTCCAGGTAAATGGGTTTTCCGGTCGTAATAGGACAGCTTCAATATCCAATAAATGTTTTGCGATTTGCTCTTTCATGCGATTCACTCCTTATGCAATGTCCGCTTGGACTTTTTGGTAAACTTCAAATGGATTTTCCGCTAGGGTAATGCTGCGCCCTAAAACGAGATAAGTACTTCCTTCTTCCTTGCCGAATTTAGGGGTTGCGACACGGGTTTGGTCATGGGCATCATCGCCCTCTAAACGGATTCCCGGTGTTAAAGCGATAAACCCTTCCCCACAAGCTTCGTGGACGGAACGGGCTTCATGGACAGAGCAGACGACACCGTCCAGTCCTGCTTCCTTGGACAGCTTTGCCCATTTCAATGCGGATTCCGCTACTTCCCCTGGGATTCCCTGTTCGTTGTTCATCACTTCTTTGCTGGTACTGGTCAACTGGGTTACAGCGATGATTTGTGGGCGGGTTTGACCTTCTGGAGTCCCTTCCACTAATCCTTCAATGGCTGCTTCCATCATTTTCTTTCCACCTGCGGCGTGTAGGTTGGTCAGGTCCACCCCTAAAGAAGCAATGCTCCTCATGGCCGAACGGACCGTATTTGGGATGTCGTGCATTTTAAGGTCAAGGAAAATCCGGTGCCCACGTTCCTTTAAGTAAGTCACAATAGCAGGCCCTTCCTTATAGTAAAGCTCCATCCCCACTTTTAAGTAAAGGCTCTCACCTTCCGGGAATTTATTGATAAACGCTTCGACTGCCGCTTTATTGGGCAAATCCATGGCGATGATAATTTCAGGTGTCATTATAGTTCCTCCATTTTAAAAATACACTTTGTAAATACTTCTAAATCCCACATATCTTTTTCAACAATACTTTGCAGTATTTTTAAATTGAGGGTCTGGTAATCATGGACAGCAATATTACGAAACCCAACCATTCCTTTTAAAGAGGTTGCCAGTTTAGAAGGTATCAATTCCCTATCAGCCAATAAAGCAAAACTATCCCCGCTATTTTGAGGTAAACCCAACTTTTTTTTTGCGCAAATATGATTAGCCAAATCAATAGCCGCTTGGCATGCCCGTTGCAGGTTTAAAATAATAATGTCTTGCTTATCAAAGTCCTGAAGGCAGGCGGGCATATTATCATACGTGACCCTGATGCGTTCCAGGCACCTCTCGATAATAGCTGCTTTATTCGTGACGACATAGATATCCATAAACTGACCCCCTTTTTACAATCTCATGTAAAATTCCCTGGTTTTCCTCATTTAATGCTGCAAACATGCTGTATACCTGTATTTCGTAGTTAGCAAATTCATCTTGATCTTTACAAAATAACAATTTACCCTTTGAAAATATTTGTGCCTTAAATACCGTGGACGCTTCAACCAGGTTGATTAAGTCCACATCATGCCCAAGGATTGCCGACAATTCGCCTGCAAATAAAAATATTTCATATGCACTAAATTCCGAATCCTTTTTAAAAAACGCTATATCCACGTCACTTTCCGGATGAGTATCTCCAGTAGCTTGGGAGCCAAATAGCATAATAAAATCCGGGTTAATTTTTTCCATCAAAAAGCTAACGATTTTTTCGTTCATCATGCCCGGTGTGCAAAGCCAATGGCATCTTCTAGTTTTTCAAAGCCGTATTTGTCCAGCACCCGTGGCAAGTCGGCGATGATGTCCGGGCAGACGTAGGGGTTCACGAAGTTGGCTGTCCCCACGGCAACGGCACTGGCGCCTGCATATAAGAATTCCAACACATCTTCTGCGGTTGATACCCCACCCATACCGATGATTGGAATGTTCACTCCTTTGTACACATCATGCACCATGCGGACTGCGACAGGTTTGATTCCCGGACCGGATAGGCCACCTGTGCCATTAGCGATAATGGGTTTCCCAGTTTTTAGGTCCAGCCTCATACCAAGGAGGGTGTTTATCATGGTAATCCCATCCGCACCGGCCGCCTCGACAGCCTTGGCAATCTCCACAATATTAGTTACATTAGGGGATAATTTGATGTATACCGGAACAGAGGAAACCTCTTTAATGGCCCGTGTCAAATCAGCAGCGACTTTAGCATCCGTCCCAAAAGTAATCCCTCCGACTTTCACATTGGGGCAAGAAACGTTGATTTCAAGGGCCGTCACGTTAGGGGCTTTGGAAATCTCCTTCGCGACGGAAACGTAATCTTCAAGGGTAGTCCCAGCGACATTGGCGATAATCGGCAGGTCAAACTGCTCCAAAAAAGGGAGCTCGGTCGCCATCACCTTTTCAATCCCGGGATTTTGCAGCCCGATGGCATTCAGCATCCCACCAGGGGTTTCCGCCACACGGGGCACGGGATTCCCAAGACGGGGCTCCTGGGTTGTCGCTTTAATCATGATGGAGCCCAGTTCCGACAAATCGTAATATTCAGCAAATTCACGTCCGAAGCCGAAGCAACCGGAAGCTGGGATGATGGGATTTTTCAAGTCAAGTCCAGGTAATTTTACGGCTAAACAATTCATTATAAGATGACCTCCCCAAGTTTGAATACAGGCCCTTCCTTGCAGACCCGTGCCTGTTTCCCTGATTTCGTCTGGCAGACGCAGGCGTAGCAAGCCCCAATCCCGCAAGCCATCCGTTCCTCAAAGGATAGGAATCCCTGTTTGGTGGCTCCAAAAGTTTTTTCGATGGCAGCGAGCATTACTTTCGGCCCACAGCCAAGTACCATGTCGAATGGCAGGTTTTTCTGTTGGATCAGTTCCACCACATTGCCTTTAAAACCGTGGCTTCCATCCATCGTCGCCACATAAACCTCGCCGAGTCCAGCAAATTTTTCCTCATAAAATACATCAGCGGCACTTCCGAAGCCCAAAACGGAAATGACTTTATTCCCACGCTTCGTCAACTGCTTGCCCGTTTCATACATGGGCGGAACGCCTATTCCCCCGCCTACTAAAAGTACAGTAGCATCTGAAGGGATTTCAGTCAAGTCGTAACCCGTCCCAAGAGGGCCTAAAATATCCACAGCGTCGCCCGCCGTTTTTTTGGACAATAGTTTCGTCCCCTGCCCTTCCGCACGGTAAATAATGGTCAGTTCCTGACGGTCATGGCTCACGTCACAAATGGAAATCGGGCGGCGCAAAAGGGGGGCTTCCATTTCTCCCACCTTCACATTGACAAATTGCCCCGGCTGAAGCATTGCTGAAACCAAATCGCCCTTTAGCACCAATTCAAAAATATGGCGGGCAATTTCACGTTGGCTGACAACTTCCAAATTCTGCACTCTACGCATGGTATTTCCTCCCTTAATTGTACTCATTTAGCACCTGAAGCTAGATTGATGATAAATAAAAAGCCTCTTCCAGACATACTGAAAAAGGCACACGGGCTCCCAAAGGAAAATATTTAAGTGTGTACTTTCCAGCCTCACGGGACCGAGTTAAAGCTTTATTTCTATTATATATATTTTGGCGGGATTTGTCAAATTTTACGCGAAAAACCCACAGAAAAGTCATGACCACCACTTCAAGTGGTGGTTTGCATTTGGCCCTATAAGGGCCGCCTTACCGCGCGCCTAAAAGGCGGGTATCGCAAGCGTCGCTACTAGCCCGCCCTTAAAACACGGCAGATTTATGAACGGAAAAATTTAGCAATTGATTAGAAAGCGATTCCTGATCTATAATCTAAGGAGACATAACCACGGAGGCGAGACCATGGAGCGAATCATTAACTATGGCGCTTCGCTGTTTTACATGGGTAAATCGAATTCTAAATTTGTGTTTTCAAGGTAAATCATTGCAATTAGGTTATTGATGTTCCTAAATCCCCTA
>WRGF01000057.1 GCA_009787345.1 Turicibacter sp.
AAAGCAAAAAACATCCCAAAAAGAATGCGCTTAACCCGTTGGTAATAAGGCATTTCAGGGGTGTTTTTTCACAAAATCAGGTGCAAAACTCGGGACGATTCGGTTGACGATGCCTGTTTTTTATAGGCTTTCTTGGACAAAAGTATAGACATATGTTATAATGGTAGTCAAAAAGTGCGTATAAAAGGAGTGGCGTTCAAGATGAAAAATTATTTGGCTGTCGATATTGGTGGAACCAATATTAAGTGGGGTATTGTCAATGTAGAGGGTGCCATTATAAAAAAAGGGAAATTCAAGACTCCCCGCCAAGAAGATGCAACCGCCCAAGAACTGGTTTCTAAACTTGGGGAAGTAGCTGCACAGCTCAAAACTGAGTTTAACCTTGAGGGTCTTGCCTTAAGCGCCCCGGGCGCAGTCAACGACAAAAGCGGCTACATTGATGGGGCTTCAGCTTTGCCTTATATCCATGGTCCCCATATCCGGCAATTGGTCGAAGAAGCAACGGGCCTTAAGATGCACATGGAAAACGATGCCAATTGTGCGGCCCTTGCAGAGGTTTGGAAAGGGTCAGCTTCTGATGTGGACGATGCTTTGTTTGTCGTGATTGGGACAGGGATTGGCGGTGCCGTCATCAAAGACCGCAAACTGCATACAGGGAAGCATCTGATGGCAGGGGAGTTTGGTTTCATGGTCTTTGAATCAGATTTTGACAAAGGGGAATTCCCCAATTTCTCAAAACTAGGAGCAACTGCGCAAATCATTATCCGCGTGGAAGAATCTAAAGGACTGGAACCTGGAAGCCTTACGGGAGAGCAGGTTTTTGAGATGGCTGCCAACGGGGATGCTATCGCTGCGACCTCCATCGAAAAATTTTACCGAACCGTAGCTTTAGGAATTTTCAATCTTCAGCATATTTATGACCCAGCTAAAATCATTATCGGGGGCGCCATTTCTTCCCGTGACGACATCGTTGAACGCATCAATGAAAAACTTGAATTCATCGTGAAGCACTATGACATCAAATCGCTTATGCCTCAGGTGGTGAAATGTACCTTTGAAGGGGATGCCAACCTTTTAGGTGCGGTTTACCACTACCGTTTATCCCAATAACCAACGGACCGCCTTTTGGGCGGTTTTTTGCGGGATTTGTCAAATTACGGGATGTTGTCGGGGAATGTTAAGTTTTCTGCGAATTTATGGTAAAATTAGAAATGAAGATTCATAGCAGGGAGTGTGGAAGCATTATGGAAAATAGTTATGTGGAAAAGTTGTTCCGCCAAATTGAAAAAGACCTGAATATAAAGAAAACCCAGATTGAATCGGTCCTAAAGATGCTTGAAGATGGTGCGACGGTGCCTTTTATTGCCCGTTACCGCAAGGAGCAGACGGGTGCCCTCGATGAGGAGCAAATCCGGGAAATCCAAAAAGCGTATGAATACGGTGCGAGCCTTCAGCAGCGAAAGCTCGATGTCATCCGGCTGATTGATGAGAAAGGGCTTCTGACCACGGATCTAAAACGTGACATTGAGAAAGCCCAAAAACTAACAGAAGTGGAAGATTTGTACCGCCCGTTCAAAGAAAAGAAAAAGACCCGTGCAACCAACGCCAAGGCTAAGGGACTCGAACCATTGGCGAACTTTTTACTAGGGTTTCCCATGTCGGGATTAGAAACAGAGGCATCCAAATATATCACAGAGGAAGTGCCAACTGTTGAAGAGGCGTTGCTGGGGGCCCGCGACATTATTGCCGAGACTATTTCCGACAATGCGGATTACCGCCGCTGGATCCGCGATTACATCACGAAGCGGGGCAGCATCCAATCCAAAGTAAAAGATGAAAAATTGGATGAGCGCCAGGTATTTTCCCAGTATTATGATTATGAGGAACCCATCAACAAAGTGGTCCCTCACCGTGTCCTGGCCATGAACCGTGGGGAATCCGAGAAAATCCTTCGCATCAGTTTAAGCGAGGACAGTACAGCCGTGGAGAATTACCTGAAGCGGGATTTGATTAAAGTGAAAGATTCCGTTGCGGTTCCCCAACTGGAATTAGCCATTGCCGATGCTTACAAGCGGTTGATCAAGCCCTCCATTGAACGGGAAATCCGTGCCTCCCTTAAAGAAACTGCTGAGGCTCAGGCCATTCATATTTTCGGTGAAAACTTGCGCCAATTGTTGCTTCAGCCGCCGATGAAGGGGAAAACCGTTTTGGGCGTGGATCCGGCATTTCGTACCGGTTGCAAACTGGCAGTCGTCGATGATACGGGAAAAGTATTAGCTATTGACGTTATTTATCCCCATGAAAAGTCAAAAGGGGGCAAGGCCGATCCCAGGCTGGTTGAAACTGCAAGGCAAAAAATGCTGAAGCTTTTGGATGGGCATCAAGTTGGGATTGTCAGTATCGGGAATGGGACGGCTTCAAGGGAGACCGAAAGCTTTATCGTGAATCTGCTGAAAGATGCTAAACATCCCGTTTATTACATCATCACGAATGAGGCCGGGGCTTCGGTATATTCGGCGTCGGAATTGGCCCGAAAAGAATTTCCGGATTTGCAGGTTGAAGAGCGCTCGGCGGTTTCCATCGCCCGAAGGCTTCAAGACCCGTTAGCGGAACTGGTTAAAATTGATCCAAAATCCATCGGCGTCGGGCAATACCAGCATGACGTGAGCCAGGCCAAGTTAAACGATTCCCTTCAATTCGTCGTAGAAACAACGGTCAACCAAGTAGGCGTCAATGTCAACACTGCGTCCCCAGCCCTTTTAAAATACGTGGCGGGGTTGACAGCAGCCCACGCTAACAATATCGTCAAGTACCGCGAGGAAATCGGGCGTTTCACCAAACGTGAAGAACTTAAAAAAGTTTCCCGCCTAGGGGCCAAGACTTATGAACAGGCCATCGGATTCCTTCGCATCGTGGATGGGAAAAATCCACTGGATAAAACCGGCATCCACCCGGAAAGTTATAAAACGGCCTTAGCGGTCCTGGATAGCCTCGGGTTCGCACCGAAAGATTTAGGAAGCCAGGAGTTGAAGGATGCCGTTTCCAAAGCAGACCGGTTAAACCTTCAAGTGCTCTTGAACGTGGATGAGTATACGTTAGGTGACATATTGGATGCCTTTATCGCCCCGAACCGCGACCCTCGTGATAATGTCAATGCCCCATTGCTTCGAAGCGATGTGTTGAAGCTAGAGGATTTGAAAGAGGGCATGGAACTTCAGGGGACTGTCAGAAACATAGTCGACTTCGGTGCCTTCATCGACTGCGGTGTGAAAGAAGACGGCCTGGTCCATTTATCCAAACTAAAAAGAGGCTACGTCAAGCACCCTCTGGAAGTTGTTTCAGTCGGTGACATAGTCAAGGTCTGGGTAGATGCCGTCGACCTAAAACGCGGCCGCTTGTCCCTGACTATGGTTGAAAAAAGATCATAAAGAGGGCATAAAAAGAAGGAATTCCCACCAAAAAAACGGAGGGAATTCCTTCTTCAATGTTTTAAAAACCAAAATGCTCGATTGGATGTAAAATATTAAGCCATATAAACAAGTGAATGCCCAATTTTTCAAATTGGGCATTCACTTGTTTTAATAATTTTGTCTCCAGCGTTTTAGTTTGGGGATGCCTTTTCTGATGAGTGGGGCTAAAATACGGGGCGCTCCAGCTTCAATTGCCCGTTTCGTTGCGGACTCTATCATTTCTTCAATGGTAAAATCCTGAGTAAAGGACCCATTTTGGTAACAATGCTTGCAAAACTCAGCACTTAGTGCGCCATCCGCTTCCGTTCCCAAAATATCAGCAGTCCTTTCCCCAAGTTTCATGCCACAGCTTTGGCATTGGTTTTTATAACGGCTATTCATCTGATTCCCTCCTAAATAAAAAATACAATAAGCTCGATTTCCTATACTTATTCTGCTACAGGAAAAATTATCTCAGTCAGCAACTGGCTTTCAGGCACCATATGCTTGTTGTTTGGCAAGCTCAGTATAACTGGGCCTTCCCCTTGTTTGATGCCTGAATCATTTATCCACTCATTTGCTAAACCAAACAATTCAGCTAAATTGTCCCGCGGCCCTTGATGATAGGCGGTTACGAATTTTCCTGTCACCGTTTCGGCGTCCTTAAAGAAAACACCATTGCCTTCTGGTACTTCCACATCCACAGGCATGCAAACCTCAACGTCTGTTTCGCCGCCGTGTTCGTGAAGGATTTTAATGTAAGTGGCACCTGTTGCAACGGCGGGATCCATCTCCTTATCAAATAAATGAAGCGGCAACTTGATTAAATAGGACAACATGTTGAATGGGATAAATAAGTCTTCATTTGGGACAGTCGCATTTAAATAAATCACTTTTTGCCCCTCAAAGGAGCGTTCTTCCAACTTTATTTCTGCCATTTTCCTCACCTCAATATATTGAAATTATACCCTGAAATCTGGGGCTAGGTCAACTGATTTTATCTGGTAAAAATGCTAAATGACATATCTCCATTATATAACAACTAAAACTTGAAAGACGATAAATTGTCAAAGAGCATTGGAATCACGCTGTTTGAGTCTTCTCAATTAGCGAGCGCGACCTCCCCGACCTTATCCTGAAATGATGTGGCAACCTCGCTACGAACTCCCCTAAAATCCGGTCAATTATTTTTTCATCTAAAAGCGTGTCGGATTCCAGGGCATCTTTAAAAAGGCTCACCAGATATGAGATGGCTTCGGCGTAGCTTAAATCCGAAATTTCTGCGGTCATCAGGTAAAAGAGCTCGCCTAGGGTTCGCGGATCCGATTCCTCACGCTGCTTAAGTGCCAGGATTAAATATCCTACCGTTACCGTCGCCGTATGAGCAACGATTCCATCATAGGAAATAGCCTGGTATTTGGCCAACCTCAGGTGGGACTTACACATCTTGAAATAAACCTCGATGGACCAGCGCTTGCCATATGTTTGGATAATGGTATCTTCTGAAAGCCCGATCGCCGTCGTTCCCAAAACCAGGTACTCATTTCGTTTATTCCTATTGCGGACATAGACCAATCTGACAGGGATCCGCTCCCCATTTACTACTGAATGAACGGTGACCGATAGGAGGTACCTGGAGCGCCCGGGACGCTGTGGTGAATTTCATCCAATTGATGCGGCCGTTGTTAAGCAGGTTGCGGAAGGTTTTATCCGAAAAACCCAAGTCCTCTCTGGAGGAAAGGTATTCCCAGTAGGCGGATTTGTTTGAAAAGATAGCCCCCACCAGATAACAGAAGATTTTTTCGAAAGGAACGCCCTTGGTTTTTGTGGCATTTGAAGCCCTGGCAATAGTTGATCATTTAAACCTCGAATAAAAATTTAACACTGATGACTGGTTTTTATCTGATTTGGGTTGGTTTTGTGTTATAATTTTAGACATGACATGAACAATTCCCTTGTTGGTTATTTTGTGTTGATTTAATTATACCAGGGAGAATTGCTTCATGTCATTTTTTACGCTTGAAACATTGTTGTATCAACGTTCTCGGCCAGATTTTATCTTTCAAGTTTTAGGATGTCTCTATTAACTCGCTTTACATGAATTTACGAGGATTTTTTCGTCAGGCCGAGGAAGTGAAAATGCTTCTACGGTGCTCACGACCTTGCGCTCCTCCGCGCAATAAAGATTAAGAGCATTGCAGTGAAGTGGAGCTTCATGGCA
>WRGF01000058.1 GCA_009787345.1 Turicibacter sp.
GCGATGTCCTTCGCCTTAACCCAGCCACTGGCGACGTGATTATTTTACTCGGTGGCCGTACTGGCCGTGACGGGATTGGCGGGGCAACGGGTTCTTCCAAAGTCCATACGGAAGAATCCCTGACAACAGCTTCTTCTGAGGTCCAAAAAGGGAATGCGCCGACGGAACGCAAAGTACAGCGTTTGTTCCGTAACGGAGAAGTGACCCGCTTAATCAAAAAATGCAACGATTTCGGTGCCGGTGGCGTTTGCGTTGCCATTGGTGAACTGGCTGACGGCCTTGAAATCGACTTGGATAAAGTACCTGTGAAGTATCAGGGCTTAAATGGGACAGAACTTGCTATTTCCGAGTCCCAGGAACGGATGGCTGTCTTGGTTGACCCGAAAGATGCAGAAGCCTTTATCGCTTTTGCGGCCAAGGAAAACTTAGAAGCGGTGACTGTTGCTACCGTCACTGAAAAGAACCGCCTCGTAATGACTTGGAACGGGCAACGGATTGTTGACCTATCCCGCGACTTCCTCGACACCAATGGTGCCACCCAGGAAATCACGATTCAAGTACCTACGGATATAGCAGGTTCCCCATTTGAAAGCAAGATTGCCGGTGCGACCATCAAGGAACGTTTCCTGAATAACCTGGCGCAGCCGAATGTGGCTTCCCAGCAAGGGATGGTTGAAATGTTCGACTCCAATATCGGGGGAACCACCGTCTTAATGCCTTATGGCGGGAAATACCAGTTGACGGAAACCGAAGGTTCGGTCCATAAAATCCCGGTGCTGAACGGGCAAACCAACACGGCGAGCATGATGACATTCGGTTACAACCCCGAGTTGACGACCTGGTCCCCATTCCATGGTTCGGCTTATGCGGTCGTGGAATCCATTGCTAAAATCGTCGCTTTAGGAGGAAAATGGCAGGGAATCCGCTTTTCCTTCCAAGAGTACTTCCAGCGCCTAGACAAAGACCCAGTCAAGTGGGGACAGCCTTTCGCTGCCTTGCTAGGTTCGATTTATGCCCAAAAAGGGTTCGGGCTTCCGGCTATCGGCGGAAAAGATTCCATGAGTGGGACGTTCCAAGACATCCATGTGCCACCGACGTTGATTTCCTTCGCTGTCCAAGTGGAAAAAGCCAACAAAATCGTTTCTTCTGAGTTCAAGAAATCCGGGCATTATGTGTATTTAATCCAACATCAGCCGACTAAGGACTTGATGCCAAACATCGAGCAGTTGAAGGAAAACTTTGACTTCGTGTACGACATGATTACCCTTGGGCATATCAAATCCGCATTTTCCGTTAAACAGGGCGGGATTGCTGAAGCCGTTGCAAAAATGTCCTTCGGGAACCATATCGGTGCCAACATCAAGACCGGTTATGATTTATTTGCTTCCAACATCGGTTCTATCGTTGTGGAAAGCGACCGCCCATTGATTTTTGACCGTGCGAACCTGCTTGGGAAAACAACAGCGGAAAAAACCATCGTCATCAACCAAGAGGCGGTGACCATCCAAGAAGCCATCGACGCATGGCAAGGGAAATTCGCTTCTGTTTACCCACTGTCCACTTCCGAAGATAAGTCTGAGGTTGAGGCTATTTCTTATAAAAATACCATCATCAAAACTTCTCCACTAGGGGTAACCCCGAAAGTGGTCATTCCAGTATTCCCGGGAACAAACTCCGAGTATGATACGGCCCGTGCCTTTGAGATGGCAGGCGCTAAAACCATTGTGGATGTTTTCGCCAACTTGACGAAAACCGACATCGACCAGTCCATCGCCCGCTTAGTCAAGCACATCGAGGAGTCCCAAATTTTAATGCTTTCCGGTGGTTTCTCTGCTGGTGACGAGCCGGACGGTTCTGGTAAATTTATCACTTCCGTCTTAATGAACGAGCAAGTCCGCGAGAGCGTTGAAAAACTATTGGAGCGTGATGGGTTAATCCTTGGTATCTGTAATGGATTCCAGGCATTAATCAAGTCAGGATTATTGCCATATGGCGAGTTTGGCAAAGTAACGACGGATTCCCCAACCTTATTCTTGAACAACTCCAACCGCCACATGTCTAAAATTGCCCAAACCCGCATCGCTTCCACCAAATCCCCTTGGTTGTCCCAAGTCAACGTGGGCGACTTGCACCAAGTGGCGATTTCCCATGGTGAAGGGCGCTTCGTAGCCAACGATGCCATGATTGCCAAGTTGATTGAAAATGGGCAAATCGCAACCCAGTACGTAAACCCACAAGGAAAGCCGACCCTGGATGACATTTACAATCCAAATGGCTCGACCCTTGCTGTGGAAGGGATTACTTCTCCAGATGGGCGCATCTTTGGTAAAATGGGGCACTCGGAGCGGGCCGGAGACCAAATCTTCAAAAACGTGCCAGGGGATTACAACCAAAAAATCTTCGCCAGCGGGGTGGAATACTTCACTGGGAAGGCGCAGAATGAGAACCGCCGTTTTAATCCGAAGGAAATCCGAATCGATACAAATGTAACAGCATAGAAGGGAAACCACCTTCCATGCGGTCACATTTGGTCTGGATAAAAATTCAGATATTTAAAAAAACTATAGCGAATGCCATAAATTAGCCATGTTTTTCGGCAAAAAGAAAAGTAGTCTTTAAAACGAAAAACAAAATTGGATTTTGTCGAAGGAAAATCCCATGACTTTTCGAAATAACCTGGTCTTTAAATCTAAGGACACGTCGGAAGTGGTTTTCTTCCGACGTGTCACTTAATAGGAGTGTTACTGATGAGCGAAATGTTGTATGAAGGAAAAGCGAAGCAAGTTTTTAAGACGGATAACGATGCCCATGTCATGATTTACTATAAAGATGATGCTACCGCTTTCAATGGCGTGAAAAAATCAAGCATCGATAACAAAGGTATCCTTAATAATGCCATTACAACCAAAATTTTTGAGGTTTTGCATGAAAACCAAATCCCGACCCACTTCATTGAAAAAATCGGTGAGCGTGAGCAGCTGTGCAAAAAAGTGGACATTATCCCGTTGGAAGTCATTTTGCGCAACACGGTAGCGGGAAGCATGGCGAAGCGTTTGGGAATCGAAGAAGGGATGACCCCGGAACAGCCTGTTTATGAATTATGCTACAAAAACGATGACTTTGGGGACCCGCTAATCAACGACGACCATGCCGTTGTCCTTGGCCTTTCGACCTACGAAGAATTGGCTCAGATTAAGGAAATGACATTGAAAATCAACAACATCCTTGTTCCTTTCTTCGCTAAATGCGGCATCCGCCTGATTGACTTTAAAATTGAATTTGGGCGCAATCCAGAAGGGGAAATCGTCCTTGCTGATGAAATTTCTCCGGATACTTGCCGTTTCTGGGACTTGGAAACTGGGGAGAAAATGGATAAAGACCGTTTCCGCCGCGATTTAGGGAAAGTTGAAGAAGCATATATCGAGATTATGAAGCGTATCGGCGCATAATTTTGTTCACAGAAAGGAGGCTGCCCATGTCTGAGTTAGATGGCTTTTTTGAAAATAAAATGAACGAAGAGTGTGGGGTTTTTGGGGTATTCAACCACGAAAACGCAGCGGAGTTAACATATTACGGGCTTCATGCCTTGCAGCACCGTGGCCAAGAGGGCGCGGGAATCATTACAAGCGATGGTGTGACTTTGCACCAGCACAAAGGGGAAGGGCTGGTCCGCAACGTTTTCAGCCAGCAGGATATGGAGCGCATTAAAGGAATCCATGCCATCGGACACGTCCGTTATTCGACAGCGGGCGGGGGCGGCATCATGAACGTGCAGCCTTTCTTATTCCGTTCCCAGTCAGGGCCTTTGGGACTCTGCCATAATGGGAACATCGTCAATGCCCACCAACTAAAGGGTTATCTTGAAAAAGAGGGAAGCATTTTCCAGACCACTTCCGATACGGAAATCCTGGCCCATCTAATCAAGCGCCAAAAAGCACCGACTTTATTCGATGCCCTTAAAACGTCTTTGAACTACATTGACGGCGCTTTTGCCTTCCTTTTACTGAAGCAAAATAAATTGTTTGTCGCTTTGGATAAATACGGGCTTCGCCCACTTTCCCTTGGTCGTATCGGAACGGATGGGTACGTTGTAGCTTCGGAAACATGTGCATTTGATGCCATCGGGGCTGAATTTATCCGTGACATTGAGCCGGGTGAAGTGCTAAAAATCGACTTGAAAACTGGCATTACGTCAAGTACATATGCGGTTCAGGAAGAGCGTGCCATGTGCAGTATGGAATACGTTTACTTTGCCCGCCCTGACTCCGACATTGAGGGAATCAACGTCCATCAGGCCCGTAAAAATTGCGGGAGGGTTTTAGCGATTGAAGCACCGGCTAATGTCGATATCGTCGTCGGGGTTCCAGATTCAGGTTTAAGTGCCGCCATTGGTTATGCCGAAGAAGCGGGGCTTCCCTTTGAAATCGGCATGGTTAAAAATAAATACGTGGGACGGACCTTTATCGAGCCGTCCCAGGAACTGCGGGAGCAAGGGGTCAAGATGAAACTTTCTGCCGTCCGCTCCATCGTTAAGGACAAATCGGTCCTCCTTATTGATGATTCCATCGTCCGTGGGACCACTTCCCGCAAATTGGTGGACATGCTTCGCCATGCAGGCGCAAAAGAAGTCCATTTCCGGATTTCATCGCCAAAAATCAAAGCCCCATGCTTCTACGGGGTGGACTTTTCCACTTACGACGAACTGATTGGCGCGACCCACTCAACCGAGGAAATCCGCCAGGTCATCGGTGCCGATACGCTAGCATTCCTTTCCTTGGAAGGCATGGTCAAAGGCATCGGGCGTGAATCGAAACTTGGGAAAAACTGCGGGCAGTGTACCGCTTGCTTTACCGGGGAGTATCCGACTTCCATGTATGAGGATATTACAGCTGCAAATGTTGAAGTAAAATAAAAAGGTGGTTAAACTATGAGTAACGCTTACGCACAGTCAGGTGTCAATCTTGAAGCTGGCTATGAATCCGTTGAACGAATCAAGAAACACATTGCCAAAACGAAGCGCCCGGGGGTATTCTCTGGGATTGGTGCCTTCGGGGCCATGTTCGACCTTTCCGAATTAAATTACGAAAAACCGCTTTTGGTTTCCGGGACTGATGGTGTCGGGACGAAATTGATGGTGGCATTTGAAGCTGACAAGCATGATACCATCGGGATTGATTGCGTTGCCATGTGCGTCAATGACATCGTGGTCCAAGGCGCGGAGCCCCTTTACTTCCTTGATTATGTGGCGGTCGGCAAAAACGAGCCTGCTAAAATCGAAGCCATCGTTAAAGGTGTCGCTGATGGTTGCGAGCAATCCGGATGTGCTTTAGTCGGTGGGGAAACTGCTGAAATGCCTGATATGTATTCTGAAGGGCATTATGATTTGGCAGGATTCGCAGTCGGCGTTGTTGAAAAAGACAAGCTGATTACTGGCGAAAAAGTAGGGGAAGGCGATGTATTGATTGGGCTTTCTTCTTCAGGTATCCACTCCAATGGTTATTCCCTAGTTAGAAAAATCTTGTTCAAGGATAATGCCGTTGACTTAAACACCCATGTGGATTCTTTAGGGACAACAGTTGGTGAAGCCGTATTGGCACCCACTAAAATCTACGTTAAACCGATTTTAGAGCTTATCAAAAAGGTTGACGTCCACGGAATGGCACATGTTACCGGCGGTGGCTTCGATGAAAACATCCCAAGGGCACTTCCAGAAGGCTGCCAAGCGGTTATCAAAAACGGCTCGTTCCCAATCCCGCCTATTTTCGAT
>WRGF01000059.1 GCA_009787345.1 Turicibacter sp.
TGCTTCTAAACTTTACGCTAGAAAAGTCTAAAATTCCTTAAAACAACATAATTTTTCATTTTATTACCAAAATATTCCCTTCATAAATCCGCCGTGCCCCTACCTCAATAGGTAGTGGGTAGTTGACTTCAGCAATATAATTTTGAAAAATACGATGCTATTCATACAAATGTCCAAGAGTTAATTTTAAATTATTTTCCAATTCACTTACAAAATTCTCCAGAAAATTTGATGGGGAGAGTGAGATAATGGAAATAATTACAGCAGCATTATCAGAAATCGCAGAAGCGATAGCGTCCAAGTCAGAAATCACAAAGTTTTGGGAAGGTTTGGATGAGAAATTTACTAATCCTATCATGAATTGGTGGGATAACCTGGATTCCTATGAACAAGGCTTGAGTATGGAAGAAAAAATAAAACTAAAACATGAAACTGGTTGGTCAAATGAAATAATTGATGCGATTGAATCAAGAGAAGAAGCTGAAATCTTCAAAAAAGCTGGTTTAATTGATGGGGAAATCAATGGGAAAAAGTGCTTGCTTCGCGGTGACATTGATTTAAATCAACTTGACGAAAAAGGACGCACAAATAGTGAAAGGATGGAGAAAGGACTTGCTCCTCTTGACCGAGATGGAAGGTCTATTGAATTACATCATATTGGTCAGAAGTCAGATGCCCCTCTTGCAGAGTTAACACACGCAGAACATCATAGCAATGGAAATGATGGGATTCTTCATGATAAAACTAAAGAGTCTGAAATAGATAGACAAGGATTTGACAAAGAAAGACAGGAACACTGGAAATCAAGAGGAGATAACAAAAATGGCTGACATTATTAAGGAAATCAAATTATTAAACGATTTTTCGCCCGCAAAACCCGTTTCAAACGAAGAAATCAGCAAAGCAGAGAATTTGCTTGGTTTGAGGTTCTCAGCAGAATATCTGAACTATCTGCTTGCTTATGGACAAGCAGATGGTTCTGGTAAGGAATTTACTGGAATTATCAATTCTGAACGCTTAAATGTTGTTCCAGTCACTAAAGAAGCTTGGGAGGAGAACCCGCAAGTGCCAAAATCACTGTATGTATTAGAAAATGTTGGTATGGATGGCTTAATTATTTGGCAAAATTCCGAGGGGATAATTTATCAAACGAGTCCGAAAACTTCACCTAAAAAAATAGCAAACTCATTTGTAGAATATATACAAGCTTATAATTGAGAAAAGTATTTGTCTTAACTTGGAGAAATCATAAGCACAAAAAAACTGGCAACCGATTGCCAGTTTTTTTACACGCTAATCTCTAAAATCCGTCTCCCCTCAATCTCTAGCCACTCTACTTTAGGTTGGCTTTTCACCCTAAAGTCAAACGTTAGAAAATAGCCTTCGTTTGCCCTACGGCTTTCCATGTAACCTAAAAGCTGTTGAATGCCATCCCGACGATTTCCTTCATCAAAAATGCGTTTAAGTTCGATAATAAATTCTTGGGGCCCGAACTTAACGGAAACATCCATGCGTCGTTCGTCGATGAGCTCGCTCTCCACATCAATATGCCCGATTCCGTTTAATAAGGGCTTTAAATAAGAGAGGAATGACATTCGGTATTGAAGCTCCAACAATTGTTTTTGCTTGATAGGGAAAATTTCATGGTTAAAGAATTCGGCGAACTTTGTTAGGCATAGTTCCATATTGAAATTCCCATTTGAAACAATTTCCCGATAAAGCACCCCTTTAGGAAGGATTGCTATTTCCGATTCTGTTTGAGCGTTGAAATGATCAAGGATGAACATTTCGAAAATTCGGTTGGAAATCCTCACGAATGGGTCGTTTTTATGGATATAGCCGTACATGGCAGCCAGTTGAATCGCTGGATTGCTGATTGTTAGGCTCCTCTTCCTACCGAGAATGAGCACATCATATAGTAAGTCGTATAACGTTTTGTTGCTTTCCAAATTTTTGGTTAAGTCCTTGAACAATTCATTATCTTCTTTAGTAATCATGCTAACAGCACTTCGGATATTTGAAATGCTCCAATTTTGGCTTAGGTCTTTGTGGATAATTTGACAGATTCGAGAAACCAAGTACGGATAACCGTTCGTATAGTAGTAGATTTCCTCTGCGATTTTAGGAATATCCATCTGGGTATGATGAAAAGATTCATAATCTGTAAGCATGGTGGCGATTTCCTTGGGACTGAATTTCATTTCCACATCGAAATTAACCGCTATATTCCAAGGCGAGTTTTGAATTTTCCCCTCCTCTTCATGGGGGATGTAAATTCCATCATTTATCATCTTTAACTTGATGTTTTTTATGTCGTGAACACCTGCTAAAATAACGCTTTGGAAGCTATTGTCCATGTCATCTTCCCTTGCAAGGAATTTTTGCCTCAGAAGGCTTAAGAAGTTGATGAACACGGTGTTATTTTTCACTTTGTCGACTTCGTCTATCATCAGGATGACTTTTTTTCCAGCTGCCAGTTTGGATATATGCCGTCCCAATTTCCTGAAGTTGGTGACGTTTGAATCAACCCAGTCATTAGCATATTCCCCGTCGGCATTCACTGCTCTTAAAGCTTCCTGAGAAAGTTCCATGAAAGCCATGCAAAAACTTTGGGAATCTTTGAAGTCATCTTCGTCCAAGCCTTCAAAACTGATGGAAATCACATAGCATTTATCCACAAGCCGTCTGCGAAGCTGGGATAAGGTGGTCGTTTTCCCATACTGTCGTCCCCTGTTAATCGTAAAATACCGCCCCTCGTCAATGAGTTTTTCAATTTGATTAAGCTTATCGCTAATGTCCACCATAAAGTGCTTATGAGGGACGCAAAGCCCTGTTACATTGAATTCCTTCATTTCTATTCACCTCTCATCCGCTCGTCTTTCTTTTAATTATACCCGATTTCCCACCCAAGGAAAAGCCAATCCCTCATAACCGCACCCTATTTGGCATAGAATAACTATTGATAATCGCCGTAAGGAGGCTTATAATTAAAGTAGACATAATGGGAGGTGAGAGCGTGCAGCTTGAGATTAAGCAGTTTCCCCTGGATTCGGGGGCTTGGTTGGAGGAGTTTGAGAAATCCGTTGAGAAACGGGCGGGTTATGCCATTGATGAGTCGAAGATGACTTATATTCAAGTCGCCGGGATTATTTTAGGGCTTCCCCTGGAGCCGTTTACTTATAAAAAAATGATTTTTGAGCTGGCTTATGATTTGGAAGATGTGAAGTTGTCCATGTCGGGGCAGCTTCCCCGTGACGAGTTTTATAACCGTTCCCAAAGCCTGCAAAAAATCCTGGCCGTCCATCGGGAGCAGGGGAGGCTTGCCATCAACCATTTGGTGGCGCTGATGGATGAGGAAGGCCTGTTCCCTTTGCGCAACAACCCTTCTTATTACATGAGGTTGCGGGCAACGTATCTGGAAATCCTCCGCCAGTTTGAGAAACATCATCAGGGCACCCGCAACCCGGATTTTGAACACATGCTAACTGACACCATTTCTTGGATTTGGGCGATATTGGCTGGCAATGCTCCGACGAAGTTCGTCTGGTATGGGGACGCTACCAAGAGCGAGATTTATTTCCTCTATTTCCTTTACCGCTTAGGGAAGGACATCCTCATTTTCCATCCAGAAGGGAAGAATATCCTCAGCTTATTTAGCGATAACTCCCTCCCCATTTTCAGGTATCCCACCACGGGACCTGTCGAAGCTGTTCCGACCATCAGGCCCATGCGGGAGGCTACCATTGCGAAGAAGGCGTCTACTGAACTTGACCAAATCTTGCACCAAGAGGATAGCTTTTTATTTAAGCCGTGGCAGTTTCGGGAGCATTTGCCCCAAAGCGTGACCCTTCATACGACCTTTGACGAGGTTTCCCAGCTGTCTCATGCGAAAGCGTTTGTGCGACCGATTTTTTCCGTGAAGGGCAAGAATATCCATGTTCCGGTCCTTTTCGCTAAAATTTGCGGGATGGAGGAACGGAAGGTTGACTATGCCCGCCTGTACGACCGGTTGTTGGCTGGCGATTTGGTGGTGACCCGGCAGAAATTCCCCTTTTCCTGGGAAATAATGCCCGATTTTTCTTATCAGGAAGTGCTGACCGATGGCAAAATCGATCCGATGAAATTGGTGCGGGCCAGCTGCTGGAAGTATGGCCATTTATCTACGGGGCTCCAACTGGGGCTGGCCCATGCTATCTCCCGTTTCGTATTGGAAAGTGACTTGATAGCTCTTCCCGGCGAAGATGTGAAACCCTATTTATTTGCCCAGGCCCTTGAGCTTCCCAAGGATGTCTTGCTTATGCTGCAAAAGTTCGATTATTCCCAAGACGTTCCCCGTATCGTCTTGTTCAATAACGGGGAATCCGGTCAAATGGGAAGGGCCGATGTCGCCCGCCTCTTATTATTGAATGAATTTGGCGTTGACGTCATCATCTTAAGCCCAACCGGACAAAATGACATCGAGCAATACATCGTTGACCAGCAGTTGTTTGATACCCACTGGTTGCCTGAAATTTCCTTCAAGGAAACCCATCAGGGGCTGCTTGAACTGGCACGGCAGCCGGAACGGCCGGAACATAAAGTAAAAAATTTCCTACGCGGATTTAAATCGAAGGGGTGAGCCTATGAATGAATTATTGACCATTGACCAGCAAGAAGAGGTCATCAATGACCCGAACCAACTGAAAATGCGGCTTCGCAATACCGAAGAGGTTAAGCAGATTGCCAAAAATATTGACGTTCAAAATCAAATCAGCCTGCTTGAAGTGGGGAAACAGCCTGCCGAGCAGATTTCGAGTTTTGCCAACCGGGTGTTGGGGACGATGCAGAGTAGTTCCATGGAGGAGTCCAGCAAATTGCTCGGGCTTTTGGGAAAAATTATGGACCGTTTCGATGCGAAAGATTTTGCCGAAGAAAAACCGGGATTCCTCGCTAGAATGTTCGGTAAAGGCAAGAACATGATTGACAAGATTTTCGAAAAATACCAGACCATGGGCGGGGAAATCGACAAGGTATATGTGGAAATCAAGAAGTACGAGAACGAAATGAAAAATTCCACAGTGCTTTTGGACCAGCTGTACAATGAAAATTTCAATTACCTGTGCGAGTTGGAAAAATACATTGTGGCGCTGGAAATGAAGGTCGAGGATTTGCGGGCGACTGCTTTGCCGGAATTGGAAGCGAAAGTGCAGTCCGGCGACCAGATGGCGAATTTCGAGTTGGATACCCTACATGCTGCCCTGGAACTGATGGAGCAACGGATTTATGACCTGGAAATGGCGAAGCAAGTGTCCTTCCAGACGGCTCCGCAAATTCGGATGCTGCAACGGGGGAACACGAAGCTGATTGCTAAAATCAACTCCGCCTTTGTGACCACCATCCCGATTTTCAAGAACAGCCTCATCCAAGCCGTTGCCGCCAAGCGCCAAAAACTGGTTGCCGATTCCATGGCGGAACTGGACAAGCGTACCAACGAAATGCTCCTGAAAAACGCTACCAACATCGCCAACCAAAGCAAGGACATCGCCCGTTTGGCAGGTGCCCCCAGCGTGAAGCTGGAAACCATGGAGCAAACCTGGTCCATCATCATGAACGGCCTTCAGGAAACGAAAGCCATCGAAGACGAAAACGCCCGCAACCGCGAACTTGGCCGCAAACGCCTTCAGGAGCTTCAGCAACAGTATTTATCAGCCAAGGGAAATACCATCTCAAGATAAATCCACCAGCGACAAGATTTTTTGTCGCTTTTTTGCTGCCAAAATAACCTAGGGGAATTGTAGAAATTCTTCGAAATTTCGGGGGGGG
>WRGF01000060.1 GCA_009787345.1 Turicibacter sp.
GAAGCACCCGAAGGGCTTCGTCATCGCCCGCACCACCAACGAGTCCACCCACCTAAAGGACAAGACCGGCGACCGCCGCTTCCTCCCCGTCATGGTCCACCAAAAGAAGCAGAAGACGCACCCGGTGGCCGGGATGCCGCAGGACTGGATCGACCAGTTCTGGGGAGAGGCCATGGATTTTTACCAAAAGGGGTTCAAGTTCGCCCTCCAAGACGAAGAAGCGCAAACCATGGAAGCGCACCGGGAGGCCTTCAAATACGTGGATGAGTACGAGGATTCCATCGAAGCCTTCCTAAGCGCGGAATTCCCATCCGGGTATTTCCAATCGGATGACCGTTTCAAGAAACGCGCGTTTTTCCAGCATTACCTGAACACGGGGAATTTTTCCAAAGACGAATACGGCGACTGCCGTTTCCACGGCGACCTGCAAAGGCGGGAGTTCTGCACCATCCGGGAAATCGCCCTGGAATGCTTCGACCATGTGACGGGGAAAGGCCGGGACACCACCGGCTCGAAAATCAAGAATATCATGGATAATCACAAAAAATGGAAATATGTGAACTATCCCGCCCGAGGATATCGGCGGATTTCTGACACTTAATACACTTATCGTACACTTAATATGCACTTAATTCCCCAAGTCCTTCTTGGGCTATGCACTTAATGCACTTATTTCCTTCCTTTCATACGTGCGCGCGCGTACGATTTACAATAATATACTTTTTCAATAATAAGTGCTTTAAGTGCTGAAGGTTGGTATTACCATGTTTTAAGTGTCTAATTAAGTGTCAGGAAGTGTATGATTAGACACTTAATTGGTAAATGGAGGAAGAAAAATGACACATTATGGAAAATTAGAGGAATTTTGGCTCAGGAAAGCCACGGAGGGCGCACAATGGTTCGCTTGCATCATCCAAAAGGACGGGAAAACCCCGGATTTGGCCATCGCGCCACGGGACAACCTCCACGAACGGCTGGATTTCATCCTGGGGACCTTCGGGGATGAATTGAAAATCGGCTTGCTGGACATCATCGGCTGGGAAGCGGCGGAAACACTGGGGGAATTGGATGAGCAACTCAAATCCTACTACCCCGAATAAGCCGGAGCACCAGATACAGAGCGAGATACGCCTAGCGCTGTCACAGGCGGGGCACACGGCCTTCCGCATCAACGTGGGCAAGTTCCTACTGCAAGATGGAAGATGGTTCGACGTGGGGGCTCCCAAGGGCTTCAGCGACATCATTGGATTCAGGGCCGACGGCCAGGCTTTCTTTATCGAGGTGAAGAACGCCAAGGGCAGGCCCAGCAAGGAGCAGCTGCACTTCATCAAGACCATGGAATCAAAGGGAGCCTTGGCAGGGATTGCCAGGAGCGCAGAGGAAGCTTTGGAAATCGTGAACGGAGGAAAATGAAAATGGAAATATACGCATGGTTAAGCTTAAGCGTGGTCATCCTGGCCACCATCCTGATCGGGTCGGGGATGCGCAGGCTCGACATCCCGGAGCGGGAATACGCCAACGAGAAGGCGGCGCACAGGCAGGCAAGGCAGGTTTTGGCGAATGCTAACGAACGCTGCACCTATTTGGAACGGGACGTGGTGAAGCTGGAGAAGTCGCTGGAGGAGGTCAGGGAAGCCCATGGCGACCTTCAGGCGCTGCACCGAAAGCTCCAAGAACAACAGACCCAGTGGGCGGACAAGCTCGACACCCGTCGCAAAGCCTTAGAAACGTCCGAGAAGGCGCGGGAACGGTTGGAAGGGGAAAATGCCCGGCTGAAACGCCAAAACGGCCTCCAGTGCCCGATATGGGGCAACAAGCCGTGGGGGCTGTCCGTGGTCTTCGACCTGACCGGAAGCTACTACGTCCACGGGGAGCCCGGGCCGTGGCAAGAAAGGCGCGCCGACTTGGTGGCAAAGATCCGGGTGCCCGTGGGCGCTGGGGAAGTTGCAGGAAAAATAGAATAAACCGGGGTTTCCCGCATATACTGCTAGCAAGCAAAGAAAAACCACCCGGGCAGGGGTGGCTATTTCAGGCTACCGAATGAACCCGGTGGCGATTGCTGTTATGGTGTCCAACTCATCTGGTGAAAGAGTGAAGAGGAGGACGATTAGAACCATTTGCAAGTATCTCATGCGAGGCACCTCCATCCCGGGGGTGTTTTTTATTTCGCCCCTTCCTCCCCCTGTATGTTCAAGTATATGCTCGGGAATTGGGGGATATGACTGAATTTTAGAATTTTATAACTTAAAAACTAGAAAAATGGAGTGGGTCGAGATGGATAAGAAATGGGTAGAAATGACGGTCGTGTGGGCGTGCGAATTTGCGGAATCGCCACAGGACGCTGACAGGAAAACAATAAAGCTGGCCAAGGAGGCAATCAACCGTTATGGGAATGCCTTGGAAACGATCCGCTTGGCGTGGGAGGGTGCCCATGGATAAGAAAGAGCGGGTCAAGACGGAACCCCTTAATTCCCGAAGCCAGTGCATCCTAAAAGCCCAGCAGGCGAAAGTGAAGTACCCGGAGGAAATGATGCTAAAAGCGGAGTCCATTGGTTTGACGCGTGCGCTGGTGCGCAACCGGGTGAGAAAGGGGTGGACGTTTGAAGCCGCCTGCACGACCCCGAAAGTATCATTGGAAGAATCCCTAAGGCGGGCAAGGGCAAACAGCCCGTTGAGGGAGCAAGTCAACGGGGAATACCGGATGGATTGCAAGCGGAGCTTATGGATTGGGGGTGGCAGGTGATGCGAACCGTATCGGAGCAAAGGCGCTGGGTAGCGGGCTATGAGGGGCTTTATTCCCTGGACAGGTCGGGGGTTTTATGGAGGCACTGGAAAACCCGTATGCCCACGGCGGTGCAAGGCTACTGGCACAAAAACAAATGGGCCGTCAAGCTGTCGGACGGGCAGGGGCAGGCGAAAGAGCTGACCCTGTCCCGGCTGGTGTGGGAAACGTGGTTCGGCCCCATCCCCAAAACCCACGTCATCACCCACCGAAACAACAACAAAAGCGACAACCACCCCGAAAACCTTAGGATGGAACGCAGGTGCGACCGGGCGAAGGTGACCGGGGCAAAATCCCGCAGCAAGCCCGTTGAGCTGTTGGACGAAAGCCGGGAGGTGGTCGATTCCTGGCCGTCCGCCCGAAAGGCCGCCAAGGACCTGGCCGTCAGCCCCCAAACCGTAACGAACATCTGCAACAAGAAAGTGAAGAAAGCGCCAATCGTCAACGTGCGGTGGGCAAAGAAAGAGCGGGAATGGTAAAAGGAAGGAGGTGGCAGGTGATGGAAGATGATCAAACAGGCATTTTTCTGACGTGGTGCGACGAATGCAAAAAGACAATCCTCGTCCGTGAAGAAAAAGAAACGGATTGCGATTGCGGTTGGCAATACGCCGTGGCGGACGTTGAATAAATAAAAGCCCAACAGCATACAATGACAACAGGCGGGCGAAAATCCGCCAACGGAAAAGACACCCTTTCGGGTGCCTCTCGGTTTACTTACGGTCATTGCGTGCTCTCAACACGGCAATGGCCTTTTTTGTTGCTGTGATGATTAGTCTGGTGAGGACTTCGGATGCGATGCTTACAGCGATGCCTGCAAGGAAATCTTTATCCATCGGATTCACCATCCTGGGAAGCACCAACTCGCTTGCTTCTTAATTAATTATATGCTCGCAAAAACCAGTTTAGAACCGAATTTTGAAATTAAATAACTAAAAAAATAGAAAAATGTGGAGGGAAAACACATGGAAATGATTAAGATTGAGAATAAAGATGGTCAATTTGTAGTGAGCAGCCGTGTGGTGGCTGAGGATTTTGGCAAAGAGCATTCCAAAGTGCTTCGTGCGATAGATAGCCATAGGGATAAGCTAGGTAAAGCCAAAATTGGCGACATCTCTTATTTCATTGAATCCGCTTATACAGACGTACAAGGGAAAGGGCAAAGAGAGGTCTTGTTAACGAAAAAAGGCTTCAGCTTGACGGTCAATAAATTTACAGGTGATGAGGCTTTTGAGTTTACAGTCAAGTATATCGAAGCCTTTGAAAAGATGGAAAAGGAAATCGAAAAAGCTAAACGCATCCCAGACTTAAGCGATCCGATGAACCTGCTTAACGTTCATTATCAAGCTATCAGAATACACGATGAAAAAATCACGGCCGTGGAAGGGAAAGTCATAGCGATCGAGCAGGCTTTTCAAGATATGAATGATCGGGCTATTTTGGACATGGCAGAATCAGAAGCCATTCAAAAAGCAGTGAAAAAAAGAGTTGTCCTGTTATTGGGAGGAACTAAGAGCCCGGCCTATTTGAATAAAAGCACCCACGGCAAAGCTTTTTCCGCCGTCCAGCGTAAGTTGAAGGAGGAGTTTGGCGTCAGCTCCTACAAGTGGATTAAAAAGAAACACTTTGAAACTGCCCTAAAAATCATTCCCGCCCTCAACCTTCCCTTTCACGTTGCCGAGGAGGCACTAGAGGTTAACAACCAATGTCGCATGGATGTCTAGGGCATGGGTCAATTAGATTGCGGCTGGGCTTCCATAAGAAATACCCAGACCGCCCCGAAACCAAAGAAGCGGGCATCCTGCTGGAGAGGCAGGAGAACCTAAGGAAGCAAAAGGAGGGAAACACATGACCATCAGCGACTACCTAAAAACCCACGGCATCAGGCAGGCGGACCTGGCCAGGCTCTCGGGGGTGAGTGCGGACGCCATCGGCAGCCATTTGGGCGGGAGGTCCCGCTCCAGCAACAAGAACCGGCCCCTCTTGCACAAGCTGGGCATCGACGACTTCGACAGCGACTTCGTGAAAAGGGAAAGGATCAAAATCAAGATCAAGGCAAGCGACTGGGTGTGGGCCGTCCCGTGGGCGGACTGCCCCGAAATCATCCAGGAATACGTGCGCACCGACTTCAAGTGCAAAAATGAAGGAGCCGTCTATCTGTTCAATAAGAAGCAGGTGGCCATGGTGCGGACGCTTTTGGATGCCAACGGGTTCGGCTATGAGGTCTTGGAAGAGGACGGCATCTATACGGTCAAGTACAACAAAGGGGAGGTATAAGCATGGAAACAGGATGGAAAGACGAAGCATGGGAATTAGGGAAACAAATCTGGATGTACGACCCCGACGGGGAGCACAACGCCTGCCTGACGGCGCACCAAAAATACGAGTACAGCCAACGGTTCCACCTGGCCATCAAGCGCTGGGAAATCCTCATGGACGAGGTGGGGCGCTACCGCAAAAACGCAAGCTAAAGGGGGAAACGGATGAATTTGAACCGGCATTTGAGAATGAAACGGGAGCATGCCCGGGTGGCGGCGCAAATCCACGAAAGGGAGCGCAAGATCAAGCAGCCGAAGCTGGAGGACAAGATCATCGACGTGGCCGACCTGAAAACGCAGGAGGAGACCCTAAGGGCCGAAATCGAGGCGGGGGAGGAACTGCTGGAAACCTTCGCCCATTCCTTGGAATGCACCGTTGAAAGAAGCGTCCTCGAATTGAGGCGGGAAGGCTACAAACTGTGGGAGATTGCCGACGAGCTGGCTTATTCGGTAGTCCGGGTCAAACAAATCAGCGCCGGGCTTAACAAAGCGTTGCTGAAATAGGCAAAAACGGCGGTGTCAAGCAGGCACCGCTATTTTTTTTTGGAAAAAACCGAAACATTATACCAAAATAAAAAAAACATGTGATATTATGGTAGAGTGGGAATAAACCCCCGCACATCCCCCCCCCCTCACATTTTTCATCCTTTGGACTTCCTCACTTATTTCGATTTCATTCAATGGGCCGAGCCTTTTGCAAGGCCCGAAAAT
>WRGF01000061.1 GCA_009787345.1 Turicibacter sp.
GCACCGTAGAAGCATTTTCACTTCCTCGGCTGGACGAAAAAATCCTCGCAAATGCGGGCAAGGCTCTTACGGTTTTCTTGTTCTGAGGAAGGTCACGCAGTGAGTACCGTAGGAACAAAGCGAGTTAATAGAGGTACCCTTGTTCCAATTGACGGGCAAGGCGAAAGGGTATCTTTCATCAAATCCGTTCAAAATGCATATAATGAAAAGGATATCAATAGCCAATAGCTCTGATTGTGTGGTAAAATAACCTTAAAAATGAGCAATGGGAAAAGAGGCTATGAAATTGGCAGTCAAAGACACGGCATTTAGATATATGATGAAGCAAGACCCGAAATACACGGCTGACACTTATAAAGCATTAACAGGCAAATGGGTCAATCCTGAACTAATCAAGCCATTTAACCTAGAGGACAGGTTTGAAAAATCCTTACGCTACAACGATGTGGCTTTCCTCCTGGATGGCTGGAACCTCCTCGTCTTGATTGAACACCAGAGTACCCTAAATCCAAATATGTGCTTTCGGATGTTGGAGTATTACCTCCACTTGGTGGACCTGTACATCAGGGAAAACCATCTAAAAAAATTTGGGACCCAGGAAATGGTGCTCCCGAAAGCAGAGTTTTATGTGGTCTATAATGGGAAATCACCTCTTCAAAACGAAGTATTGCAATTGGACTTAGGCTCCATCATAGCCCAGGCAAAAGTCCTGGACATCCATTTCGATAAATTAAAGGATAAAAGCAAAGACAACGCATTGGCGGGTTACGCCCGGTTTGTGAAGCATTCCAAATCCATGAGCGTAAAGGATGCCATCCAAAAAACAAGGGAAGAGGGTTACTTGCCCGAATTTTTCCAAGAAGGGAAGCTGATCAATATGTTTGCGGAAATTTTCTCATATGATAATGAACTGAAATATGAAGGGAAATTGGAAGCTGAACGGGAAAAGGAATATAAGTATGTTTCCAAGCTACTTAAAAAAGGATACGATTCTGAAACTATCAAGGACTTAACTGAAATTACGGATGAACGCTTAGAAGAAATTAAGGAAGAAGTAAAGGTCAATAATTAAGCCACCGATGAAAATCCCTGCAAGCATTTCGTGCGGGGGTTTTTTAGGAAGCCAGTCATCATAGCATCCCGCCCCATGAAAAAAGGAGGTTAACGTTAAAGTTAGCCTCCTTTTTTTCAGTTTTAAAGCTCCCTGACAGGGATATTCGCCCTTAACCGGCGCTCGATCATATTGAATTCCAGGTTGTTGCCTGGTGTGACGAACATGCAGGCATAGCCGTCGGCACCTGCCCTTCCGGTGCGCCCGATGCGGTGGATGTAAGTATCGGCTTCCTCGGGGACGTCAAAGTTGTAAATATGGGTCACATGGCGGATGTCAAGGCCGCGGGCGGCGACGTCCGTTGCGATCAAAAACTGGAGGTCGGCACTGCGGAAGGTTTTCAAAATCCTTTCCCGTTTATTTTGGGGGATATCGGAATGGATGGCGGCCACGTTGTATTTTTGCTGTTTCATCTTGGCCAAAAGCTCATCGGCACGGCGTTTCGTCCGGCAAAAAATAATCGCCAAAAAGGGTTGGTCCTGCCCGATGGCTTTCAAAAGGTCGGGGAATTTTTGCCGGTCGGTGGTATGGACAATTTCTTGCCTGATGGTGGCGGCATCGACGGGCTCATGGGTTGCCTCAATCAGTTCAGGGGAAATGGTATAGGCATATACCAGTTTCTTCACCGCAGGTGGCAGGGTAGCCGAAAAGCAGAGGGTCTGGCGGTTGCCGGGGGTATTTCGTAGGATGCGGTCCATTTCGTTCTTAAAGCCCTTTAGGATCATCTGATCCGCCTCGTCAATGACCAGGTGCTTGATATGGTCCAACTTGACGGTCCCCTGCCCGAGATGGTCCAACAGCCGTCCCGGGGTAGCGATGATGAGGTGGGGCGGCGTTTTCAGGCGGGCGAGCTGCTGCCCCATGTTTTTCCCCCCGTAGATTTGCAGGGTCTTGATGCCTTTCGCTTCTGCCAGTGCCTTGGATACTTCAAAAATCTGGAGCGCCAATTCACGGGTTGGTGCCAGCACCAACGCTTGGGTCACTTCGTTTTTGGGAACGATCAATTGGATGAGCGGCAGGATGAATGCGAGGGTTTTTCCCGACCCTGTCTGGGACTGGACGATCAGGTCCGAGCCGCCCAGGATTTTAGGGATGGCACTTTCTTGGACCGGTTTTGGTATTTTAATCCCTTGTTTTAAAAGGGGGGCGAGCAACGCTTCGTGGATGTTCAGCTGTGAGAAATTCATAATGGCTCCTTTATGGGGGTTCTTGGAAAACCCCCTCGTTTCCCTTATTATAGCATATCTTGGGCAAGACATGCCCATGGTTCCTGTTTTTTGGGCGAAATTAATCTTTTTATAGGCTAAACCATCACCTCTTATGGGCAAACCGCATAAATTGTAGAAGGATAGATAATCCTGGCCTGTTTCAGTGAGGTCAGAAATTCATGCAAAGGAGAGTTGGGAATGAATTGTAACCTAATATCTTGTCAATCCCCCGAGGAAAAGTCCTGTCCTTGTCCTAGTTCCCCAGAAGAAGCCTGCCAGTTATGCTTCGGCTTCGAACCTGGCAATACCGGCCCCCAAGGCCCTCAGGGACCGAAAGGCCCTGCCGGCTTAGGGGTCGTCCAACCATATGACCCAAACACGGGCTGTTATGCCAAAGGCGCTATTGTCTGGTACGGAGGTGGCCTTTGGAGCGCCAACGTGGATTGCCCTGAGGGCGCCCCGGGAAGCTCCTCTGATTGGACCATGCTCGACCCTGACATTATCGCAGGCGCTACCGGTCCCGAAGGGCCGCAAGGCGAGCCGATGCCTGCCATTGCCCAGCCCTATGTCCCAGGCGGGCATTACCATGTGGGCGACATCGTCTACTACCGCGGCCAGCTTTATGTGGTAACCCAGGACGACCCTCAGGGCGCCCCTGGGTCAAGCCCCGATTATAACCTGATTACCGGCCTTGTCGTCCAAGGCTCAACTGGCCCTACAGGACCTACAGGCGGTAATTTCCCTGTGGTCTACGACCCCAATGAAAGTTGCAGCTATACTGCTGGGATGGTGGTGTATTATAATGGCAACCTCTACGAAGTCACGAAAGATTGCCCGCAGGGCGTGCCAGGCTCCTCTTGTGATTACACGCTGATTTCAAGCCAGGCGCTGGATGGCCCCACAGGGCCGCAAGGGCCGGAAGGGGATGCGACAGCCCAGCCATATGACCCCGACATGACTTATTACAAAGGGGATGTCATCTACTACCAAGGGTCCTTGTACTGGGTCAACAAAGACAATCCCCAAGGGACGCCAGGTTCCTCCCCGGATTACACCCACATCGACTATTTGGTCGTCAAAGGGGCTACAGGCCCAACAGGAGAAGGCTTCCCGACAGCTTATAACCCAGCGGTTTCCGATGGTTACCCCATTGGGCAACTGGTTTATTACAATGGCGACATCTACCAAGTGAACAAACTCCATCCAAAAGGCGTGCCCGGCAAATCGGCAGATTACACCTTGGTAGCCAAGGCCCCTGCGCCGGAAACAGGCCCTCCAGGGCCAACAGGCCCCGAAGGCCCTTCCGCCAGCTGCAGCTGCGCCGCCAGCATCGACCAAAACACAGATGATTTGGATAACCTGGAATCGACCTGCGACGACATGAAAAATGAAATCAACAACATCACCGACCAAATCCATGACACCGAGAACCGGATTAAAGATGACCAGAAAAAAGCCCAGGACAACGCCGATGCCATTGCCGATTTGGAAAAACAAGTGGAAGAGCAGACCTGCATCCTCATGGAAGTCAAAGGAAGCCTTGGCCAATACGGCTGCGGCAATTCCATCCCCTTTGAAATCAACTCCGCCACTTATTTTGCGGTCCCGTGGTCGGGCACCCAAAGCCAGATGCTCAAACAAGGGAATGTCGTCCCAACCGGCGGGACCTTCTTTGGCTGCAAGATTTACCGGGCCATGTTTTATGGGAACCAATCCAACGTCCTCGACAACATTACGTGCGGGACGACGACTTCCGGGAAAAATGCCCAGATGCAGCTGCTGCCTGACTGCATGGTTTCAACCATCGTCAACGCCGGCGGGTGGTATACGGATGCCCATGGCAACAAGATTGGCGTCATGAAAGGGAATTTTTATTTGGATAACGGCTGGCTCAACATGGAAACCGACCCTAAAGGCGGGATTTATGGCCGCCAGGAAAATGCGCCTTATTATGTTTATGTGGACTTTACCTGCTGCTCTACCAACACCCTTCCAACCTGCCCAACGTCTTACTGCATGGACTGCTGCAACTACAGCGGCCAATGTACCGCCACTTTTTGTGCCCAGACTTCCAAAGGGGCCTGTGCTACCGGCAGCGGTGCGACAGGGGCTTGCAACTGCGGTTCTTGTGCTTCCGGTTTCAGGACTCCATGCGGATGCGGTTGCTGCAACGTGCTCAAGTAGGCTGATTGCGTAAAAAAATGACTTAAAAGGAGAGTTGAGAATGAGTAATTACAATAATTCCCACGGATGTCCCCCTCCTGCCTGTCAGCCAGTCTGTGGCTGCCCAGCCGGCCAGGCCCCCGATGGGCCCATGGGCCCCATTGGGGCAACAGGGCCAGCCGGTCCCGGGATTATCTCAGAATATAACCCCGATGATGCCAGCTCTTACAAAAAAGGGCAGTTGATTGTCGACAATGGGAACCTTTATTTAGTCAATAAAGACGACCCGCAGGGCGTTCCGGGTTCTTCTCCGGATTACACCTTATTGGCCCCGGACGTGACCATCGGCCCAACAGGCCCCGAAGGCCCCATGGGCCCCCCAGGGATCAAAATCCCCACTACCTTCAACCCGGGTGATTCTTCCAATTATGTGGAGGGGCAACTGATTTATGACAATGGCAAGATCTACATCGTCAATAAAGACAACCCTGAGGGCATCCCCGGGCAATCCCCGGATTACACGGAACTAAGCCCCGATGCCGTCCCCGGCCCCGAAGGCCCGACTGGCCCTGGCGGCGTGGACGTGCCACAGGATTTCAACCCGGATGATGCCGCCAATTATACGGTGGGCAACCTGATTTATTATAACGGGCGGCTTTATGTGGTCTGCCGAAACCACCCATCAGGCGTACCGGGTTCTTCCCCTGATTATTGCCCGGTCAATGCAGATGTGGTGCCAGGCCCAACCGGCCCCGGCGGCCCTCCAGGGATTGCCCTGCCCGTCACTTGGGATGCGGGGGATGCCTCAAGCTATGCGGCTGGGACCATCGTCTATTACAATGGCAACCTGTATTATGTCAATAAAGGCAACCCAAGCGGGACACCGGGAAGCAGCCCAGACTATGATTTAATCGACCCAGGCCCAGTGCCAGGACCTACGGGCCCAACAGGCATCGGCGCCCCGGCCCAGTGGCAACCTGATGATACGGTCAACCTGATGCAAGGGCAACTGGTGCAGTATGGCGACAAGCTTTATGTGGTCAACAAGGATGCCCCCCAAGGCGTGCCGGATTCTTCCCCTGATTACAGCGAAGTCCAGACCAAAATCGAATCGGAAGGCGATACAGGTCCGGCAGGCCCAACAGGCCCTCAAGGCGAATGCGGGTGCGATGATCAGATTATCGACAACGCAGTGAAAGTAGCAGCCCTTCTGGCATGCGCCAATGACTGCATCAGCCTGACCAACCAAAACGACATCAATATCGGGCATTTGTATGACATGCTTGGCGACCTTGAGGGCCAAATCAACGACAATGAGGACAAGCTGGATGAAATCGAAGGGGCCAATGACCCTGAGACCCAAGAACAGCTGGATAAATATACGACGTATTGCAGCGGCGACCCGACCCATGCCAATGCCAGCGGCGGGACAAGCGCGACCACTGCCATCGTGTCCCAGGGAAGCCCCACCGACATCGGCTGCTTCTTCGGCTGCACCATTTACCGCCAGTGCTACTATG
>WRGF01000062.1 GCA_009787345.1 Turicibacter sp.
GACAGGACACAATGGTGCCAACCAACGTTGGCTAATCAACATTACGGAATCACCAATTGTCGAAGTCCCGGTCATCGTAGAGCCAGTACAGCCAGAAGTAGTATTGCCGGAGGTAGTGGCACCAGCTCCTGTTCAACCAGAGGTAGTGGCACCAGCTCCTGTTCAACCAGAGGTAGTAGCACCAGCACAGCCAGAAGTTGAGGTAGAAAGCGGGCTGCCAGTAATGAGCGCTCAAGCTTGGACACATGGTTCCGTACTTCGCGGGCATTTGCGATCTTATCGCGGGTTTGTTTACGAGGCGCGTTTCAACCTATCGGGTCAAATGAATTCGCCAGTGAACCGCCCAGATCGCTGGATTCGTGTGGGACGCACACAATAAGAAAGGATAAGTAAGGACGTTTCACATTATAGGAGGGGAAATAGAAAAAGCACTGGACGGTTCATTCATCCAGTGCTTTTAACATGGTTAGAGGAGCAAAACGGGATTTTTGTTTTTGATGGAAAATCCTTCAGGAAAATGAAGGTTTTTCAGCGGCCCCGCCTTTCGATGCCCAATTTTTCTTTTAGATAGCGTCATAGGGCTCTTGCATAAAAGAATAAAAAAATTTCAATGGATATTTCTCGCTGAGGCTAATTGAAAACGTCGCAATACGTTCGGGCGTATTCGACAACCTTCTTTCCCTAGCAACATCAATGTAACCGCTGAAAATGAAGATATTCAAACATACACCATCAATCTAGTAAATACGCTATTACGATTAATCGGTAGAAAAAGCCTAAGCAGCTAGTTGGGATGCGTCAAATCCAGTCCCCGGAAGTTCGGGAGTGATTGGTTGAGGGTCAACAGGTGCTGGTTCAAGTTCTTGGGCAGGGTTTAGTGGTAATCTTTCAGTTTCTTCTGGTTCGCGTTCACTGTGGCGTCTTCCAGCATCTAATGCTTCTCGCTCGGACATGGTAACAATATTGTTAACATTCACATTTGGATGTGCATCAATCAAATTTTGTAGTGAATACCAAAAAACCGGGGATGTACCGTTTGTAGCTACAAAAACTTTCGTGTGCTCTGGAGCCAATACCATTATTGCTTCTTCATTAATCTCCGCAAATCCAACCAACTGATTCGTGGTGACTAACAGCCCGCAACAAGCTAAAAACGCAAGGAAAAACTTCTTCATTTTCAAAACCTCTTTCGTCTTATAATTTTGAAGCCATCTTGGACAGGCCGATATTTACGCTTCCCCCTTATTCTGCTTTATATATATTTATATATACCTCACAAAATTTTCCAAATAATTGGGTGGGACCGCACTTGTCCTTGTTCGGAAAGCCTAATTATTTTCACTTCCTAAACCCGCCTTTTTTCTGGTATAATAAGGTAATGCCGAACTTTTAATCGGGCTGATAAAAAGGAGGGGACGAGAACACGATGAACAAAATAAAGCTACTAATCTTGGGTGATTTGCTATTGGATTTGCTTCTTTTTATCTTACTTTGGAGCGGGAGGATTGATTTACGGATATGGGTTATCGCCTGTGTATTCGGTGGCCTCCTGTCGTTTGTGATTAAGCACCGTTGGAGAAATGCCACCACGAACCTTGGCCAGCAGGTTGAAGCGGAAATGGAAAAAGGTGGCTTGGCCCTATGGGCGGGCATTTTAGCCCTGCTCCTCAACATCGGAGTGGTTTACTGGGGATGGAGCCACAATCAACTTATGGCATCTCTCTTTGCTGCATTTTTGCCTTTTGCTTTCCACTACCTCGGAGAGAAATGGTTCAGCTAACCGTCATTTTAAAAGGAGTTGCCCACGCGGGCAACTCCTTTTAAAATGACATTTTTTTATGATAAGCCATATCCCAAAACAGATACTCAAACTCCACGCTTTGTACGAACACGTCCTCGACCCGCTTTTTCTGCTCGTCGTTCATGTTCTCCACCAACCGGTCCAGGGTTTCAAACAACCATTGGAAGGAGTCCTCAAACTCGGCGCTTGCGTACATCTCAATCCAGGACTTGAAATAGTTTCCGTCCAACGCGTCGCCATAATCCCTTTTCAAACGCTGCCCGTATTCAGCATAAGTCCAGGCGCAAGGAAACACCGCTGCGATGAGTTCCGCCAACCCGCCTGTCTGGCCCTGGGCTAGCATATTCGCCGTATACGCACTATTAAATAGGGAAGGCTTCACATTTTCCACATCCTCGGGGCTAATCCCGAACTGCTCCATATACTCCTCGTGAAGCCCCAGCTCGCTGTTGATGGTGAAATACTGGTGGGTGGAAAAATGCCGCATCGTTTCGATGGAATCCGCTTTCAACGCCCCCAGCGCAAACACCTTCGCATACTGAATCAAATATAAATAATCCTGAAGCAAATAAAACTTGAAACTCTCCTTGTCGAGGGTCCCGGCACCGATTCCTTGTACAAATGGATGATGATATCCGGCCTCCCATACGGTCGCTGCTTTTTCCCTTAAGCTTTTTGAAAATGACATAATAGTCCCTCCGCCGCTGCGCGGATATTCTCGACTCCTAAGATTCCGGAAATCACGCACAGCCCATCATATTTGGCATTGATTTTTGGTAATGTTTCAGAAGAAATCCCGCCGATGAGCAAGGTAGGGATGGAAACGCTGGCTTCGATTTCCCTTACCGTTCCCATGTCCAGCACCTTCGCATCCGCTTTGCTCCCCGTGGGGAACAGGGCGCCAACCCCAATATAGGAGGCACCATTGGCTTCAGCAATTTTGGCTTCCTCCACCGTGCGGGCAGAAATCCCAATAGGGAAATCAGGCCCTAGCATGGCACGGGCTTCTTCGTACTCGGTATCGGACTGCCCCAAGTGCAGACCATCCGCTTCGATGGTTTTGGCAATCCCCACATAATCGTTGATGATCAGGGGAACCCCAAACTCGTGGCACAGTTTTTTCAACTGGTTGGCCTCTGCGATCATCTCCAGATAAGGTTTTTTCTTCTCACGGTACTGCACCACCGTCACGCCCCCTTGGAGCGCCTCCCGCACACGGGGAAGCAAGTCGGGCTTGCCATCGGTAATCAAATAAAGCCGGTAATCAAACATGTCGGACCCTCCCATAATTTTCAAGCGTTTTTTCGTCCATGGCGCTCAGTGCATCCATCAGGGCGACTTTGAAGCTGCCCAGTTTTCGTCCGGTGACCGCAGTTTCTGCCAGTTCCCCGGCAACGCCCATCATAGCCGTCCCTAAGACAGCGGATTCAAAGGCTGGGTTGCCGGCACCCAAAAGGGAGCCGATGATGGAAGTGGACATGCAGCCAGTCCCCGTAACTTCGCTTAATGTTGCCACCCCGTTGGAAATGTAAGCCTTTTGCACACCGTCTGTCACAAAATCTACTTCCCCGCTGGTTGCCAAAACGATTTTTGATTCTCGGGCAAATGCCATGACCCGTTCCTCGTCGAACACAAGCCCGGTTTCCACATCCACCCCGCGCCCGGAAGCCACTCCCGCTAAGGTCATGATTTCCGAAGCATTCCCGCGGATGACGGCGATTTCAAGTTCTGCGACTAACCGTCCGTTCAATTCTTTTCTGAAAGGGGTTGCCCCCACCGCCACCGGGTCCAAAATCACCGGGATTCCCAGTTCATTGGCTTTTTTCCCCGCCAATAGCATGGATTCAAACGCTTCCCGGGTCAACGTCCCCGTATTCAGTACCAACGCATTCATGTTGGCGACCATGTCCTGGACTTCCTCAGGCGAAGGGGCCATGGCGGGACGTCCGCCCACTGCCAGTGTCGTGTTGGCACAATCATTAGTGGTGACGCTATTGGTGATGTGGTGGACGAACGGTGCTTTTTCCTTCAGTTGCTTGAAACAGTCTTGCAAGGTTTCCATGAATCCATCTTTCCAAAGGGCATGGAAATGGTGGATCGGGTTAGCGCCTTCCCCCACCTTAAAGGACTGGGCAATCCCTTCATGGACGAAGGCCTTCGCTTTTTCAATGGCTACTGGAAGGGAAGTTCCTTTCGCCAAGTTGGCACAAATCGCCGATGATAGGCTGCAACCAGTCCCATGAGTGGAACCGGTCACTATCCAGTCACGTTCAAAAAACTCACCGGTTGATAGCACATCCACCGACTTGGTATGTTCGCCGTCTTTTACAGGGAAGTGCCCGCCTTTAAGGAGCACCAGTGTCCCCACTTCGTCAGCAAGGTCCGTACAAGCTTGTTTCATCTCGTCAAAGGTTGTAATTTTTCGGTCCAATAAGACTTCGGCCTCTTGGATATTAGGGGTAATCAAAGTAGCCAAAGGAAGCAGCAGCGTTTTCAAAGCATGGATTTGGTTCGGTTGCAGCAAGGTATGCCCCGTCGTGGAAACCATGACCGGGTCAACCACCACGACAGGCGGCGACCCTTTTTTCAGGGCGGCGGCAATCAACTTGATAATGGCCTCGTCGGCAACCATCCCCACTTTCACGCCATCAATCTTCAGGTCGGAAAAGACCGCCTCAAGCTGGGCTTCGATAATTTCAGGGCTCAGGGCTTCAATCCCAAAGACCCCCAATGTATTTTGCGCCGTAATGGCAGTAATCACGCTAGCACCATAAACGCCATTGGCAGCAAAGGTTTTCAGGTCCGCCTGAATCCCCGCACCGCCTCCAGAGTCGCTCCCGGCAATGGTTAGAACAGATTTCATATGTTTCACTCCAATCTAGTTGCACACACCACTTCGGAATGAAAACTGACTTTCCGAATCACCGAAACGGGAAAAGCACCCGCTGTCGGCGATTCTCCAAGCACAATTTTCATTCCTTCGTGAGCAGGTGTGTTCCACTTTTTATAGGCCAAGCCTCGGCATCAAAATTTTCAAAAGAACGAAGCTAATAGCAGCCCCTACCAAAGAACTGAAGAAGAAGGCCGGCATGAGAAATAAGGCGGTTACTTCACGTCCCATGGCGAAAGTCGCTACTGGATAGGCGAGCAGGGCACCGATAATTCCAGTCCCCACCACTTCAGCGATGGCCGTCCACAACAGACTTTTCGTCTAGTTATATACAAGTCCAGCTTTATCAAAAAAGCCCCCGAAAAAGGGAGCCAAAGTTACAGCTTCCCTCCGCTAGAAATCCTAGCCAGGTTCAAAGGGTTTGGAAAATTTCCATCTCAGCCAATAGGCTCCCCTAGCTTATTCCATCTTTAGGGTACCTCTAATAACTCCAATTTACCCATCTTTGCGGTCTTTTTCCGCCATTCCGTCGTCAGCGAAAATGCCATGAAGCTCCACTTCACTGCAATGCTCTTAATCTTTATTGCGCCGAGGAGCGCAACGGAGTGAGCACCATAGAAGCATTTTCACTTCCTCGGACTGACGAAAAAATCCTCGTAAATCTGGGAAAAGCGGGTAAGAGAGGTACCCTTTAATTATATAGATGTTTCCCACGGAGCACAAGCAAAATGCGACATTATTTGAAAGCGGGAATGGGGAAATCCATCATCTACCAAGGGCCTGTCATAAAATACCAATGCATTTTTTGTTAGTTTATGGTACATTTAGTGGTAGATATAAGAAAGGTGGCGCATGATGACGAATAAGGAAGAATTAATCATTGGTTTAGATATAGGGACGACCTCCGTGGGGTGGGCGGTTATGGATCAGGACTTTAATTTGGTTCAGGGCAAGAAAATCATTACAGAGGTTTCCAAAGAGGGTCAAGTGAGTAAAAGAAAATCCCGGGTGAACCTTTGGGGCGTGCGCCTTTTTGACGAAGGACAAACCGCAGCCGATCGGCGTTCAAAAAGAGGGATGCGGCGACGGATAGCCCGGCGTAAAAAGCGCCTCTCTTATTTAAAGGAAATTTTTCAGGAGTCAATCCTGACATTTGATCCGTCGTTTTTTATCCGTATGGATGAAAGTTTTTACCAAAACGATGATAAAATCAAGACGGTTAAAACCCAGTACCCTCTTTTTAATTCACGGCTGATTTACGAACGGAAAAAAATGGAAAAAAGAATATTTTTCCTTCACTTCATCACTCTTATTGAATAAATCTTCTATTTTATTGGGGAAA
>WRGF01000063.1 GCA_009787345.1 Turicibacter sp.
TGTCTTTGATCATAAAAATCAGCCTCCTGTCTTGGTACCCTAATTATACCGTGACTGAAAGCTGGATTCTATTCGTGTTGTTATTTGACGCTTACTGAAAAAGGGGGACTATGTCGCCTATCATGCGATTGATTGGGATTAGGGCGTTTTGGCGCTTTTTTTTATTTCAAGATGAAGCAACAGCATGGTTAGCTTGTTTTGGGACGGCTTTGCCGCTTTTAGAGAGGGTTTCGTTTCATTATTTATCTGATTTCATCAGCATATTAACAGTTATTGGTACTTCTTCTGTTCCTTTTTTCATCGTGTTTACGCTGATAAGTAACCCTTTTTTACATTTATTTTTGTCCATTTTGTTTTCCCCCCGCTAAATTATCATATTTTTGTATAAGTTTTTTCCCTACTTCTGTAGGCTCTGTTATTTCTACAACTAGTTTTCCTTCTATATCCCACTCTTTATAATTAATTTTAATTCCATATTTGTAATTAGCTTTGGATTTTATTTTTCCGCTCTCGCACCAATTTGTAACTTCGCCGTGGGCTACACCTTTTCTCATATTACATATTTCTTTTATATTACCATTTTTGTAGAAAGACACTCTAGTTCCGTTGCTATATCCGTTTTTATAATCACAGTAGTAATTTAGCTTCCTTTCAACTTCATTTTCATAAAATTCGTAAAGCATGCCTGTTACAGGTGTATATTCATTTGATGCATCACAAACTTGGTCACCGTATTCACCTGCAAAACAAATAGTTTCTCCGTCAAACAATGTTCCGTTTTTTATGACTTCTTCTAAATATAGTGTATTCATTTTTTCACCTCAATTTTTCGTGTCGTAGGCAGCATTCCCCTAGTGAATTACTAACGCTTGTTTGTGCAACTTTTAAATATTCACTTTTTGTGTGTACGTGGTCTAAGTCGCCGTAGTCACTACTATACAATAGGCAAAGGGCGGAGGCAACAATCGAGGACCATAAACATATCAAAAAAGAAATCCGACCGGTACAATTTTTGTTGGCTAGTACGACCCCCATCATTTTTAATCTTTAATCCATGATTGGATGTTATTTCACACGCTTTCATGTTTTTCTACCCAGGTGCGAAGTCTTTCTATTTCTCCAAGGTGGGCTTGGATGAGGCGTTTTTTTCCGTCTAGACACAAGGCAGTGACACGAGCGCTATATCCTCGTCTTAACAACCGATAATTCTCTAATTTTGTAATGAATCCTGCCTTAAATGCCAAGAGGCGTAAGTTCTCTACGCTGATGTACCAATCCTCCCCTATACAGGCATCTGATGTGAGGAGATGGCCATTTGCCGTCATTTCTCCCGTTGCTTTTTTAAGCGTCATGCTCTGCATCTCTTCGTCAAAATTAATGCGGTAAAAGGTTTCTTGGTGTTTTAGATAGCGGATTCCTCTAAACGCACTGGGGATGAGGAAAAGCAGAATGGGGATGAAAATCAGCGTTGCGGTGATAAGTCTACCGAGGACAGGGAGTTCAGGTGGTAGTACATTATGACCGCCAATGAGAATAAATCCGACAACGATGATGCAAGATAGCCCAACTGTGAACGCCCATGCCAAAAATATCCGTCTCATTAATGCTTTTTTACTCACTGCCAAGTTTGCTTTCATGGTTGATGATACCTCGCTTTTTTCAGTTTTCGTGATTAGGAGCAGTCGGCATGAAGCCGGTATTTGTGGCAATGTAGGCATTGGAAGAGGTAGCCTTGAAAGTCACCCCCATTATGCATATATTTTTCTAAGTGAGAAATGTCATCGGCATAGTCGCTGCTGTCAGCCCTTAGGTCGGCGAAGTCGTCTAGTTTGCCTTTGATGTCATCCCAGCCGACGTAGTCAATAAAGGCACAGCCGTCACCGCAATGGGTCAGCCATATTTCGTCTTGCCAGCTGGCATAGCTAGGCGTTCTTTTAAAGAGTTCGGTTTGGGCCTCTTTGGAAATGGTAGCGCCATCTTCAATGTCAGCGACGAATTGGCCATCAAAGGTGGCACTGGCTCGTCCTGAATGGATGCAGTCGGGGCATAGAGTGCTGATTTCTTCGGGGGTGTAAAGTACGCCTGTATAATAAATCGTTGTTTCTTTTTCGCAACATTCGCAAATGAAGGGTTCGCCTTGTTTGAATGCCCCTGTTTTGAGTGGATTTGGGTGGTATTTAAAGGTGGGTAGTTGACTCATGTTTAACAGCTCCTTTCATGTTGTTTTTTGGTTTGTGACCTTACAAGCGTTGTTTCTTATACAGGGTCATGCTCGTTGAACGTTGTCAAAAGCGCTTTTCAAGGCTTTTAAAATGATTTTGAGTAGTGTCAGTTTTCAACTTTAGTGCGATGTCATCCCAGCTGTTTTTGGATATTCCAGGGCAATCCCTTCTTTTCACGCCAGGCAACCCAGCCTAATGGGAGCGTTGCGACTTCGTTTACTGAATGGTCTAGCTTGACGATTTCTTGAAGGCCAACGATGACGGCATCGGATTCATCAGGCCCAGATTCGCCTAAAAATTGCCACATCCCGTCTTCTTCATCATGCCAAACTGACAAGATGGGTTCCATGCGATTCATGATTCGGGCAGTCGTGATAATCGCTGTTGTTTCGGGATCTTTAAACATAATGCCACCTCCTCACCAGTGATATTTAACGAATCCTATATGCCAGCCTGGTTGCGCTGGGTTCACCACACATTCACTAATATAAAAGCAGTCCAAGGGATAATCCCGAAAGCCCTCCTTGTCTTTGAGTTGTTCGATGACTGCCTCGGCATTGCTTCTTTTGCTGTAAATACCGATGTGTTTTGTTTCCTCATGTTCCAAGTCATCGCCATAGTCATAACTATGCTGTAGTAAAAATACCTTGTCCATTTTGTACAAACCTCCTCAAATAGCGTGACTTCGTCACGTCCCAACACCCGTTTTATAGCAGTTAAATTTGTAAAAATGCTGGTTTTAGTTCATTCCCGTGCTTTCCAATTCCCACTGTGATTTAAAGGCTTCTAATATGTCCAAGATTTCATTTCCAGCGTATTTTTTCAGGTTGGCCACGATGGACATTTCAGGGAACGCATCCCATCCAGACAGTTTCTTTGCTAATTCCTGTCCTCGAATTCCTCCGTAAGTGTAAACCAAGGTCGCATCAATGGCAAAAATACAAACATGGGTATATTTGGAATGCGGGTCTGTTTTTAGCGTGAATTCCCGAATATTTTCCCATTCAATCTGTTGCTTCCTCCCAAAACCACCAAAAACAGCAATGCCTGATTTGTCGATTTCTGCAAGTGGCTTCCAGAGCCCGCCAGATAGGAGGGCAACTTAGCCGCCGCCACCGAAGAAACCGATGCTTAGCCATGCTGCGAACCTAACATGGGAACGCTCTGCTGTTTTTAACATAAATAAGCCTAAAACAACAAATCCTAAGCAATCGAACAGTAAAAATAAATTGGATTTAATCGAACGCTTGATGATGACCTTTTCCACTTTAATAGCGCTCCTTCCTTCTACTCAAATTGGTTGGTGATCGGCTCTCCCACGTATAGTTCAATGATCCGAATCCCAAAGTGTTCCTGCAGTTGGCGCTCATTCAACCGTGTGCTAGTTGATCGCTGGGCAGGGCTGTTGTTATGGGTCGTATGGTAAAGCTCAGAATACAGGAAATAGGGTGCCATGTGGCTTTGGGCGGGGTCGCCTAAAAACCATCCCCCACTGTTTGCCCATAAAAAGGCAACACGAGCACGGATGTTCTCCCGATTTGGGGTGAGGGTAGACGGTTCGCCCTGCTGTCTGATGAGGGTGATTTCAGACCCGTCGGGTATCGCCGTTGCCCGCCAAGACCGCCGATTCCACAAGTCAAAAGCGTTGGAGTAGTCAAGGCCTGCGAAACTGGCGATGATAACACCCTCATACTCAAACCACTCCCCATCCAGTTCGTATACCAACCGATAAGTAAACTCCCCCTCACGGATGACGGGCTGGGGCTGATCTCCTCCAATGCCCAAGGTAGGGAGCCCTCCCATGACAAGGATCATTAAAATGCCAAGGAGGGTCGGTAAAACGATGATTCCTAAGACAATCCATCCTATTTTCGTCATGTTCATTCCTCATCCTCAAAAAAGTATGCCTCTGCCTTTTTGACAAAGGGATCAATGGCTTCTGGGTTTTCCATCAACGCCTTGATGTGGTCAAACCGCTTGTATGCGACTGCTTTGTTGCTATGGGGGTCGATGCTAGAAAAGCGATTTCCATCATGAGGGGTCACGGATACAAATTTCAAATCAGGGGCCGTTTCCAAAAAGTATTCGTATAAAATATCCGACCAAGCAAACTCATGGGACAGGTCTAGGGCGGGGGCGATGGCTTGTATGTGCTTGCCAATGGTTGGAAAGGGCTCTTGACGGATGTCAACCCTCAACACGTAGCCTTGAAGGTGGGCGGTAAGCCTCATGTAAGGCGTCTTTGCAACAATGTCTGCTCCTGCTTGGATTTGTGTACCTTGGGGTGGCTCTGGCCACCCCATTTCTTGGGCACGCTTTTCGGCCATGTGGTAGAGGACATACTCCGCTTCCACTAATTGGCGGAGGATGCCATGGAGTTCCTCTGCTTTTTCCTTGTTGATCCAACCGTGGTCAAACTCAAACCTTAAGTCTATCTCATCGCCAAACACACGGACGTCTTTCCACAATTCCATCGAAGGGCTCGCACGTTTTAGCCAATAGTAGATGAGGACGTTCCATTTTTGCCAGTGGCTCATGTCCAGCTGGGTGTTGATTTCCGCCATTTTCTTGCCGATGGCTTGAATCTGCGGGGAGGTGTATGTAAAGGCTAATGAGAGATGAGGGCCAGCGACGTTTAAGTGGAGGTAATCCAGCATTTCCACCTGAGAAAAGGTGAGAGGATTCTTGGCCCGTTCCTCAAAGTAAGATTTCAAAGCTAATGCTTCCGAGTCCAAAAGGCCCGCTATGGCCTCGGCATCCAACGTGCGGACAAACTGTAGAAAGGGTGTTGGATTTGCCACCGTTTCCATGATGTTCTGGTACAATTTCTTGGCGAGCCTTTCGCTCTCGGGGCTGTGGCGAAAGTTGGCGAAGCAGCCTAAAACATCAAGGTGCGCATCCAGTTGAGCAGACACCTCTGGCAATTCGTGGCGCCAGTATTGCCCCCAGCAATCCCACAGGATATGGATGCTATACCCCATTTGAGGGTTGACTTGCTTCAATCCTTCCATTAAGCCGAGAATATGGGGGCTTCGGGCATTTAAGTTGACGTGAAAACCTTTGGGGCTTTTCCTTAGGGTGGCGTATTCGGTTTCTTCCAAGATAACGGCTTGCTTCCACTCTTTTTCCAAGAGGCCAGACCAAACTTTCTGTGCCTGTAAAAATAAGGAAGGGGTGTCTTGTGGCTGGGCTTCGAAGCCTTGCTCGGAATCATAGACCAAAGCATACAACATCTCGTCCCACAATTCCCCGCCAATGCCAAATAAGTTAAGGAGATCCGCGAAGGTTTCCTCTATAAAAACAGGGTTTTTAGCAAGGATGGCTTCCAACGTTTCCAAGTCAGCTGGGGGTTTGAGCATAGTTTCCCACAGCTTCATGTTCTCTCTTTTCGGCTTTGTTGTTTCCATGTGGTCTAGCCAACCCGCTTCCAGTTCCCCCAGTAAGTCGCCCTCAGGGATTTTTAAGGACAGGTATAAATAGTCGCTATCGAACACAGTCACCCCGAGGGTCGCTGTTTCTGCGGTTTGGTGGATGCGGGCTAGGCTTTCTTCAAATGATTGTCCAAAGCCATCCATCATTTGCACACCCAGCCAATCCCCGCTAACGGCAGCCACCACGGTGAAGGGTATCCCTGCTAAGGCTACCCGCAGTTGGTTTTGAAACGCTGCTGCCGCTAAGTTGTTTTCGTTTTTGACATAATATTGTGTGGTGCTAAGACCCATGGTTCATCTCTCCCGATTGTTTTGATATGTATTTCCTTCATCCTTCATGTTATAATTATACCATATAAGGATGTGAGCGCATGAAACGGATAAAGGCTAGCCACACGGTGCTTTCGCCCAACCCGAGTTTTGCACCTGATTTTGTGAAAAAGCACCCCTGAAATGCCTTATTACCAACGGGTTAAGCGCATTCTTTTTGGGATGTTTTTTGCTTTT
>WRGF01000064.1 GCA_009787345.1 Turicibacter sp.
CCGCTCCCGCCTGGCCATTGAATGCACCGGCGACAGCTTTTATGGCGGGGAACAGATTGAGCAGGACATGGACCGCCAGCGGGTCTTGGAACGTGCCGGCTGGAAATTCCAAAAAATCCGTGCGTCCCATTTCTATCTCGATAGGGAAAAAGCATTAGCCCCGGTGTGGGAAAAGCTTCAGGCCCTTGGCATCGAAAAAATCGGTTAGCCTGTAAATAAAGGTGCATATCATTTCCAACAACCGCCCCACCCATGATAAAATAAGGGTAGCGAAAAACGCCAACTTTTTGGCAGTTCTTAGAGGAGGTTGCAGCAGATGAGAAAAATTCTATCAATGGACATTTTCACGCCGGAAGGCAAGCGTGATGTTGAGTATATGATTAGTGAGCACATGACGGATTACGACCATGTCTTTTACTTCCAAGAGTTTCGTTTTGAGACGAACAACAACACCGCTTTCAAATGGGCTGACGAGTTCTACACCATGACCGAAGCCGAAAACCATTTCAACGAAATCAAAGAAGACTACGAATCCCGCGGCTACAAAGCTGTTGTGAAGGATTGGTACACCAGAGAAATCAGGTCCTGGACGTAATAAAAAGTGTAACAAGCCCGTTTACGGAGAAGAAAAATTTGTGCTCGTAGTGCCATCACAGCTGGGTGGGTTTCCTAGAAGTGATGGCATGAAAAGTTCGAGTTTTTCTTAGGAGTGGCTTGTGGAGCTAGATTGATTTCCAATAACCCCTGAAAACCTTACCAGGAAAACCGCCTTTTCGCCACAATCAAAAGATAAGGTGGCTATTTCTTGGCAAACCACACCAAAAAAGGATTGACGCGAAAATGACGTCAATCCTTTTTTTGCGCAATGTCCTACTGCTTCCTTTTGTATTCACCAACTGGGCGGATTGCTCATATCATATATAAAGCTCATGGGCTATACGAAAGACTGAATAGATGGATGGAAAAAGCGTCTTTATTTTTCCATTCATCCTATTTATTTTCGAGGGGGAGATGGCTATGCCAGGGAAAGTTAGGATATTGTCCATAGACGGGGGGGGGATCCGTGGGGTCATCCCTGCGACCATCCTTATCCGCATCGAAGAACTGCTCCAAGAATACAGCGGCGATAAAAGCGCCCGCATCAGCGATTATTTTGACCTGATTGCCGGGACTTCAACCGGGGGTATTTTGACCGCCCTTTGCGTTTGCCCCGATGACATCAACAAAACCCGCTCCAAATATGCCGCAAAGGATATTTTGGATATGTATGTGGACAAGGGCAAGAAGATTTTTACCCGGACGCTCAAGACCCAGACCGTGGACTATTTTGGCCTCTTCAGCCCCATTTACCAAAAAGGGAATTTTGAGCGGATACTGGAAGGCTATTTGGGGGATGCCATGCTCTCGGATGCCGTAAAGCCCTGCCTCATCCCAGCGTATGACATCGAAAGTGGCAAAGCCGTATTTTTCAGCCAACTGATGCTGACGGCCAAGACCATCGAAGATGTCCCCTTGACCTTCGTGGTGCGGGCAACATCAGCTGCCCCTACTTATTTCCCGGTGCAAAATGCAGAAGGGGACACCGCTTTTATTGATGGCGGGCTCTTTGCCAATAACCCAGCCCTTTGCGCCTATGTGGAAGCCACCAAGTTTCCCTGCGAACCATTGGCACGGGACATCATGGTCTTATCCCTGGGGACTGGTTCCAAAGGGAATTCCTACCCTTATAAAAAGGCGAAGCGCTGGGGCCGCATCGGCTGGGTCATCCCGGTCATCGACATTTACGGTTCAGCCGCCTCCCAAGTGGTTGACCATCAGCTGCGGCGCATTTACGCCCAAAAGGAACTGGATGCAAACTACTTGCGGATTGAGCCTGACCTGAGCAAATACGACGTTTCTTACGACATGGACGATGCCAGCGCCAAAAACATCCAAAACCTCATTAAAGTCGGGGAAGGGGCAGCGGAAGAATTTGACAGCCAGCTGCGGGAATTCATCCAAAAAATTGTCGCCTCCCATGAAACCTTCTGTCACGATGACCTCTACATTAGGCGTAAACGGGGCGAATTTGGGTATACTAGAAAGACTAAAAAATAACTGGCAGGTAAGACATGAAAAAATGGGCGCTGATGATCTTGATGGTTTTCCTCGCTGCCTTCGAAGGCGACGTGGTGCATTTTCAAATGAATGGCCTGGGTGGCATGGTCTCGGTCCCGAAAGGGGAGGGGGGCCATCCCATCGTTTTTATTGTGGGCGACCCGGGCCTTGAGCTTTTGGATGCCCTGTCCGGGGAGGATTATTTGACCGTGCTTTTAAATGAAGGCGATTTGGCGCACGATGCTGGAAGGCTTTCGGCGCTATTTGAAACGTACCGGATGGGCCTCTTTCGCTGGCTCACTGATGAATCCCCTGAACTGGGCCAGGACCTGGTCGGCAAGGGGGATTTTTCCTGGGTTGCCCTCATCGGGGTAGGCGAATACGCGGACGGGGTTTTGGAAATTGCCAAAAAACACCACCAGTCCACCATGGAAATCGCCCATGTGATGTTGCTGGCCCCTAGCCGCCATGGGCAATCCCCCTTGGATGGGCTGCCTGACATCCCTATTTCCATCCTGTTGCCCCAAAGCTTGCTGGAAGAAAACATCGTCTCCCTCACCTACTTCCAAAAACTGCGCCAAGACCCGGTCCGCACTGCCGACGCCGCCATTTATTTCACCCAGGCCCATGGGCATGGCTTCACTTGTTTTGCCAAGGAATTTGCGGCAAGCCGCCTGCGGGAAATCTTCATGGGCGCCCCTCAAATAGCAGGGCTTCATGCCTCCCTTGCCGCCCCATCCGAACTCTTTCAAATAAGGATTAAATCAGCACTTGCCAGCCAGGGGGATACCCGCATCCTCGACCCCTCCCGCTTTGCCGACCCCCATGAGCATGCTTTTGGCAAGACCATTTATACGGGGATTGATGCCAACCATTTTAAAGGGTTGACTGATATCTACCAGCTGACAGGCGGGCCGCAAAGTTCATTGAAGATGGCATTTGACGAGGCGATGGACCTTTCGGTGCGGGAGTCCATGTCCATTTATTTCAACTACGCCAACCCCCAAAACACCCCCTTAAGTTTCTTTGTTGAATTTCGGGATTTGGAAGGGCAGGTGGAATGTGCCGAGGTAGGCAGCCAGTCGCCATTTAACTACGGGGCCGGTGCGCTTATCCCCTTTTATCAGGAACGGATTGTCCTTTCGGGGCTGCAAAACGTGGATTTAACATCCATCGAGTCCATCACCCTTCATTTTAGGGACGGGATTTCGGGGGAGTTCAATATCGGGGATATCTCGATGTGCGGGTATAAAAAATCCCCTGACGGTGAATATTAAAAATGATCCGTTGGGATCAGACTTCTTTAAAGGGGGGCCATTTCCTGATGTCCGTTAACTGTAGCGCCACTAAGTGTGTTCATAACGACAAGGATGGTAACTGTTATGCGAAGCTCATCCATGTAAGGGGAGAACTCCCGGCCTCAGTCGACGGCATCATGTGCCATAGCTATGCACCGGAAGGACCCCTAGAAGTGGAATTTGCGCTGGAATTTGACGCACCATGCCATCAGGCAACCACATCCAATATCCAGTGTGGGGCGCGTAAGTGCAAACATTTCGAAAACAGCAAATGCAAGGCAGGCGATGTGCAGATAAGCAAACTGGCAGCCACTTGCGAAACGTTCCAAGGGCGGACTTAAAACATTTTGACCGCCCATCGGCATTTCAAATCCCCTTAACAAAAAAACTTCCATCATGGAAGTTTTTTTGTTCTATTGGCACAAAGGCCCGGCATATAATTCGGTAATAGTTTAATTATGAAAGCCAGTTCCACAAGCCATTCCAGGGTGAAAAGTGACCTTCCAAACCATCATTATGTGGGAAACCCACCCACGCCATGATGGTTTTTCAGGCACACCTTTCCCCCTTTCATGAACGGGCTTGCTGCACTTTTTAGAGGGGGAGGTGAAGCCGTATGCGGCCTGTGAAGATTGCAGTTGAAATAGGGCTTTTGTTTAACTTAGGGGATGAAATCCATGTCTTGGATTCGTTATTTACCCGCATGGTCCAGCGGCTTCTCAGCCAAAATTTTCATCCGGTTAAGTTTTATTGGGTTTTGAACTGCTGCCACTCAAAAGTCCAACAATTAGAAGAAAAACTTAGGAAACACAACTTCGTTGGCGAAACTGCCCATTTTGAAGGGAACTCGGGGCTGCTAAATTATTTAGACCGGTGCGACCTCTTTTTTTCAAAAGATTATGGGCTGCTTTATGAGGTATCTGAACAAGGGATTTTAGGTGGCTTTATCCACGAACACGCCCTAAATGCTACCAAGTTGGTTTTAGCCTTCGACCACCGTATTTTCATGGACGAACACAACCAACCTGCCATTACGGGATGGTTGCGGCTCATCGGGCAACTTCAAAGGGGAGGCGGTTTAGTAACCACCGCTCTCATTACCACCTCCAGTGGCAGCGTGGAAAAGCGGGTCATTGAAATGTTCCAACGGGCGGGCTGCTCCATCAACGAACTGTTTTACCTGGGGGCAGGCACCAAAAAGGATGTGTTCCGCCTTTTCGGGCCTTGCCTGTATTTTGAAGGCAAGCGCCGGCGGGAAATGAAAAACAGGTTTCAAGGCCGGCCCTTATTATTTGTCTAGTGCAAAACAAAAAGGCGAAACCGCCCACCGGTTCCGCTTTTGCCACTTGTTTGAAAGTGTACCCGACTCATTATAGCCCATGAACGAGGGAATTATTCAGCAGACCAGAAATTTTTTTAAAAATCAAGAACCGGTCACGATAACTTGCCGTCACAAGGAGCTTTCCTTTTGGCGTCATTTTTTTTCTACAAATGTAGTCAAATTCCTTGACTTATTTAAACGACAGCTGTAGAATGTAATTAACGACAAGTGTAGAAAGGAGGATTTTGATGAAGAATTTGAAGCGGCTGCCCGATGCGGAGTTCGAACTGATGCGTGTCATCTGGCACAACCCGAACCCCATTACCACCAAGGAAATCATGGAGCATTTAGGCACACAAAAAAAATGGAAGCCCCAAACGGTCCTGACCATGCTGGTACGCCTGGTGGAAAAAGGATTCCTCAACAGTGGAAAAAACGGTAGGGAACGCAATTATGCCCCCCTCATCCCCGAGGAAAACTACATGGAATTTGAAACCGGCGACTTCATGTCACGGTACCGGGGCAATTCGGTGGGAAGCCTGATCAAGACTTTATACGATGGGCAGGAGCTTACCCAAGACGACTTGCTTGATTTGAAAACGTGGCTGCGGGAGAAAGCCAATGATTAGGGAGGCGCTGCTGGTCTCACTTACGATGTCGATGGTCATTTTGGGATTCATCGGCTTGAGCCTGGTATTTCCCAACAAAGTGTCCCCAAAAATCCGCTACCGCATCTGGACGGTGGTGATGTTAGGGCTATTAATCCCTATCCGGCCAACAATCGGGGGAGGAATTATCTCCTTGGATCCCTTCCTGCCTGAGGAACCCATCGGGGAAATCCTGCCCATTATCCCCATAAACCCAAGCCCCTCCCCAGTCCAAACGTTGCCAGGGACAACCCCATCTTTTTCATGGGAAACCGCCTTGTTTTGGGTGTGGGTGCTGGGCACGGCAGGGACTTTGGCTTACCATGCCGTCCAGTACATCCGCTTCCAACGGTCAGTGAAACGCTGGTCGGAACCGGAAGATGACTTGCAGGCCCTGGAAATTTTCAACCAGGTAAAAATGGACCTTGGAATCAAACAAAATATCGACCTAGTGGTTTGCAGCTTCGTCTCGGGCTGCATGTTGAGCGGCTTTTTAAGGCCCATCATCCTGCTCCCGGAAAAAAACTTTACGGACGAGGAACTGGAACTGATCTTCATCCATGAATTGACCCACTTTCGGCGACGGGATTTATGGGTCAAGCTGCTATCCATGATAGCGGTGGCCATCCACTGGTTCAACCCCCTAGCCTACGTGATGGGTGGTTTCCTTCAAGCGGAGGGCGAAGCGTCCTGCGACCTGGAAGTCATAGAACGAAAAGGCCCAGGCGAAAAATATTTTTACGCAGAGGTCATTATCGGCATGATTGGCCACAAAACACCGGGTCTTAGTGCCATGACCACCCATTTTTACGGCGGGAAACGGGGGATTAAGCGGCGGCTGGAATCTTTGATGGAATCTACCCCTGCCAAGTC
>WRGF01000065.1 GCA_009787345.1 Turicibacter sp.
CCCCGCCCGCCAAGCAAGCCGAGTTCATCGCCAGCATCCAGTCTTCCCTCCATCGGACGGAGTGGCTCGTATCCGCGCTTCTAAAGATGGCCAAGTTGGAAGCAAATTCCGTAGCGTTCAAGATTTCCCCCATTTCTTCTGCTGATTTGGTCAAACATGCTATTTCTTCCCTTAGCATTCAACTGGAACTTAAAGGGCAAGCCGTTCAAATCGTTGGGCAAGAGGAAATCCTCTGCGATAAAAGATGGACTTCCGAAGCTCTGGGCAACATCATCAAAAATGCGTCGGAACACTCCCCTCACGGAGCCATCATCCAAGTCGAAGTAGGAAAAAATCCCTTATCTACCTGGATTAAAGTCACCGACCAAGGCGATGGGCTCACCCGTCCCCAAATCGCCAAAATATTCAAACGCTTCCAAGGTTCCGAAAACGCCCAGGGCTTCGGTATTGGACTCCCCCTAGCCCTCACCATCATGCGCAGCCAATTCGGGGATATTGACGTGGATGGAGGGGGTAAAGGTACGGGAGCAAGCTTTACCCTGAAGTTCTATCGTAGGCATGGGGAGTAGAAATCAAATCAAGAAGCATATGCTTCAATAGTAGAGCAATTCCTTGACCGCTTGCTATTTCGGTGCTATAATCACCTTAAAGACGGGACTGAAGTTAGTAAAAGCCAGTTAAAGCGCCGAGCTGTTCTTGTTATTAATGAGGGGTTCACTATAGCCGAAATTGACATTAGCTTTGCGAAAATCCCTTCCCAAGCCCCAAGAAATAAGTTTGATGTTCCTCTTATTCATTAGAAAGAAGCGGGATTGACAAAACCATCTACAGTCAGAACCTCCAAAGTCAGATACGTGGCTTCCATGAGATTTCAAAAATTCATCGGTGAACTCCACGAGGAAGACTTATCCTCTGTTATTAATGGAATTGAAGCCTTCCATTTAGAGAAGCTTCGAAATAAATTGAAGGAACATCAAGGGAAGCCCTCAGTTTAATAAGCCATACTTGTCTAAAAGCCATCATCTACCAGATTTTTTAAGTAAACACAAGTTAATCTACTTATTATGAAAGGGGCGGTCTAAATGACTTTACAAGTAGACCAAGAAAAAAAACTATTATGGGAATACCATTCGATACTCCGGAAGAGTTCAAAGGTGTTTGGTATGCTCTAAGCTCTAACATGATTGAAGGCTATGAGCCTAGTATTGAAGATGTAGAAAATCTGAAATCCTATGCTGCTTCAAGGCGAGGAGCTGAAGTTCGTGCGTAAAATTTATGAAAGTTATGAATATCTTGATTTAGAAAATCTTTACACTTATCCTGGGACAAATGTTTTGCGTAATCAACTTAATTTGAGAGTTTTATCAGAACTCCAGCAAAAGGAGCATTATATTTCGGCTACTAAATTATTCGAGTTGATACTCTTCCCTATTCATGTATCGAGTGTGACGGATATTCAGGAAATTCATCGCTACCTTTTTAAAGAAATCTATCCCTGGGCTGGTGAACTACGAAAAGTTAATATATCAAAAGATGGTAAAGCATTTATGTCCATGCAATCCTTTGAAATGGGGAGAGGCGACATTGATAGCTTGATTAGCGACTTTCATAAGAAAGCCAAGACTAAGACTGAAATTAGTCATCATTTAGCGGGAGTTTTGGATAATATTAACTTTATGCACCCTTTTCGTGAAGGGAAAGGTCGGACGCAACGTGAAGTGATTCGTGTACTTGCTTTATCCAAGGGATATGAACTTTTAATAAATGTTGACGGGAATGATGATGTTTATCATTTGTATATGGACGGCACCGTCCATTCGGATGTACAAAAATTGGAGCAATTATTCGAACTTTTGTTGGTGAAAATTTAGAAGCTACCTTTTTGGGTAGCTTTTTTGATTCCCTAATATCAGCAAAGGACGGTGTCGGTGATGCGAACGATAGAGTTTATCCATTCAGTCAAAGTGAGTTTAATGGAGGTAATTCCTGCATGGGAATTTTCAAAGGTGGAGAAGGCTTTAGAAGAATGCCTAACAGGTTTGTCATTGAGTGCAAGTCAAAATGGAATTGAGAATGTACCTTCATGCTCTGGACCGTAAGTTTATTTTTTTGCCTAACCAAATAATTGATTGGAATGAAATGGAGATGAATCCGTAGCGGGAGAATTCATTGGTATTACCACATTCTTAAATGGAGGTGGATGGATTACAACCCGGATTTCTTATGTGACTAAATTGTCACCCAAAACCCCGACCTTTGTCACCTAGCAGTCACTTTCATTTGCTATAATACAATTATCAAGCAAACAGAGAGGATGTTGAACATGAAAATTATTCTAACGTTAGGGGTTACTTTATTATTGGGAGCGTGTTCCGGGATTTCGAGTCTATTTGGTCATGCGGATTGGGCATTGGTTCAGGCAAATCCTGGTGCTGACAATGCGGAATTTGTTAATCTCCATGTCACCAATGATTTGGATGAGGATATTCCAATGAGTGTCATTGGTTTTGAAGTGCTGCTGGATGAAGAGTGGCAACCCATTCCTATAAATCCTGATGCAGATGTGGATTTTCTAATGGAAAACCGTCCAGTGTCATCATCAGACGATGAGAACAGCATTAGCACGATTCTGAGATTTGAAGATTACTTACACCCAGATTACCCAACCGAAGTCGTATTCAGAATAGCCGTCGAACTGAAGGACACCAATGGAAACCATCTGGAAACAAGAAATTCAAATCAATTCACATTAGGACAATAGGAGGACATGACAATGGCGATTTTAGAAATTCGGGGATTAACGAAGAAGTATGGAAAAGGTGATGCGGAAGTGGTTGCCCTCAACAATGTGGATTTCAAGGTAGAAAAAGGGGAATTCGTGGCTATTATCGGAGCGTCTGGTTCTGGGAAGTCAACCTTATTGCACTTATTAGGTGGGGTTGACCGCCCGGATTCTGGAAGTGTGTTTGTTGACGGGCACAATATTTTCGACTTGAACGAGAGCAAGCTGGCCATATTCCGCCGTCGGAACATTGGGATTGTGTACCAGTTTTATAATTTGATTCCTACCCTGACAGCGGAAGAAAACATCCAACTGCCATGCCTTTTGGATAACCGTAAGGTCAATGCCAAACGATTACAGGAAATCTTAGCGACCACTGGGTTAACCGAACGGAAATCGCACCTTCCGAGCCAACTTTCCGGTGGCCAGCAACAGCGGGTTTCCATTGGGCGCTCCCTCATTAACGACCCTGCCCTGATTTTGGCGGACGAGCCTACGGGGAACTTGGACAGCTATTCGTCTGCCGAAGTCATGGATCTCTTGAAAATGGCGAACAAGCAGTACAACCAGACGCTGATTATCATTACCCATGATGAAAAAATCGCACTTCAAGCCGACCGCATTATTACTATCGGGGACGGGCAAATCCTCAGTGACGAGGTGATGAAATAATGAAACTCACCGCAAGGCTTGCCCTCACACAACTCAAAGTCAACAGACGGCGCACCACCTGGACCCTCGTGGGAATCATCTTATCCACAGCCATCATCTCAGGGGTTTATAACCTAGGTTTTGGCACGGGACAGGACTTCATTGTCCGCCTACTTGGCGAATCCCAACGGATTGATATTTTTATGACGACCATCATTTCTCTAGCCATCATTTTAAGCATTTTCATCCTCTCGATTTCGGTTGTGGTCATCTCCAACGCCTTTCGTGTCAGCGCTGGTGAACGGATGGCGCAGTTCGGAATATTAAAAAGTACGGGAGCGACCGAAAAGCAGATAACCCAAACGGTAGTTTATGAGGGATTGCTTTTAACCCTTATTTCTATCCCGGCAGGAATGCTATTAGGCTTCGCTATTCAGAAAGTGGGGATATGGGTCATCAATTATTTTATGGTACAGATTGACCCGAACTTTCTGGAAGCCTACCATTTAAGGTTCGTCCTGTCGCCTTTGGCAATGGTGCTTTCAGTGTTCGTTTCAATGTTGACAGTCATGTTTTCAGCATGGTTCCCCGCCAAAAAAGCCGCCAAAGTACCGGCCATCAATGCCATCAAAGGCTTGGGCGAGGTCACGGTCAAAAATAAGAAAGTCCGTTTTTCGGGGCTGAAATTGAAATGGTTCAAGACAGAAGGGCTGTTGGCAGACAAATTCCTCACACGAAGCGGGCGAAACTTCCGTGCGACAGTAACCGCCATCACGTTCAGCGTCATTTTATTCGTAGCGACGGGTGCGTTAATGACCCAAATGGCAAGTGCTGCAAACATGTGGGCAGGAACCCGAATGGCAGCAGAAGTATTTGCAGAAGGATGGAGAAGAAGTGAGCTAGATGAATCTGGAAACCATGTAGATGTGCTCCGATCAAGGCCTTTTACCGTCGATGAGTTCCATCAGATAACTAACCACTTGCAAAACGCGGTTGCCCCAGATGAAACCGTCTATGGGGTAGGGGTTAACAATGATGGGACAGGTGCTATTTTGGCAACCCCGGAAATGGTCACCCCAGAATGGACGGAGGCTTCCAATGATTTGTGGATGAACTCACCAGACCCGAGGCGTGTTTCCATTGTGTATTTGGTAACGGACGCAGAAACTTATGGAGATTTAGCACGATTGGCCAATGTCCCTGAAGGCTCTAATATTTTGTTGAATGTAGCAAGCTATCAGTTTCGCAATGGAAGGGAAGTTGAATTTATCCCATTTAATTTTTCAGGGCTGAACCTAGCCGTTGAGGACTGGGATGAAACTGTAAATGATTGGGTAGCGGTTCTAGATGCAATTTTAGAAATTCATGGAGAAGTGGTGGGAGAAGATGTCCCAATGCATTTACGGACACAATTCAGTCATGGCAGTTTAGCAATTGTTGTTCCTGAGAGTAGTTTATACAATTGGACATGGTTTACAGATGCTGAGGATTTCGAACCATTTTTTGAAGAAGTAAAGCGGTTGCTAGAACCGCTTCAAGAAGAGGATGTTTTGTCTTTTCGGGTGATTGACAATCGGGAGCAGATTAATGCCATGCAAACATATGTCCAGTTAATCAGCGTGTTGACTTATAGCTTCGTCGGGCTCCTAACCCTCATCGGATTGACCAACGTTATCAGCACCATCTCCGAAAACGTCCGCACCCGCTCCAAGGAATTTACCGTCCTTCAAAGTGTGGGGATGACAAGGGAAGGAATCAAGCGGATGCTCGCCATGGAAGCCCTGTTTTGCTCCATCAAGTCCTTGCTCATCGGATTGCCAGTCGGGGTCTTGGTATCCTACGGAATCCACCAAGCCATGTCCGTATCCTTCGGATTCCCGTATGAGCTCCCTTGGCTTCCCATGGGAATCTCCACCATCGGGGTGTTTCTGATTACCTGGCTCACTATGAATTACGCTTCAAATAAACTAAAAGATGGGAATATTATCGAAACGATTCGTTCAGGCAGTGGGATGTAGGGTTCATAATAAAAAATCACGTTCAGTCAGAGCGTGATTTTTTTGTTTATTCGTTGATTCCCAGCTCCGAGTGATAATTTTTAAGAGTAGAAAATTTATAGAGATAACTTTGTTCAGGACGGTTTCGCTGAATTTCTTTTACATATCCATGAGTGTAACGGGTAACTTCCCTAATAATCTGCTCGAAAGACTCCTCGATTTTCTTTTTTTGACTTTGGGAAATTTTCGTTTTTTTGAACAATCAAATAATTTTCGTCATTTATAATCGAGAGTTTCCTATAATCCAATCCAGCTTGTGGTCGTGTTGTAGTGGGAAGAGGAAAGCTTGCCTTTTTCAACTTTGGCTCTGTATTGATAAGGCTTCTTAGCGGGACAAAGCATTTATTTTGCTGAATTTCAATAATCATTCCCAAATAAAGCCGATTCTCCTTAAGGAGTGTTTCTTGAAGATGAGGATGATCAATAAAGGGTACCTTTATTAACTCGCTTTGCCCGCATTTGCGAGGATTTTTTCGTCTAGCCGAGGAAGTGAAAATGCAGTGAAGTGGAGCTTCATGGCATTTTTGCAGACGAAGGATGGGCGGAAAAAGACCGCAAATTCGGGTGAATTGGAGTTATTAGAGGTACCCTAAAATATTCAGGATGTATCTGTGCAAAAGTCGGTTTCATAGAATTCTCCCTTAAACGCACAAAAGACGCATATAGCGTCCTTTGCAACATTTTCAGTTTTTTATTTAGCCAGGTCTAACTCACGGCTGATTTACGAACGGAAAAAAATGGAAAAAAGAATATTTTTCCTTCACTTCATCACTCTTATTGAATAAATCTTCTATTTTATTGGGGAAA
>WRGF01000066.1 GCA_009787345.1 Turicibacter sp.
TTTTTTTTTTTTTTTGCTTATATTGGAAAAGAAGGCGGGGCAGGTTTGAAGGTTTCGCTGATTGAAAGGGAGGGATTCATCATGGCTTTAAAAGACATCTTAAAAACCGCATCCCAACAAGCGGTCAATGGTGTAAAGACCTACACCAACACGGCTGTGTCATCATCAGCCAACCAAGTGGAAATCAACTTGCTAAAAAGCGAAGTGGCTGCCATTGATGGGGAACTGAATGCGGCGTATGCCCAAATCGGTAAGAAGTACTTCGAGTACGTCATCAAGACAGGTGATGTCAACCAGGCCCTTAGCATCAACGACGTGTTGGTAGTTGCCGAACAAAAGGTTGACCGCAAGAAAGACCTGCAAAAGCAAATCTATGAAATTGAAAAACGCCTGAAAGACCAGCTCATCCTTCAGGAAAAAGCCCAAATCCAGCTGAAAGTGGACGAACGCATGGAGAAGCTGGACAATGCCAAGAACCTGGGCATCATCAGTGAAGCCGAGTACGAAGAACAAGCCGAACAGGCCCGCCGCCCATTGGTCAACTTCAATAATATCCGCAACGTGGAAAAGCAATACGAAATTGGCCTGATTACCTTGGCAGAGAAAAACGCAAAGCTTGCGGGCTTGCAGTAGGGAGGGAATAGCATGAAGAACATTTTTAATAAGGAAGCATTCGGTGCATTTTTGAAGTTCGAGAACCTCTTGACTGAAAAACTGCTGACGGTGCTTTTCAAAATTGTGGTAATCCTGTCTTTAGTTGGTGGAGGCCTTGGTATTTTAGGAAGCTGGCTGACGGCATTCACCAGCATGGCGGACTATGGTTACACCGTTTTAGACTTCTTCGGAAACCTTCTGTTCATTCCGCTGGGTATTATTTTGGCAGTAGCCATTATGATTGTCTTTTTACGTTTGGGTTTTGAATCCATGCTGATTCATTTTTTGAATTACCGGGAATTGTATGAGCTCAATGCTAAAGAGTAAATAGGCTTTAAGGGGAAGGTAGGATTTTCTATGTTCCCCTAATCATGATGACAAGGATGTGTGAAGAATTGGAAAAGATGAAAAAGATGAAATGGATAAACAGAATCTCTATGGCTGGTTTGGTTTCATCAGTCCTGTTTTTGCAGGGGTGCGGGGCACTCGATGCTTTAAATCGGATGAATCCTTTTTCCAGGGAGGAAAATGGATTAGATGTGCCATCCATTGAAGCTGAAGTCCCAACTGAAGTTCCGGAGGCACAGGTACCCGCTACACCACAGCCAGCAGTACAGTCCCAGCATGAAGAAACTCCAGCCTTGCTGACCCGTGATGAAGCACAGAAGTTATTGGCAGGGTATTTAAACATTGATTCACATTACCTGTGGTTTGAGGAAGAAAACCGTGAAGGGTTCAAATTTTCCGAGCATACTGGAGAAAGCCTAAGATGGCTTGCAGATTACTTTGTCACATTCACAGGGGACATCACTGAAATCCGATATGAGCCGGCCCCTAGTACACCAACTTATCCGACTGCACCAACCGTGGCCGACGCAAACACTTTTTACAATTATTTTCAGGATTTGTCGCCAATCCTATCAAACGTATGGATTTCGGAGGATTACGGAAACGATGGCAAGTTTGTCCATTTCTTGTTTGAGCAGCAAATCAATGTGGCAACGGATTACAACTACTTTACCCGGATTGCGGATTTTGTCAGTAACCTTGACAATAGCGCCTTGCTTTATGGGATTGATGCAGTAGGGATTATTTTCTTGTTTGAATCCAATGGTCATTATCAAATGACGCGGATTGTACTTGAAACGGACGACCTGGACTATTTACTTTACGAAGAAGGCGTAATGGGGGGTACATACATCACAAACTTGGACGATGTCGCCGTTTATTTTGCCATCACTGACCGCCCAGACGGGTTTTACGACTCCGACCGTTATTAAAAGAGGGAAGATGTGAATTTCTCAGCCGCCAATGATATAGGTGGCTGAGAAATTCATCACGGGGGTGCCAGCATAGGGGAAGAATGCTCTTGGAACACATCAAGATCGTGGCGAAGCGGGGATTGCGGGTTTTATCCTTTTGCTCCTCTGCTTTTGGCTGATTGCCACACGAAGCCACAATACCGATAAGCGGTTCATCCATCATCAGTTGCGGGAGGCTAAAAAGTCAAATGCAAGAATCAAAAAGTTTTTGCATAAATTCAGCATGAGGAAGATTTGGAAGGCGGTTCGGAAAATCCATCAAGCCAACACCAAATTGCTGAAAATTATCCAGCAGTTCCCCGAGCGGTATGGGCGGGCCGATAAATTCTTCAGCCTGTATTTAAAAGGCCTGCTGGAAACCTTGGGGCGGTATGAAACTTTAGCGAAAAATTCCCTGGGAAATGAAAATGTGCAGGGGAGCGGGAGGAAACCTACCAAACCCTGTCCCTGACTTTAAATGACTGGCACTATTACACGGCTATTTCCATCCAGATAGCCGCAGGAAAACTCTGCCTTTTGGACATTCAGCAAGAGCATTTGCCAGGGTTATAGTCCCAAGGGCTAAACGCCCCCATGAAAAATGTGGAGTATGAAGATATGCAGTATTTTACCAACCAACTGGAAAAGAAAGTTCACGATTTGCAGCTGTGCCACAACATTTCCTTGCAAAAAGTCCCTATGCTTCGGATGCTCCAAAAAAAAACCAGCGTGGAATCGTTGAAAAAATCCAGGATTCCATTTCAATCAACACCCTCATTGGAAAGACCAGTTTGTCATGCTATTGACCCAAGACCGCTAAAAATCTGCGGTCGCCATGCAAAAAAAGTCGCAGACACCACCAACGACCTGCTGAAGAAAAATGTGGAAATGCTAAGGACCAACAGCGTGTCGATTGCCCGGGAAACTGAACGTGGGATTGTTGATTTAAGCACTTTGAAGCAACCCAGGCCATCAACCTCGATACCATCAAACAGGTACAGGACGAACATGAAAAGGGAAGGGCCCGCCGAAAAGACGACGAGCGGAAGCTTGTGGAAATGGAGCGGGAACTGACTGGGCTTATCAGGTAATATCAACAACCAAAGCGTGGCTATTTCAGTGAAGGGGGAAATCCCGAAATCCTAAAACAGCCATTTTTTTAGAAAAATCTCCCCCACTAATTGTGTAAATATGGTATAATTGAATTAACGGTGCATGAAACCCTTTTGGCGGGGAATATGCTTAACTATCGTTGTTGATTGGAAGTGTCATTAGGAAGGGAGTGTTAAGTATGGAATGGATTTTTTATGCAGTAGGCGCCGTGTTGGTGCTGGCGTTTTTGGTTGCGGGGTATGTGAAGGCGCCACCGGATGAGGCGTTCATTATTTCGGGGATCAAAAAAGAACCCCGGGTCTTAGTGGGGCGTGCGGGATTTCGTATCCCATTCTTGGAGCGGCTGGATAAGCTTTATTTGAAGCAGGTGACCGTTGATGTAAAGACCGGGGGCTTCATCCCGACACTGGATTTCATCAACATCCGGGTGGATGCTGTTGCCAAAGTTAAAATCTGTGACGACCCGGAAAGCTTGAAGCTTGCCATGCGGAATTTCTTGAACAAGCAGCCGGAAACCATCATTGATGACTTGCAGGATTCCTTGCAGGGGAACATGAGGGAAATCATAGGGACCCTGTCATTAAAAGACGTGTCCCAAAACCGTGACGAATTCGGGAACCAGGTCCATACGAAAGCACAATCCGATATGCGCCGTTTGGGGATTGAAATCATTACCTGCAACGTCCAATCCGTTGAGGATGAGTCTGGGCTAATTAAGGACATGGGGATGGACAACACGTATAAAATCAAAAAAGATGCGGCCATTGCCAAAGCGGAATCCAACCGTGACGTGGCGATATTACAGGCAGCCGCTGACAAGCAGGCAAATGATGCCAGAATCCAGGCTGGCCTTGAAATCGCTGAGAAAAACAACGAACTGGAAATCCGCCAAGCGGAGCTGAAAAAAATCGCCGACACGAAAAAAGCGGAAGCCGAAGCGGCCTTTGAAATCCAGCGCCAGGAACAGCGTAAAACCATCGAAACGACCTCCACCAACGCCGACATCGCCAAGCGGGAGCGTGAAATCGAACTGAAGCAGCGTGAGGCCGCCGTTATGGAGCAGTCCCTCGTTGCCGAAATCAAGAAAAAAGCCGAAGCGGAGAAATACCGCCAGGAACAAGAAGCGGATGCGAAGCTTTATATCCGCACCAAAGAAGCGGAAGCCAAAAAAGTGGAAATGCAGCGGGAAGCAGAGGCCCTAAGGATCCAAGCGGAAGCCGAGCGTTATTCCCGTGAACAGGCCGCCGAAGCTGTCAAGGCACAGGGGCTTGCCGAAGCCCAGGCTATCCAGGCAAAAGGGCTTGCAGAGGCAGAAGCCATCGACAAAAAAGCGGAAGCCATGAAGAAATACGGACAGGCCGCCATCTTGGAAATGATTGTGGGGGTCTTGCCTGAAATGGCGAAAAACGTAGCGGAACCGATTGCCGCCATCGACAAAGTGACGGTCATCGGCGGGGATTCCAAAGGGATTGCCGATATGTCCGCAAATGTACCGATGGTCATGGCGAAGGTTATGGAATCCGTGAAGGAAGCCACTGGCATCGACATGCATGAAATCGTAAAAGCTGATTCCATGGAAGCCAAAACCAACCGCAACATCACCCTGTCAGGGCTTGAAAACTTGCAAATCACACCTAAGAAAAACGAAGATAAATAGCATAAAAATGGTTGTTGCACCAATGCAACAGCCATTTTTTTCACTTCTTCTTGGATATAGCCGTACATTCCCGGTTCTAATTCAACCACAAGCAAGCCATCTGAGGACACGAACTCAAAGCCATAAGGCTTGGCTGAACCGCTTGCCTTGACTGTGCCAATGACGCTTCTTCCATATGATGGAGGTGGAACGGGTCGCCGTCTTCTAGGACTTTCAGCACTTCCCCTAAGCGGTCGGATTTGCAGATGAAACGTTTTTTCTCGTGGCAAAAATCAAGTTCTATGTACTGCATCTTGAATGCCATCAAACCAACTCCTTCAAATCTTAGTGTGTGCCATTTAACAGAAAAAACACCCAAAAGTGGGTGTCATTTCAAGTCGTAGGCCATGCTGCCCCGCCACGTGTCACATGCTCGATGAGGGGTTGGACGGATAGCCTGTCCGTCAAATCCAAAGACCCGCCATAAGTTTTCAGGAGCAACCGGTCATCGTCGCTTTGCAGTTCGTCCGGTACTTGCAGCACATAATCTTTCAGCCCCGCCATCATGGCCTGATGGGCGAAGGATAATTTTTCATAATTGATGCTTCCCTGCAAGTGGAAAGTCTTTACTTCCTTTGAATATTCCATCGGCAGGCCCTTGGATAACAGGGGCCAAAATGCCGTGTGTTCGGGGTCGAACAAGCCCACCGTGAACAGCACCAGCTCCCGCACCTGTGAAAAATCGAACCCCTTATAGCCGATGATGCCCCCCGCATAGAGCGCGCCCCCGTAAATTACCGTATCATAAGCGCCTAAAGTTTTAGCATCCACCTGGGAAACGTTCAAAAGTTCTGCCCCGAGTTCTTCTGCAATCCACTCGGCGTACTGCTTCGTGGCTCCATATCTGGATTTATAAATGACTGCGATTTTTTTCATGTCCAACACTCCCCACTTTCGCTTTTTAAGGAATTATATGCGCCCAGTTTGATAATTATGCAACTATTTTTTTGGAAATATGCTGATGGCACCTTGTTTTTTGGAATGTAAATTGATGGCTTATTTTGGCGTTTCGGGGTATAATGGAATCAACAGACGCATTGGAGGAATTAATATGGGCACACAAAGCTGCAAGAAATGCATGGGAGAAATCATAGCGGATAACGCTGCCAAGGACGGGCTGTGCGGGGATTGCCACCAGCAAAGCCAAATGAACCACGATTCCACCTCGGATGTCATCGGCTTCAGTTCGGATTGGTTCGAGGATAATGATATTTTCGACGAGTTCCCGGGGACGTAGTAGGAAACCCCTGAGGAGCCATCGCTTCTGGGAAAAACGCCCAGCTGCGATGGCATCTAAGGCATATTTGAGTAAATGGGCTTGTTGCAACTTATTGAAGTCAATCCAGTTCCAAAAGCCGTTCCGGTCTGAAAAGTGACCTTCCATGGAATCGCCTCTGGGAAACCCACCCAGCTGTGCTTCCATTTCAGGCACACCTTTCATCCCTCCACAAACGGGCTTTCTACACCTTATAAGGGTCAATCCAGTTCCACAAGCCGTTCCGGGTTGAAAAGTGACCTTCCATGGAATCGCCTCTGGGAAAAG
>WRGF01000067.1 GCA_009787345.1 Turicibacter sp.
TATATCAAATAATGAAACGGGTTTCAACCCCTAAAACCCTTGATATCAGATGTTTTTCGACAGAGTTTTTTCGGAGCCGGGTGTAAAACTCGGGCCGTTCCAATCAATGGGGAGAAAAAAGCATACCACAAATAAAAATCGCATTTATTTTGTTCACTAATATGCTATAATAACAGTAGGGAGGCGAGATGATGGAAATCAATTATTCTAAGCAGGCTTTAAAGTTTTTGAAAAAACAAGATTCCAGGACACGCCATCGCCTGATCCGTGCTATAGAAAGCCTGCCCGATGATGGCGATCGGAAAAAACTCACTAACCAAGATGGGTATCGGCTGCGGGTTGGGGATTTTAGGATCATCTACGACATCTTTGGAAATGTAGTCGAGATTTTCAAAATCGGCAACCGCGGGGATATTTATAACTAAAGGAGGTCATTTCATGCTTTTAGTGAAAGAACGGATTATGGGTGCTGTAACCGTAATGACAGAAGAAGAGGCCAATAAAATTTGGCAAATTATACAATACAATCACTTAGAAGAAGTCGAGCCATTGCCTGATGAAATTGCAGCCTTGGAAGCCTATCGCAATGGCGACCCTGAATATCAGCCAACGATTTCACACGAAGAGGTTTTAAAAGAGCTTTTCGGCTAAGGGAAAAATAGGGTATGGAAATGTTCTAAACACTTTCCATACCCTATTTTTATGCTAAAAAATCCCCATTGATTGGAAACGTGCCTAATAGGCAACCGTTCAAATCAATGGGGAGAAAAAAGCATTATTCCGTATCATCCGGCTCTTTGTACTTCCCGGAATTGATCAAATCATCGGCATAGTCCAGGATTTTACGGCGGCCTGCTTCGTTGAGCTGGTCGTACTCTTTGATGAGGCTTGAAATTTTCACTGCCCGTTGGTGGGCGACTTCCTCGTCACGGGTCTGGTTGATGTTTTCCACGAACCCGGAGCTGATGATACCTGTGGGGATGGCGACAAATCCAATCCCCAGGATGGACACGATGGCGCTTAGGACCTTGCCGGAAGCCGTAATGGGGTAAATATCGCCATAACCTACCGTGGTCAAGGTCACAATGGCCCACCAAAGACCCGAAAAAGCGTTGCGAAACACCTCAGGTTGGGCGGGGTTTTCAAAATAATAAACCAATAACGAGGCGATGACCAGCAAAATCAGCATGACGAACATGGAAGAAACCAACTGGTTGACCTTGGCTTTCACCACCCTTGAAACAGTGGCCAGCGCATCGGTGTAGCGGTTGATTTTCAGCATCCTAAGTATCCGGAGCAGCCGGAATAGCCGAAGGACCCGTAAATCCACGGAGATGAGGAAGGGGATATAAAATGGCAGGATCGCCAATAGGTCTGCCATGGCCATAAAGGAAAAAATATATTTTAGGCGCGCCTTTTTGGGGCTTAAGGATGGGAACCGGCACGGTGCGGTCCAGACCCTAAGGGCATATTCAATGGTAAAGACGATGACAGAAAAATAATCCAGGTAAAGGGAAGCCCATGCCACGGCAAGGGGGATTCCCTCAAAGGTATCCACAAAAACGCTGAGGACACTTAAAACGACCAAGGCAATAATGCCCCATTCAAAAATCAAGGCCGACAGGTGCTTGTCTTTTTCTGAAAGGAAAATGCGGTAAATCCGGTCCCTAGCCATGGTTCTTTCCCTCCTTCAACACCCGCAGCTCCCGGATGGGATTCCCAATATCAAAAACCCGGGTCGGGATTTCCGTTTCGATAGCGAAAAAATCTTCCCCTGCCCCCGGAAACAACTGGCGGGCATTTTCAATTTGATCGGTTCCATGTTGCAGGCATTGATAAACCCCTCCTGGAATGACCTGTGTCCCCGGTTGGTCATCTGGGTAATCTGCCGGCAATTCCAAAAAGAGGAACCGCTGGCAACTCGCACCCTGAAACTGATAAAAAGAGCCATATTCCAGCCATTCGAAAACAGTAGGGGGAAGGTCCAGCTTGTCATAGGCTTCCACCAACAGCTTATAAACATCGGCAACCCCCGCACTTTCGGTAATGGGCAATTTAAGGAACAGCTTTTTTGGCATCTCCCGCTCATAAGCCCCCTCCAGGTTTTCATACACCGACATTTTAGCCAACCGCTCTTGGGCTTTGGAAATGAACTCGTATTTTTGTAGGATGTATTCAAGCTTCTTGGCAGCAATTTCCTTGCCATATGCCAACAGGCCCTCATATTGAAAATCCCCATTGGCATCCAGGAAACGGGTGATTTCCTTCAAAGGGACATCAAATTCAATGCAGCTTTGGATGAGGTAGATTAAGGTTGCCTGATTGATTTGGTAATAGCGGTAACCCGAACTTGGCTGGATATAAGCCGGCTTCAACACCCCAATGGTTTCGTAATAACGCAGCGACTTGATGCTGGCCCCTGTCAGTTTGGACATTTCACCAATGGAAAGATAATCATTAATTTTACTCATGGACAACACCTCGCCCACCAATTATACCATAAAATGGATTTTATTGGAAAGTAAAAACCCCTTGAAGCAAGAAAATCCGCTTCAGGGGCAGCACTATTAAATGTCTTTTTCCGCCATGGCTTTTACCAGCGCAAGGGTCATCAGGCAGTCGTCTTTCGCCTGGTGGTTTTGCTCAAACACCATCCCCATGTCGTTGCAGGCTTTTTCCAAAGTGACGCTTCGGCGAAGGCCGGCATATTTTTCGTAAAGTTCCTGGACGCACTGGGACTTGAAAACCGGCGTCTTGATTTTTTGCTTCTTTAACGTTTGGTGCAAAAATTTGATGTCCGACTGGCGGTTATAAATCAACAAGGTCTTGCCTTCCATCAGCGGGTAGATTTCAGGCCATGCCTCGGAAAACTTAGGGCAGTCCCACAGCTCATCCTCCGAAATCCCATGGACCGCATAAGCCCCGTCCGTAATATGGGTGTCCGGGCAAAACCGTCCTTCATAAACGCTGTTCCCGTCCATGTCCACCAACGCAAGCTCGATGATTTCATCCCGGATGCCTACCCCCGTCATTTCCGCATCCAACAGCACATATTCCTGCCCATTGGCCATAATCGCCTGGCACTCTTTCGCAATCCGCTCTTTCATTCTCCACACCTCTTCTTTTTCTTAAGCATACCATACTTTTCCCTGACAGACAAACATTTCCTGGGAAATATGCTAAATTCTATCCTCGCTTGAAAACGTCCCTTGCCAAAAGGCAGCACCCTTTGGGGGCACTGCCTTTTGCTGGCTATAAGTTAAACCTGGGCTTTTTCCATTTTGGAAAGGGCCGGGTTGGAAGCTTTTTCTGTTTTTACAGCAATTTCTTGGCTGTCATTGACGTTGTAAGACTTGAACACAACCATGACAACTGCCAGCAAGATAGCCGGGATGATGGTATACACAATCATGATTCCCTGTAAGGCGCGCGGGGTCTGTGCTTGGTTGGCAACATAACCGAAGTGTTCAAGAACAAGCCCTGGTACGATGCCCCCAACGGCCATCCCGAATTTGAAGAAGAACCCGATAACCGCATAAATCAAGCCGTTCAGGCGCTTGCCTGTTTTTTGGTAACCATATTCGATGGTTTCCGGAATCAATGCCCAGATGTAGCCACCCACCAATAAAGTCCCCATGGAAGCCACGATACGGGTAATGAATACCACTGGCACGTTATGGACCGGTGCGAAGTATAAAGCAAGGATACCCACGATGCTCAAAGCGATGGCCCAGTAAAGGATGCCTTTGCGCCCAAGGACTTTCGTCAGCTTCGGAAGCAGGGGAAGCACCACAAATGCCGGCAATGTGTTGGCAAGCATATACCAGTGCACCAAGTCCGGACGGTCCATGTTGAAGGTCACGAAGAAAACGGACATGGAACCGGCAATGGAATTGACCCCGAAGATTAAAATAAAGATGGCGGATAATACCAATAATGGCCGGTTCACTTTGAACTGCTCAAAAATATCCTTAAAGTGGATTTTAGTGGCAACATCTGGCTTGATGCGCTCTTTGGTGTTCTTGAAGCAGAAAATCAACAGGGCCGCCCCCAAGACTGCGAAAATCGTGATGGTATATTGCCAACCGCGTGCTGCACTTTCCGTGTGCTCCGTGATGATACCGGAAAGGAATGGCACGAAGAAGGCAATAATCAACCCGCCCAAGTTGGCGAAGAACATACGAAATGAGGTAAGGCTGACAATCTCGTCCCCATCATTGGTCATGGCAGGCGTCAATGCGCCATAAGGGATATTGACGACTGTATAAGCAAGGCTCAATCCCATGTAAGTCACATAAGCATAAACCAATCTTCCCATCGGCGACAGGTCCGGTGTCATAAAGGCAAGGATGGCAATCACTGCAAACGGGATGGCCCCAAATAAGATATAAGGACGGAAACGCCCGTAACGCGTGTTGGTCTTGTCCACCACAATCCCCATGATTGGATCGTTGACCGCATCAAAAATGCGGACCACCAAGAACATGACCGCTACCGCTGCCGGCGCAAGCCCGAAAATTTCTGTGTAAAAAAACAATAAATAGCTGGTAACCGTTGCGAAAATCAAGTTGCACGCCAAATCCCCAGACGCATAACCGACTTTCTCAAGGGTCTTCAATTTCGTCATTCCTTCTGATTTCATTTCCCTAACTCCTCCACAAAAGCATAGTCTTTTTTTCCTAACTACCCTAGACAAACGCTAGATTAGCCCGGACAACCCATCCATAATACCACGCTTGCAAAATGAATGTCAACTCTTTTAGAAGTTAAATCAAATGTAAATTCAAAGCCCTTTTCATTTGGAACGATGCTGTTTTTCTTTCATTGGTTGTAAGCGGATTCTCAGCTTTCCCTACGGTTATGGATTTTATAAGCGATGATCCTGGCGAATTGCAACCAGTTGTCGATCAGCAAAAATAAGATGATGGCAAAGGAAACCTGGGTTATCAACCCCTCGAAACGCCAGACGTACCGGTTAGGGAGCATGAAGGCAACCGCATTTTGGGCCAGGAAAAAAATTTTCATCAATAGGAAAAAAATCCCCTGCAAGTCACTTTCCAAAAAGATCAAAAGGGTTTCCAGCATGGCCACCAAGGCGGCAATTAAAATCGTGGGCAGGTAGCCTTCCTCCCGCACAAATTCCAGGCATCTTAAAAACAGGTCCCAGCTCATGGCTCTCACCTCCCAAAACTGCGCCATTTGTTGATTTCATGCCTTGAATAGTGCTCCAGCCCGTCCCAATATTCTTTTTCCTCCGTGGGCGGGTTTACCGGCTTCTTGGCCTGAACCACTGAAGCCAGCAAAATGATGGCCAGAAATAACTTGATTTTCATAACATTTCCTCCTCGCCGACATCGCCCCTATTATTTCCATTTTTTATGGATTTATACTATAATTGAAAAATTAACCAGGCATTTGTCACCCACTGCTGGATTGACCTATCAGGTGCCTTTTTCCGAAACGGGCTGATATTCACCGATGTGGAAGGCAATAACCAGACTTTCTTATTTGGGGAAAGCGCCACGGATACCATTTCCTTCATGGAGTACGAATAGCATAAAAACACCTGGAAGGTAAAGCGGTTTAGGCTTCACCTTCCAGGTGTTTTTCATCGGATAGGGCACTGCTGAGCACTTGGGGCCCTATTTCTATGCGGCTGACGCCATGCAGGCTTTTAATGCGGTTGATGGTTTTATCTTTCATCTTGGCGTCGATGTAAAGGCAGACGTAATTCATCCGCTTGGAAATGTAAATGACATTGCCCATTTGGGACAGTTTTTGCTGGACGCCGGTTTTTCTTGTATAGACAATGAGTTGCAATCTTTCTTGCGGCATGTTCCCACCTCTTTCCTATGAATTGCAAGAGCAGCTTCCCCCGCTGCAACAGCCCCCTGATTTGCCCGAATCAAATGAAACCACGTCGTCCATGGCCCGGGACAGCTGGTCTAAGATTTGCTGGATTTGTTTTTCGCACGCCTTGAAGGCTTTGATGTCGGGATTGGCAAACAAGGCGGATTTAGCGGCGATGAGCCTGGCCCTGACCTCGTCTTTTCCCGGATAGTAATCCCCGAACCTCTGTGCCTCCTCATGGTGCTCCTTGGCCCGCTCAAAATCCCTGACCAAGCCTTTCAGCAAGTCGTCCGTGGCGATTTTTTGCTGGAGCCCTTTAAAAGTTGCCATCACGGGCAAGGCACCGATTTCGTCGGCGACCGCCTCTGCCAGCTGGATATAATCGTCGATATTTAACATGGTATCACCTAGTCCTTAGTCCTTTATCCTAATTATATCACAACCCCCGCAGTTGGTCACTTATTAATACTTCCTACTTCTTGAACAGTTTCATCAAAAATTGGGCGGTGGAAATCTGTTGGTCGATTT
>WRGF01000068.1 GCA_009787345.1 Turicibacter sp.
TATATCAAATAATGAAACGGGTTTCAACCCCTAAAACCCTTGATATCAGATGTTTTTCGACAGAGTTTTTTCGGAGACGGGTGTAAAACTCGGGAGGTGGCAGTCAAGGGAGGATGTATGTTATAATGAACGTATCAAACTACCGAAGGGGAGAAGCATATGGACCGCATGATTGAACAATCCCAAGACATTTATTTTCATCCGACTACTGATAGGCATAGCGATTTGGTGTTCTCCTTTGCCGGGGAGCTTCGACCTTTAAGAAGGAGGGGGGAACTGGAAGTCATCGGCGATACAGTTGCCCTTGTTTATAATGGGGACGGGCTAATCAATGTTAATGATTTCACATTTAAGGAGGCCGAAATCCTTAAACGGCAACTGAACCAATTTTCATATGTGGAGCCGGACATTATGGTCTTTAAGGAGAATGTGTCCCTTAACAACCAACGTAATACTCGCAAGGCGGGATGCCCAGATTTGATTATCGAGATCTGGTCAGATAAGAATGACTTGAAGCACCGGGAGTTCAAGAAAAATTTGTATTCCTCTTCCATGGTTACCGAACATTGGTATCTGGAACAGGAAAACGACATTGTGGAATGTTATTTGGGCAAAAAGCGGTTGCCCGACCAGCATTTGCGGAATGTGCTGAAAACCCAAAATGGGCTGGAATTTGACATGCGGGATTTGCAGACATTAGACGATACTTCATGGAAAAGTTTTGTGGAGAATGGGTATAAAGGTGAATAACGACGAAGGGGGAGTAATGAAACCTGCTAATCCCGAAAAAAAGCGTGGGATTAGCAGATTTCGTCAACAAAAATAAAATGAAAATTGATTCACAAAAAAGGCAAACAAACTTAGGAATAATCCTTAGATAGTTTGCCTTTTTAAGTACCCTTTTTTCACAAGAATTTCGTCAAAACGAAGTTTCTGGATTCCGTCATTTCATGACAGTCCCTCGTTTTTGAAATAATTTTAGCTCACGGTACTAATTCCGATGGTTTTCGGAATTAGTACTGTGACTGTTTACGGATGGAGTTGAGGACTGCTAACAGGGTTACACCCGTATCAGCCAGCACCGCCCATAAAATATCGCTCATGCCGAAGACGGCTAAGATTAGGACGATGAATTTCAGGGCCAGGACCATGTAGATGTTTTGTCTGACGGTGCGGATGGTGCTTTTGGAAATTTTGATGGCGGTTGCCAGTTTGGAAAGTTCGTCGGTCATAATGACGGCATCGGCGGCTTCGATGGCAGCATCGCTTCCTATTCCGCCCATGGCAATCCCCACATCGCAGCGGGTCAGCACCGGCGCATCGTTGATGCCGTCCCCAGTGAAGGCGATTTTTTGATGGGGGTATTTGCCATAAAGGGCTTCCAAGGTTTGGACTTTTTGGTTGGGAAGCAATTCACTGTAAACCTCGTCGATTCCCAACTCGTCAGCCAGTTCCCGCGCTACCTCGGTGCGGTCGCCTGTCATCATCACGGTCCGGATACCCAGTTGTTTTAGCATGGCGATAGCCGCCCCCGAGTCCGCTTTCACTTCGTCGGCAATCAAAATGTAGCCTTGGTACCCCCCGTTTTTCGCCACATGTACGGCCGTTTTCGCACCCTTGTATTGGGCTTTAATCCCGTATTTTTCCATTAATCGGCTGTTTCCGACCAGGATTTCTTCGCCTTCTACAACCCCTTTCAACCCGTGTCCTGGAATTTCTTCCACTTCTGTAGCAACCAGCGGTTCAGGGTAAGCGTCTAAAATGGATTTAGCGATGGGGTGAGTGGAATACTGCTCCAAAGCCGCCGCCATAGCAAGGGTGTTCGGGTGTCCTGCGGTTTCCACCACCTTGAAATTTCCTTTTGTGAGGGTACCTGTTTTATCGAAAACGGCAATGCCTACCTCGCTTAAGGTCTGCAAATAAGTCGATCCCTTAATGAGGATGCCGTTTTTGGATGCACGTCCCACACCACTGAAAAAACTAAGGGGCACGGACAAATGCAGGGCGCAGGGGCAGGCCACTAATAAAAAGACAATCCCTCTATAAATCCACTGGCGGTAATCAGCCGGCATTATTAGGGTGGGGATGGTCATTAGCAAAATCGCCAAAACCACAATAATCGGTGTGTAAATCCGGGCGAATTTCGTGATGAAACGCTCCGTGCTGGACTTTTTGCTGCTGGCATTTTCCACAAGCTCCAGGATTTTAGAAACGGTGCTGTCTTCGTAGGCCTTCGTCACCTGGACCATTAACGTACCAGTCAGGTTCACCGCCCCGCTAAGGATTTCCTCGGTTGCCCCAATCATGCGGGGGACGCTTTCGCCAAGGAGGGAGGACAAATCAAGCTGGCTGCTCCCTTCCATGACAATCCCGTCAAGGGGGACTTTTTCGCCGGGCTTCACCACCAGCAAATCCCCAATTTGTACGACGGAAGGGTCAATTTGTTCCATGACACCATCCACAATCCGGGTGGCAGATTCCGCTTTCAAGTCCATCAGCCCGGCAATGGATTTCCTTGATTTTTCCACAGCCATATCCTGAAAGAACTCCCCGATTTGGAAAAATGCCATGACCAACACGGCTTCGTCAGCCATCCCAGTTAATGTAGCAGCAGTTCCCGCCAAGGTCATGAGGAAATTCTCGTTAAAGAAGTCCTTTTTAAGAAAGCTTTTCAGGGAATTGAAGATGACATCGTAGCCGAATACCGCAAAACTCAGGAGCGCCATCAGGGAAGTCCCAGCAAACATCGGGCTAAAGTTGAGCCCATAGAGGATGAATCCCAGGGTATAGCGGAGGAGCCTGAATTTCAGGTGATGGGCAAAGCCAATGGAGCTTTGCTCTTCTTCCTCCTCCAAGTGGCAGTTATGCTTGCGGGCAGCGGCTTCCACCAAACCCAAAATGTCGTCGTAATTGTAATCTTCGTAACCCAGTTTTACTTTCTTGCTTAAGAAATCCACGTTGGCATTTGCCACATGGGGGATTTCCTCAATGCTTTTTTGGAGCTTGCTGGCACAACCCGCACAATCAAGCCCACCCACTCTCATTTCAAATTTTTCCATATTATTGTCCCCCTACTGATGATTCATATGTTCTAAGCCTTGATTCAACAAATTGCCTACATGCTCGTCATCAAGGGAATAATACACGATTTTACCCATTTTTCGGAACTTGACCACATTATTTTGCCGAAGGGTACGCAATTGGTGGGAAACGGAGCTTTGGCTAAGGCCAAGTGCCTCTGCAAGGTCCCCCACGCACACTTCCCCATGGCTCAGGGCAAATAAAATTTTCAAGCGGGTAGAGTCCCCGAACAACTTAAAGAAATCTGCCAAATCATAAATGGCCTCGTCTTGATGAGCCAGCTCCCGGATTTGGGACACTTTCTCAGGGTCAACGCAACATGCCTGGTTTTCCATATGATATCACCTCTATTAAGATGCTGACCACACCCGTTTACGTAAGGATAAAAAATGTGCTTGGAGTGACGCTGAATCTGGGTGGGTTTTCCAGAATCAGTGTCACGGAGGGCCATTTTTTAGCCTGAAGTGGTGTGAGAAGCTCGATTGAACCCTATAATTCATTATATGTTCATATGCTCATATGTTACCACCAAAATTTGATTTTGTCAAATTTCATAGTTGGGATTCTGGGATTAATACCGCCTCGGCATGTACTTTGGCGGCTGGAGCATACGCTCATAGCCTTTATATAAGACGACCAGGACGATGCAGCTAATGACCCAAGAACCCGCCACATAAGGGGTGTTGTAAATAATGGAGTTCCAAATGGCTGCCCTTGGGGACAGTCCATCTGACCAAAAAATGTATCCCGCTAAAATATGGCACGCTAGCCGAAGCAGGGAGGCAATAAAAGTGGACAGGATAATGAAAATCCGCCAACGTTTACGGCTGTTGACCTGGCGGGACCAGAATCCGGCAAGACCCAGCATGGCAAATGGAAGAGGGTAGTCAAGGAGGACTTGGGCGGGATGAACGATAAAAGCCCCCAATAAAAGCTGCAAAAGCCCCATTAAAAAACCACCCACAAATCCCGCCTTCCAACCGTGGCGGTAACCGATGATGGCAAGAGGGACTAAGGACAGGGAAAAGGAGCCGCCATATGCCCAGATGAAACTGGAGTACATATTGGACACCAAATCAAGGATAAAAGCAAGGGCAATCAAAATGGCGACTTCAGTCATGGTACGGGTATTTTTGAACATGGGTAGGCTCCTTTAATTAAGATGCGTAACACACCCATTACGGAAGGCTAAAAAATGTGCTTGTAGTGACGCTGAAGCTGGGTGGGTTTCCCAGAATCAGTGGCACGGAGGGCCAGTTTTTAGCCTGGAGTGGTGTGAGAAGCTCGATTTAAACAATCATTATAATCGGGAAAATGCCGGGGCGGCGTTTTGTTTTGTCGTAGATGTAGCGTTCGATGGATTTTTTGACACGGGTTTTTAGCACTGCCATTTCCAAAGTCCCGCCTTCCAAATGGGTCCGCAGTTCTTTTTCGGCGATGTCTTTGATTTCGTCCAACAGCTCTTCGTTTGTTTTGATGTGGATGAAGCCGCGGGTCATGATGTACGGCTCCGTGACCAGGGTTTTCAGTTTGCGGTCAATGGTGGCAACCACAACGACGATTCCGCTTTCTGCTAATAGCTTGCGGTCCCGGAGAACGACATCCCCAATATCCCCTACGCCGATGCCGTCTACCAGTAAATCCCCTGCTTGGACGCTTTCCGTGACGGCTAGCCCATCCAAGGATACTTCCAATACATTCCCCGTTTCAATAATACGGATATTCTCTTCGGGAATGCCCACCCGCATGGCCAGGTTTTTATGATGGATGAGGTGGCGGTACTCGCCATGGGCGGGGAGGAAATACTTGGGACGGGTGAGCCTTAGCATAAGCTTCAGCTCCTCCTGATAGGCATGGCCCGACGTATGGACATCTGCCAGTTCCTTATAGATGACGGTGGCATGATGGCGGTAGAGCTCGTTGATGACCCGCCCAATCAGCTTGTCGTTGCCTGGAATGGGGGAAGCCGAAATAATGATGTAATCATTGGGGCGGATTTTGATTTGCCGATGGTTGGAGAAGGCTATCCGTGCCAAAGCGCCCATGGGCTCCCCTTGGGAGCCGGTGACAATAAGACATAATTTGTCATCGTCCATTTGGTCGATACCATTCAAATCAATGAGCTGGTCTGGCATAATATCCAAATAGCCAAGCTTCATCGCCACTTCCGCCATGGTCACCATGCTCCGCCCGCCAAACGCCACCTTGCGCCCAAATGCAGCCGCAGCGTCGATAATCTGCTGGATGCGGTGGATATTCGATGCAAAAGTGGACACCAAAATCCGCCCCGTCGCCTCCTTGAACAGCTTGAGGAACGTGGACTGGATTTCGCTCTCGGACATCCCAAACCCCTTGCGCTCAACGTTGGTACTATCAGAAATCAACAGCAAAATCCCCTCTTTAGCCAAGTCGCCAATCCGCTCGAAGTCGATGGTTTTCTCGTCGATGGGGGTAAGATCTACTTTGAAATCCCCCGTATGGAAAATCACGCCAATAGGGGTATGTATGGCCAAGGCACAAGCGTCCGCAATGCTATGGGTCGTGTGCAAAAACTCAATCTGAATCTGGTCGAAGGCAATCAGCTCGCGCTCCTTCACCACATGAAACTGGGTGCGATGGATTAGCCCATGCTCCGAAATCTTCCGCTCAATAAGCCCCATGGTCAGGCGGGTCGTGTAAATGGGCATGTTCAGCTGCTTCAGGATGAAAGGAATCGCGCCGATGTGGTCCTCGTGGCCGTGGGTGACGAAAAGCCCTTTCACTTTATGCTGATTTTCCAACAGGTAATGGATGTCGGGGATAATCAGGTCGATGCCATACATATCCTCCCCGGGAAACGCCGACCCGCAATCAATCACAATAATCTCATCTTCATACTCGATGGCCGTCATATTCTTGCCAATCTCCCCCATGCCGCCCAGGGGAATAACCTTAATTTTGCCCATGATGCACCTCCAAATCAAAAGTGGCGGGCGCTCGTTCACGCAAGCCTGAAAATTGTGCCATGGAGGGTCAGTTTTCAGGATGGAGTAGCGCCCGGAATTAGCCGTTATTGATAAAGCCAACCAACAGGAAACCACTGCTGGCTAGCTTCAATATTTTAACGCCTGTAGTTTTCCTGCTTATTATGAAGATTTTTCAAGTGCGGTATACCTATTTGGAAATATGCTCTTTCCCTTCGCTCCTCGGAACGGTTCATTCCAAGCATTACTTGTGGTATAACCCGAGTTTTGCACCTGATTTTGTGAAAAAACACCCCTGAAATGCCTTATTACCAACGGGTTAAGCGCATTCTTTTTGGGATGTTT
>WRGF01000069.1 GCA_009787345.1 Turicibacter sp.
TTTCAAAAAACAAATTGGAAATGATTGTGCTTTAGTTAGGAGAACTAAATCGAGGGGAATTTCCCCTAAAACTGGAAAGTTTACTCCTCAGAACTGTAAAACACCTAACCAAAAAACTTTTGCAACTTTCAAATCAGGAGTGCCTACGGTATTCCCTAAAATATCCGTTTTATTAGTCGCGAATAAGGTTTATCCAGTTAGGTGGTCGTCAGGAGGAATTATATGAAAAAGTGGAAAAAAGTATTTTGTGCCGTTGGTATCGCAGTGCTGACAGCAGCAGCCACAAGCCATCAAGGGGTTGAGGCTTCTTCAGAGGAAAATCTAAATCCCAGTGCGGAAACATTGGGATACATGGATTTCCAACCGTTCTCAGCGTCGGCAACTTTCATTTTAGAAAGTGCCTACGGCGGGCGTAGGCGTTCTGTCGGGCATTTTTCTTGGGATCGCCCTTTCAGGGCGCAAGTCTGGCTATTACACCCCGGGACACATCTAGGGCAACCCTCGGTTATCCATGGTTCAACGGCTACTGCCAATGATGTTCGGACTCTCCATGGCCCATGGGTTTCTCATCCAGGTGCCTTTGCTTCCGGATCAATGACATCAAGGTAAATATATCAGTGAGGAACTGCCAAAAGTTCCTCCTTTCTTATTGGAGGTGCAGGATATGGGAGATTTAAGCAGAATTTTGATTACACTCAAAAGAAAAAAAGGGAAAGCCCTCGTGTTATTTTTTATTATGACTATCATTGGGACATTGATTTCAATAGCTATTACTATCAATACCGCAGTCCAGCAGACTGAAAATAAATTCTGGCTTCAAGTGCCAAGGCTAGTGGTACCGACATTTGACTGGGAAGCCTATCTTTTATCGGGGGGGACAAGAGATACACTTACACCCGAAATTTTAAAACAAATCGGCAAACTTCCGCAAATCGATTCCTTTAACTTTTTTATCCGTGCAGAAGTTGAAATAGAAGGGGCAATCCTTTACCAACACGCCTCTGGAGCACTTGCAGAATTTTATGAAAGTCATTTCAGAAGGAATGGTAAAATCGTACATGCCCTGGGGATGAATAATTTCCAAATTCCAGAGTTTGAAACAGGTCTTTTAACTTTATCTGAAGGAAGAATGTTAGCTAGTGGGGATAGGCAACACGTATTGATTTCCAAAGAATTTGCTAATCTAAATCATTTATCGGTAGGATCCGAGTTAGATGTTACAATTCCACGTTCTTCCTCTGAAAGCCTCCTACCCGAAAAAGATTGGGCGCCTTTAGAAGTTTTTGGGATTGAAGTCGTCGGTATCTTTTATTTGGAAGAAGGATTTAGTAGCCAACATCCATTGTTTGACATTCATCGCCGGGAACAAATTTTAAATCAAATGTTTATACCTTGGGATTTTGCAGAAACATTATACCGACAAATGATGGAATATTTATTTATGACAGAAGATGACTTGATGGAGGAAAGCCTTGGATGGGAATATTATCGAAACCTTTGGTTAGAGGAGCATTCTTCTTTCCTATTAAATGACATTCGTGAATTAGATGCGTTCCGTCTACAGGCGATAGAAATCTTACCAGATTTTTGGGGGATACGAGATTTTTCAACTATTATGTTTCCGCAGATGCTAGCCGTTATGGGGAATATGAGTGAATTAATGGACTGGATTTTATTAGGAGCTATTTCAAGTGGTTTATTAATTATCATCTTATTGATATTTTTCTACTTGAAGGAGATTAAAGGTGAATTAGGTATTTTTCTATCCCTTGGCGAAAGCAAGTGGAAGATTTTAAAGCGGCTTTTGGGTGAATTGCTGCTTATCTCGATGGGTGCTTTAACCCTATCATTGTTTATAGGGCAAATCAGCGCACAATCGGTATCCCACCAAATGCTGCTAAACGACCTTCAGCAAGCGGGAGGTAATGAATTGGCGCTTATGGAAATCGAATCCATATGTATCGGTTGTGGGGGCAATTCTTTTCGATTCCACAATCCTGGTGACATGTCCGTGGAGGAACTATTGGCAGCCTATGAAATTTCTATGGATTTTACAACTATTGTATCCTTATACGCTATTGGAATCGGTGTAATTGTTCTTTCGACAGGGATAGCAAGCACATACCTTTGGATGTTGCCAACTAAAGAGATTTTGTTGGGCTGACTCACCACATTTTAAAACAAAAATTTTTTAAAGGTGCTCTGTAAGATTTTGTAAAACCACAGCACTTTCCCTTCGCAAACCAGAACAAGAAAAATCCTCCACGGCAACGCATGGAGGATTTTTCTTGTTCTGGTTTTTCAGCTTAGAATTCTAAAAGTCCCAAGAACGACTCAGCATCCAATGATGCACCGCCAACTAAAGCGCCGTCGATTTCTGGTTGTGCCATTAAGCCGGCAACAGTTGAAGGCTTGACAGAACCTCCGTATTGGATACGTACAGCGTCTGCTGCTTCTTGACCATGCTCGCGCCCAACAACCGAACGGATGTAACCGATGGTTTCGTTGGCTTGCTCGTCTGTTGCAGTCAACCCTGTCCCGATAGCCCAGATTGGCTCGTAAGCGATGACTGTGTTTTTCACCTGCTCTAAAGATAAACCTTCCAAAGCGCGTTTGATTTGGGCATCTACCACTTGGTTGGTCGTCCCGTTTTCACGTTGCTCCAAAGACTCCCCACAGCAAACGATTGGCACTAAGCCAGCTGCATGGGCTGCGTGTGTTTTTTTGTTGACGGATTCGTCAGTTTCGCAGAACATTTCACGACGCTCAGAGTGCCCGATAACCACGTAAGTGACCCCAAGGTCTTGAAGCATGGCCGGTGCGATTTCACCAGTGAATGCCCCATTGGCTTCAAAGTGCACGTTTTGGGCACCGATGCGAAGGTTTGACCCTTCTTCTTTGACCATATCTTTTAAGTATAAAGCCGGCGCACAGATAGCGGTTTCCACTTTATCCTTGCTTGGCACTTTCGCTGCAACCGCTTGGATAAATTCCAAAGCTTCCTGATAATTCTTGTTCATCTTCCAGTTTCCTGCAATAATCGGTTTACGGTTTGACATGTTTTTCACCTCGACTAAGTATTTTTGATGTAGTATAAATAAATGACTGCGATAATAAGGGCAAGTGTCAACAAAGAATTGACCAACAACACAGTATGCATGGACTTCCGGGACTTTTGCAACCGGGTAATCTGCTCCTGCTGCTGGACCAGTTCCACATTAATATCTTTATTCATCCGCAAGTTTCACCTATCTTTTGCCCCTAGGGGGGAGGAAAAACCATCCTCCCTGCTAAAAGCAATTTCGTTTTTTTAAACGTGTACCAACGGCTTCCATGGGTTCAGGGCATCTCTAATAACTCGCTTTGCCCGCATTTGCGAGGATTTTTTCGTCCAGCCGAGGAAGTGAAAATGCGGTGAACCGGAGCGTTCATGGCATTTTTGCTGACGAAGGATGGGCGGAAAAAGACCGCAAATTCGGGTGAATTGGAGTTATTAGAGGTGCCCTTCAAGGAAAAATGGCAAGCCCATTCAAATGAAAGCCAATGTTAGCATTATATCCGTCAATTAAGCTGTTTTATCAGTTAAAGAAGTAAGCCCTGGTAATTCCTTGCCTTCAAGAAGCTCCATGGAAGCGCCCCCACCAGTAGAAATCCAAGAGAATTTATCGGCACGGCCCAAGTTGATAGCCGCAGCCGCAGAGTCACCGCCACCGATGATGGAAGTTACATTTGCTTGGTTGGCAATAGCGTCCATAACAGCGATTGTCCCCGCTTGGAAGTCAGGGTTTTCGAATACTCCCATTGGACCATTCCAAACAACCGTTTTAGCGCCGTTGATTTCGTTTTCGAATTTTTCGATGGATTTCGGCCCGATGTCAAGTCCCAAGAACCCAGCAGAAACAGCTTCCCCGTTCGTGTCTTGGACCGTGTTGTATCCTGCGAAAGCATCTGCTTCTTTGGAGTCAACAGGTAAGATTAATTTATCGCCAGCTTTGTCAAGCAATGCTTTGGCAAGGTCCAGTTTGTCGTCTTCACATAAAGAGTTTCCGATTTCAATCCCTTGCGCTTTCATGAATGTGTAAGTCATCCCACCGCCGACGATGACTTTGTCCGCTTTTTCAAGCAGGTTTTCGATAACACCGATTTTGTCGGAAACTTTTGAACCACCTAAAATGGCTACGAATGGGCGGGTTGGGTTGTCCACAGAGTTTTTGATAAAGTTGATTTCGTTTTCAAGCAAGAAGCCTGCTACGGCATTTTCCACGTTTGAAGAAATCCCAACGTTGGACGCATGGGCACGGTGTGCCGTCCCGAATGCATCGTTGACAAAAATCCCATCTCCCAATGATGCCCAGTATTTACCTAGGTCAGCATCGTTTTTGGATTCTTTTTTGCCGTCGATGTCTTCAAAACGCGTATTTTCCACTAATAGGATATCCCCGTCTTTTAAGTTATTGATGGCGGCTTCAAGGTCAGCTCCACGAGTAACACCAGGGAACACAACTTCCTTGCCTAATTTTTCGCTTAGTGCCTTAGCAACAGGAGCCAATGACTTCCCTGCTTTGTCGCCTTCTTCTTTTACGCGCCCTAAGTGGGAGAATAAAATGGCGCGGCCGCCTTGCTCTAAAATATATTGGATCGTTGGAAGTGCCGCCGTGATGCGGTTGTCATTTGTAATCACGCCATCTTTCAATGGAACGTTGAAGTCCACGCGGACTAATACTTTCTTGCCTTGAAGCTCAACATCTTTAACCGTTTTCTTATTCATGGAAAAGCCTCCTCGATTATAACGAATTTACACATTTAATTGTAACCTTTTTTAGGCTGTAATTCAATGACCTGGCTGAATTAAATCGCTTTCAGGCATCTAAATATCAAATATAGGGCGGCTGACGTGGTGCGTATCCGGATTTTTTCCCTGTCGCCCGGGAATATGAAGGATTCTGTCTCCGTCCCCGTTGGCGTGGCGACAGCCAAGTGGCAAAGCCCAACCGGTTTTTCGTCTGTACCGCCCGTCGGGCCGGCAATGCCTGAAATGGCGACAGCGAAATCAGAACTTGCAACAGCCCTCAGTCCTTCTGCCATTTCACGGACGCATTCCTCGGAAACAGCCCCATGTTCCTGAAGGGTTTGCGCTTTGACCCCTAACCGCTTCATTTTGGCTTCATTGGTGTAGGTGACCATGCCTTCTAAAAACACATCGGAAACCCCGGGCACGTTCACCAGTTCCGATGCCAGCATCCCTCCTGTACAGCTCTCTGCCGTCGCCAGGGTCAGGGAATGCCGCTTCAAAAAACCAACGATGGTTTCAGCAATCGGCACCCCCCTTTCGCCGACGATATGCCCGCCTAATATCCCATGAAAATCCTCATGGAAAGGTTTCAATAACCCCTCATGCTTTTGGGGGGTCGATACCACATAGTCTGTATAGGAAATGGAAGCATACGGTGCGATGTTCAACTGTGGATAGCGCTCATATAAATCCAGGATTTTGATTTCCGCCGCTGATTCGCCAATGCCATAGAGCCGGTACGTTTGGGTAATCCGCTTATCCCCAAGGCGCTTTTCTATATAAGGAAGGACGTGATTTTGGACCATGGGCTTGAGTTCGTCGGGAGGCCCTGGAAGCAAGAACACAGCTCGGCCATCCTTTTCCAAAAACAGACCAGGTGCCGTCCCACGGGGATTAGGAACCATCCGGCCACTTGAAAACCCATAAGCCTGTTGCTTGTTATTGGGGGACATGGTGCGGTTGATCCGTTTGTAAAAATCCTCAATCCCCTGAAGGGAGGGTTCGTCCAAAACCAGGTCCTCCCCGAAAAATCCCGCTACCCCATGGCGGGTCAGGTCATCCACCGTAGGCCCGAGCCCGCCAACGGTCAGTACCACATCGGCATAACGGTAGGCGGTTTCCATGGCTTCCTTGATGGCTTCCACGTTATCCGGTACCACTTGCTGATGTGCCACCACTGCCCCCAGTTGCTCCACTTCAAGGGCAATGTAAGAACTATTGGTGTTGACGATTTGCCCGCAAAGGACTTCATTTCCGACTGCTACGATTGCTATGTTCATCTGTAAATTCACCCTTTCCGCATCCGCATCCGCTCCAAGGATGAATGTTAAAGTTACACCCCGTGAAGCAAAATAGTCTGCGAATAAACTGTTTTAGTTTACCCAAAATGCTACTGATAATACTGACAGAAAAAGCTATCGATGTCAACAACCTACTTTTCCAACATTTATACAAATCTTCCGTTGACGAAACTCCTTTAAATGGGATAAACTTAGGGGATTAAAAGTTGATAAGAGGTTACACTTCATAGCTATCCACGTGAAAAGTGAAATCATCTCCTTTGAGGGTACCTCCATTAACTCGCTTTGCTCGTATGAGTGAGGATTTTTTCGTCCAGCCAAGGAAGTGAAAATGCAGTGAACCGGAGCGTTCATGGCATTTTCACTGACGA
>WRGF01000070.1 GCA_009787345.1 Turicibacter sp.
CCCGTAGACGACCCCGTCCAGTTCCCCCACTTTTTCGATGGCAAGAAGTATCCCTTGTTCGAAAGAGTGGCGGTTATTGGATTGATGGATGAGCTCGATTTTTTGGGTTTCATCGCTGACGATGATGTGATGGGTCGCCAAAACCCCCGGCAGCCGGATGCCATGGACCGGGGTAGTCGAAAAATCACGGCCCAGGTTCTTGTCGATGGCATTGGCAATGTAGATGGCCGTACCTGAAGGGTTGTCCTTCTTGCTGGAATGATGGTATTCCGTCACGGCGAAATCATCAAAGTACTGGGTGCAGATTTCTGCGAATTTATTTAAAAGGATGGCGCCGATGGAAAAGTTGGGCGCAATGACCCCCTGCCCCCCGACTTCCTTGGCAACCCCTTTCAAATATTCGATGTCCTGGGGCAAAAACCCCGTCGTACCGATGACAATAGGCTTGCCCGCCCTTAGCATGAACTCCGAGGCGTATTTAGAAAACTCGTATTCGGTGAAATCCACGTAAATATCAAATTCCACCTCTTTTAAAAGGCGGTTCAAATCATGGTAAATGGGAATCTTCCTTCGCATCCTGGACTTCGTCCCGACCCCTGCCACCACTTCGATGCCATTGCCCCTGCAAAGCCCTTCCACTAAAAAACTGCCCATCTTCCCTTCCAGTCCGGCAAGTACGATTTTTTTCATAGGGAACTCCTTTATTAGCATAACTAAGGCACTTTGCGTCATATTAAGTAGTATACTGCTCCCATCCTGGGTGGGACCAGCCCAATTGCCTCTACCGTATTTTATTCCAGCGGGGCGGACTTTGAAACGGGGTGTTTCCTTGAAACTTTTAAAATCACTTGCCATCATCATGGCTGGGGCGGCCCTGATGGCATTTTCCATCATTGAATTTGCCGTGCCCAACGATTTGGCAGATGGCGGCTTTACGGGGATCACCCTCATCTTGTTCCAGACATTCGACATCTCCACTGCCCTTTCCAACTTTTTGCTTAACATCCCCGTCCTCATCATGGGGTACCGCTTATTTTCAAGGAAAACCTTTTGGCTCACCATTTACGGGACGGTCTGCCTGACTTTGTTTTTAAGGGTTTTTGAGGTGATTGGGCCTTTGGTCCCTGCCCTGCATGAAGACATGATCTTGGCGGCGGTCGCCTATGGGGTGGTGTGCGGCGTTGGCATGGGGCTTGTCTTTGGGCAGGATGCTACGACTGGCGGTGCCGATATTATCGCAAAACTCATCAAGGACAAATTTGGGCTGCCCATGGCTAAAACCATTCAGGTGGTAGACACTTCCGTCATCGTCGTTTCCCTTATGACGTTTTTGACCTTCACCAATGCCATATACACCATCATTGGGATTTACCTTTGCAGCCTGTTTATCACCAAAATGCAGGAGGGGTTTCAGGCAGGTTATAAAGTGCTCATCCATTCCAAGGAAAGCGAAGTGCTTCGGGAACTCATCATGGAACGGCTCGGCCGCGGTGTCACCATTTTTTACGGCGAGGGCGGCTATAGCAAAATCCCCACCCACATCATCATGGTGGCCATTACCAAAAAAGAGCTGATCCAGCTGAAACGACTGTTAAGCGAGATCGACCCTAAAGCCTTCATTACCGTCAGCCATACGTACGAAACACTGGGCGAGGGCTTTACCTTCCCTTCGCCATAAATAATGAAGCATGGCAATCCCCCAAAAAAAACCTAGGGATTGCCATGCTTCATATATTAGAAATTTTTTTATGGATGCAGGGCCTGGCCAGGGATTGATAGGGTAGCCCTACATAATCGGGGCAAATAGCCTCAAGAAATTAAACAGCAGTTTCTCGAAAAATGGGGTATTCCTGTATTGTTCCTGGGTGATTTCATGGCTCGCATCAAGGGAACGCATCATGTCATCTTGCATCTGCCCGACGGTTTTGGTGCCATAAAGCCAGGTGGCGCATTCAAAATGCAGGTATAGGCTTCGGTAATCCAGGTTAATGGTGCCGATAACTGCCAGCTCATCGTCCACCACGAACATCTTGGAATGGACGAAGCCTGGCGTGTACTCATAAATCCGGACCCCGTCAAGGAGCAGGTTTCGGTAATTGGCTCGGGTGAGGGTATGGACAAAATGCTTGTCGCCAATATGGGGGGTGAGTATCCGCACATCTACCCCCCGCTTGGCGGCAAGCCCAAGCGCCCCCTGGAGCTCATAGTCCAAAATCAGGTAAGGGCTCGTAATGTAGATATAGCGCTGGGCTTGATTGATCAGGTTCAGGTAAACATTTTCCCCCACATGCTCCTCGTCCAAGGGGCTGTCCGTAAATGGCTGGATAAACCCGTCCCCCTCAAATTGGGCTTCATGGTACACATGGGGGCGAAAGCTTGACACGTCCTCACCGGTTTTTCTAAGGCTCTCCCACATGGTCAAAAACATCACCGTAAAACTCCAGACAGCCTCCCCTTTAATAAGCAGCGCGGTGTCCTTCCAGTGTCCCAAAACCTTGGTACGGTTGATGTACTCGTCCCCGATGTTGATGCCCCCGTTAAACGCCACATGGCCGTCGATAATCAGGATTTTTCGGTGGTTCCTTGTGTTCATCTTGATGTGCAACCGCGCCGTCACCGGATTAAAGACCGAACATTTGATCCCGAGGGACTCCAGGTATTTCGGGTAGCCGTCCGGAAGGTTCAAAAGGCTGCCAATATCGTCGTAAATAATACGCACGTCAAGGCCCGCCTTAGCTTTTTCCTTTAAGATACCGAGGATGGACTGCCACATCTCTCCCTCGCCGATGATGAAATATTCCAGGAAAATGTAATGCTTTGCCTTGGACAGTTCTTCCAAAAGGCGGCGGAATTTCTTCTCCCCCACATCAAAATATTCACTGGTGGAACGGGTGTATACCGGGCAGTGGGCGTATTTTTGGATATAGGCTGACTGATTTGCGGCTTTGATGCTGACTGCCTTTAGTTGACCGAAAACTTCCTTATCCTGTGGCAAGTAATTTTCCAGCTGTTTTTGCATGGGCGCCATCCCCCGGATGAGCTGCTTGTTCAATGGGTGGAGGCTCATCCAAAAGTACACGATGCCGCCTATGAGGGGAAATGCCATCACTAAAATAATCCAGGCAATCTTGGCACCGGGCTTGGAGCGGTTATTGATCAAAAAAAGTACCGCAGCAAAACTTAAAAGCATGGAAAACGATAAAAAATAGGGGGAAAAGGTTTGGAAGCGGTGGATAAGCTGGAAAAAAAGTGCCAATTGAAGGATAATCAGCACCAGGCTCACCCCTACCCTGCCAAACACCTTGCCGTAAATGCGTTTATGGATTTTTTGCTTCCTGGCCAATGGCCCACCTCCTAAAAATATCCCACCAAAGTCTTGGCGGGATAAAGTTATTGTGACTACCGCCTTCTTGAATTGCGGTTATTTAAGACAAAGATCAAACGGACAAGCTCTGCCACAGCGACCACGGTACCGGCAACATACGTCCAGGCAGCGGCGCTTAGGACCTTCTTGGCACCTGCTTCCTCGTCCCCGCCCCGAAGCACCCCAAAGCGCTCCAGCTGCACCATGGCGCGGCTGGATGCATTGAATTCAACTGGAAGGGTGACCAACTGAAACAGCACGGTGAACCCGACCATGATGACCCCAAGCATGGCAAGCCCCATCAAGCCTTCCATCATCAGCCCAATGAAGACGGCATAAATCCCTAGTCGGCTTGTAATGTTGACCACTGGGAACAGGGCACTCCTAAAGTTAAGGAAGGCGTAACCTTCTTCATGCTGGATGGCATGTCCCACCTCATGGGCGGCAACAGCCGCCGAAGCCAAAGACTGTCCCCTGTAAATATCGCCCGATAACCTGATCACACGCTGGCGCGGGTCGTAATGGTCGCTTAGATGCCCGCCAATCTCGACAACCGGCACTTGGTGAAGCCCATTCCCGTCAAGGATGCGGCGGGCCACTTGGGCCCCTGTCATCCCCGAAAAGGAACGGACCTGTTTAAAACTCGCAAACGTGGATTTCAACTTCATCTGGGCCAGCATCGGCACAATCAGCGCAATGGCCAGATAAATCATATAACTGGAATCAAATCCTCCTGGGACACCCCAAAACATCATAGTATCATCTCCTGTCAAAAGTCATGGAACTAGCCCGCCTAAAACCCACGGGCTACCTTAGGGGCAAAGCCCCTATAGGACTATTATATCCCATTTTTATGAACTGCGCATTAAGAAATGGCTTCCCAGGTGGTTTTCGACGAAAATTCCGATGATTCATGAAGCGGCTTAGCATTTGGCTGATTTTTATGGCCTGCAAAATTTAATTTTCGGCTGAGAGCTGTTCCAAAAGCTCCTTTGCCCCTAAATCCGATGGGTCTAGCTCAACGATGCGTTTTAGGCGCAAGATGGCTTCTTTGGCATTCCCATCCTCTATCAAAAAGTTGGCAAAATCTTTTAAGAATGCCGGGTCCTGGCCGTAGGTGGCCAGGGCCTTTTCATAATTTTCAAGGGCCTCATCATAGTTTTCCAATTCCTGGTGGCTTAAGGCCAGGTCCCAAAAAAACCGGTCGTCAACCAAGCCGCCTTCTTCGTAATGTGCCGCATTGGCAATGACTTCCTCATAATCTTCCATGGCAAGGCAGATGCGGTTGCTGCAAAGGGCAGCGTCCAAATCCTCAGGATCCAAGTTGAGGACCTCATAATAAGCATCCCGCGCGGCTTCGATGTCGTGGGCGGCCTCTAGGCAGCGGGCCTTGATGCGGTAAAGCTCTGGATTGAATTCATTGAAGCGGATGCCTTCTGTGATGGCTGCTATGGCCCTTTCGTGCTCCCCTTCCGCTAGGTAAATGCTTCCTAACAGGGGGTAAATGGTGTCATAACTCGGGTCCAGGCCCTTGATTTTGAGGAGTGCCTGCTTGGCAAGTGGGAAATCGTTAAGGGAATGGGCGATGAAAGCCTTGTTGAACAACTGGTCTGTGCTCGGCTCCCCATGCAGTTCCTCGGATTTAGCGAAATACCCTAATGACTTTTCAAATTTACCGATGCGGCTGTAGCAGGTTGCCAAACGGCTGTAAATATCAATTTCCGTATCCAGCGAAGCGTCCTGTACGTCCAGATAAAGGGGCAGGGCATCGTCAAAGGCGCCGATGTGGTAAAAATACTCGGCATAGGCAAGCTGCAGCAGCACATTGTCCGGTTCAAGTTCCATGGCGCGCTTCAGTTTTTGCTCCGCAACTTCAAAAAGGCCCTGTGTGATGTACATATCCGCTTGGAGGAGCAGGCTTTTAGCGTCGTCCTGATTACCTTCAGCCAGCAGCTCAAGCGCCTTGTTGTCCTCGGCTAAATCAAGGTACAAGTCCGCCAAGAAGTTTTTTAGTTCGGCTTCATTAGGATATGTTTCATGAAGGGGTTCCGCCAGTTCGATGGCTTGGCCGGCCAGTCCCAAAGAAGCAAAAATCTGGGCGATGGTAAAAATGTCGTCATCCTTGGCCTCAAAAGCGAAATGGCGCATTTCCTCAACTACCCCTTCGTTGATTTCCCCTTGTTCGTAAAGCTTGATGTATTTTTCGATCATTCTAAGGCCTCCCAGTTCGTTCTGATTTGTTAATTATAGCGGATTTGGGATGTTTTGTAAATGCCAAAAAGGGACCCGCCCCCGGATCCCTTTTCGGTGATTACATGCTTTGGTAGAGCTCTAAATATTTCTGGGCTGATTTGTCCCAGGAATAGTCGCCTTCCATGCCATTTTTCACAAGCTTTTTCCAGTCAGCCGGCCTGTTGGCGTAAAACTCAAGGGCGCGGTCGATGGTGTGCTTCATGTCATGGGCATTGTAGTTGGTGAAGGAGAAGCCATTGCCGGTTTTCTCAAATTCGTTGAAGGCGTGGACCGTGTCGTTAAGCCCACCCGTTTCACGGACGATAGGGACTGTCCCGTAGCGCAGGGAAATCAGCTGGGAAAGCCCGCATGGCTCGTAAAGGGAAGGCATCAAAAACATGTCGCTGGCCGCATACACCTGGTTGGCAAGTTTGCCGTTATAGCCCAGGTAAATCCCGAACTTATGGCTGTAGCGGTCGCGTAGGGATTGGAAGAATTGCTCATATTCATATTCCCCAGACCCCAGCAAGAAGAACTGGACATTGTTGTGGTATAAAATATCCTCCAGGACGTGGGTGATCAGGTCAAGCCCCTTTTGGGAATCCAAGCGGGTCACGATACCGATCATCGGAACATCCGGGTCAACGTCCATGCCAAATTTTTCCTGAAGCGCCAGTTTGTTCTGGGCTTTTTTTTTGAGGGTTTTGACGCTGTAAGCAGCAACCAGTGCTGGGTCGGTCGACGGGTCAAAAAGGTCGATGTCGATCCCGTTGACGATGCCGCTTAAGTCTTGGCTTCTCATGCCAAGGATGTGGTTAAGGCCTTCGCCGTAAAAATCGGTGAGGATTTCATTGGCATAAGTTTCTGAAACCGTCGTGATCTTATGGGCATACTGAATGCCGACTTCCATGTAATTGGCGTACTGGTCGTCGAAGCGGTAACCCAAAGAGCGGATGGAACCAGATGTAAAGTTTCCTTGGAAGCGCAGGTTATGGATGGTGTAGATGGTTTTGGTGTC